>CAZHWP010000016.1:0-38595 GCA_964535945.1 uncultured Porphyromonas sp.
AAAATAAATTAACTAAACTTGCAGTGGTAAACTTTAGTTTGAAGACATACAATCTCTTACAAATTTGTATCAGCTGTTGCTCGTTTTTGAGGGACAGGAATGAAATTTGGGCCAAAAGTATATGGAATAATTGATACCAACAAATATCAACTGGTAAGTGTTAAAAAGAAAACCCCCTCAAAATGAGGAGGTTAATAATAGTTACAGTGAAATAGTGTAAGTTATTGATAGTCAATTACTTGCCGATGCAGAAGTTGGCGAAGATGTTGTGGAGGACCTCCTGGCTGCTGATTTCGTTGCCGGTTATTTCGCCTAATAGCTGGATGGCGTGGCGCAGGTCGAGGCTTAGGAAGTCGGCCGTTACGCCATCTTCGAGCCCCTCTTCGAGTTTGCTAATCGTTTCGGCAGCTTCACTCAGGAGCTGCTGGTGCCGTGCATTGCTAACGATGATCGTCGCTTCGTCTTCTCCTGGCATCAGTAGCGTATTGCTTAGTGCGTCGGTGAGCTGTTCTATGCCGATTCCTTTTTTTAGGGATACTCTTAGCTCTGTGGCTTGTGGTAGCCTTTCCGATAGTGTTTGGCTCAGTGCATCCAGTTGCTTTTCGTCTACCAGATCGGTTTTATTGATTAGGGCAAATAGTTTCTCCGATTCGCCTATCGCTTCCAAGATCGATTGGTCTAAGCTCGATTGAGGATCTACAGCATCTATTACTAATAGAACGATCTGAGCATGTTTTGCTTTTTCGTATGATCGTGCAATTCCCAGTGCTTCTATCTGATCTTTCGTCGATCTGATACCCGCTGTGTCTATGAATCGAAAGCGCAAGCCATTGATGTCTATACTGTCTTCTATGCTGTCTCTGGTGGTACCAGGTATATCGCTCACAATAGCTAAGTTATCTCCTAGCAGTGTGTTGAGTAGAGAGCTTTTGCCCACGTTTGGGGCGCCTACAATTGCTACCGGTATTCCTCTTTTGATGGCATTGCCTGTTTGGTAGCTGGCTACCAAACTTGAGATTTTCGTCTTTATCTCTTTGGATAGCTCTATCAGCGAATGGCGTGAGGCAAACTCTACATCTTCTTCAGAGAAGTCTAGCTCTAGCTCTAGTAGCGTTGCAAAGTGTAGCATTCGCTCGCGCAGATTGTCGAGCACCTCGCTATACTTCCCCCTGAGCTGCATCATTGCCATGCGGTGCTGAGCTTTATTCTCGCTACCAATGATATCGGCTACGGCTTCGGCTTGGCTTAGATCCATCTTGCCATTGAGCCATGCACGACGAGTAAATTCGCCTGGGGCAGCCATCTTACACCCATTTTTGCAGAGCAGGTGCAGTACCTTTTGGACGATGTAATAGGATGCATGACACTGTATCTCTACCGAATCTTCGCCTGTATATGAGTTGGGGCCTCTGAAAGCGATGAGCAATACGTCGTCGAGTAGTTCATCACCATCGAAAATGTATCCGTAGATGGCTTCACGTATTCGATCGCTCAACTTGATGCTTTGCTTTTTGGCTTTGAAGATTTTGCCTACTGAATCGAATGCCTCGCTCCCACTGATGCGGATTACAGCAATGGCTGCTCCCTGAGCCGATGATGCTAGGGCGCAAATAGTCTCTTCTGTTCGTGAATAAAATGGATCGATCATATGCTTAGCCTTTATATTGAGACCTTGCGCAAAGATCTCTTCCTTTTGCAAAGTTACAAAGATATTCCTGCCAAGTAGTCCCATCTCTTAGTTAGAAGATGCCGATTTATGCTATCTAGTCAATGAATGGGCGATTTTGTGTTCTTCATTTGTAAATATTCCAAGCCTTTTTCAAAACTAATCCCCTAAGTCAAAGGTGTTTTCTAAAGAATTGCTTATCTTTGTACTTGAATTAAGGTGTACCTATGAGATTTGACGATTTTGATCTTAGCGATGAGCTTTTAGATGGGCTTGACGCCATGAATTTTTTTAATACTACTCCCATTCAAGCTGCTACTATTCCTGCACTGCTCGATGGTCGCGACATGATTGCTTGTGCCCCTACAGGTACGGGCAAAACTGCTGCTTATCTGCTCCCTATTATCGAGAAGTTGACTCAAAACGACGAGAGTAGAGAGTTTGTGCGAGCTGTGATAATGGCGCCTACCCGTGAGCTCGCTCAGCAGATCGATCAGCAGATAGCTGGCTTTGCCTATTTTCTGCCTATCTCTGCTGTGGCAATCTACGGTGGTACAGATGGAATTGCTTGGGAGCAACAGAGCCGTGGCATGAAACTGGGGGCAGATATTGTAGTTGCTACTCCGGGTAGATTGATATCGCTCTTGCAATTGGACACGCACAATTTTTCTCGTGTCGAGTTTTTTGTGCTCGACGAAGCCGATCGAATGCTAGATATGGGCTTCTTCGAAGATATCATGCAGATCCATCAGCTATTGCCTTCGCAGTGCCAAAAGGTGATGTTTTCGGCCACGATGCCTGCGAAGATCAAAAGCCTAGCCGAGTCGATACTGCATGATCCTGTTTCGGTCGAAATCGAGCTCTCGAAGCCTCCCGCCAGCATAAGCCAGAGGGCATATGTCTGTTATGAGGCTCAAAAACTACCCATTTTGAGGCAGTTCTTTGTAGACAATCCTCCCAATCGGACGCTAATCTTCACCTCTTCGAAGGTAAAGACGCGTGAGCTCATGCACAGCATACGTCGCCTCGGATTCAACGCTGCCGATATGCATAGCGATCTGGCTCAAACTCAGCGAGAGCAGGTGATGCGCGACTTCAAAAATGGTTATGTAGACGTATTGGTAGCCACAGACATTGTATCTCGAGGTATTGATATAGATAATATTGAAGTAGTGATTAACTACGACATCCCGCGCGATCCCGAGGACTATGTGCACCGCATAGGGCGTACGGCCCGTGGCACCAATGGCGAGGGTATCGCTATTACCTTCGTTTCTGAAGATGAGCAAAGGGATTTTGGCAAGGTGGAGCGATTCTTGGGACGAGAAGTCGAAAAGCTTCCTATCGATAATAGCTTTGGTCCATTGCCAGAATACCGACCCTTCGATCGGCCCGCAGGGCGAGGCCAACGCAGCGCTTCAGGCAATTCTAAGCGTAGGCATAGTACGCATAGGAAGCCAAGCAACAGCGTACAGCCTGCCGGAGGATCGGCTGGTTCTAAAAAGTCGAATACGAATAAAAGAAGATCCAGATCTCGATCTGGCAAAAAGAAACTTGATAAAGAATAACTATACTCGAAGCCATTTCTGAGGAAAAGGTTGTTTCCCCTCATGGGTAAGATTGATGTCGGGTAGAATTGAGTTAGATAATACAGCAGACGTCGCCCGATAAGCTTTAGGCTGGGGTATGGAATAGAATAACATAAAATTTAATATGAAAATGACAGAGGCTTTTTTACAAGAATTGGAGTCTGGCACCAAGTCGGCACAGACCAAGAAGCAAATCATTGCGCATTTTATCGACAATGGTCCCAGTACGATTACTGATCTTTCGAAGATATTGATGCTTAGTGTGCCAACAGTTGCTAAGCTCATCACCGAGTTGATGGATTGCCACTGCGTGAAAGACTATGGCAAGCTAGAAACATCGGGAGGCAGACACCCCTTGCTCTATGGTTTGGAACCAAAGGCCGGGCATTTTATTGGAGTGGACGTACAGCATAGGCTCATCAATATCGGTCTTATCGATATGCTTGGCAATCTGACAGTAGTGGAGTACGATCTCCCTTACCTGCTCGAAGACGAGCCAGAGAAAATCGACGAATTGTGCGACATCATTAAAGACTTCATCGCCCGTCATGAGATCGACCAAAAGTCGATACTCAATATCAATATCAATATGCCTGGGCGTATCAATCCATCTACCGGACATAGCTTTACCTACTTCAAAGATGAAGCCCTGCAGCCCCTATCGGGTTACCTAAAAGATAAGATCGGCTGCAATGTAAGTATCGACAATGATACTAGAGGGATGATCTTCGGCGAATATACCCAAGGAGGGTTGGTGAAGGAAGGCGAAAAGAATATCCTGTATCTCAACTTAAGCTGGGGTGTCGGTCTTGGTATCATACTTTGTGGTAAGGTCTATGTAGGCAAAAGCGGATTTAGTGGCGAGTTTGGACACGTCAGCTATTACGACAATGAGATACTCTGCCAGTGTGGTAAGAAGGGTTGTCTGCAAACCGAAACCAGTGGATGGGCCTTGCATACACAGGTGATAGAGCGTATCAAACAGGGCGAAACCTCGATACTCTCTCCGATGGTAGAGGCTGGCGAAAGTATTAAGCTCGACGATATTATCCAAGCCATCAAGCAGGAGGATGTACTTTGCCTAGAGGTAATAGAGCAGATCGGTCGTCGAATGGGACGTCAGGTAGCTGCTCTGATCAATGTGTTCAATCCAGACTTAGTAATTATAGGTGGTAGTCTTTCAAACTCGGGCGATGTGCTCACAGATGCTATACAGTCTGTAGTACGTATCTATTCGCTCAACGTTGTAAATCGCGATACGCGTATCTGTACTGCTAGCTTGGGCGACAGATCTGGTGTGATCGGTGCTTGTATGATGGCACTCTCGCGTCGCTTTAGCGAGGTGTAGACCGCTACTCACGAATAGCTATATCGATTTGTGGGCTGGGTGGCAAATGAAATATTTGCTACTCGGCCCACACTTGTTTTTGGTCGCAACTTCTTTTGAGCATTCTCCATCCTTACCCCAATTCTTGCCCTCTTTCCTATGATTACTCTTTTCGAGCCATTTCAATATCGTATCAAGCTATAATTGAGTTGCAGATTCACTTCCTATTCTCATCGCACCACTTCAAATGAGCGGACTCGACTAATGAGTTATTGCGTGCTCTTAGTAAGCTGAAACTGTCGAAGACAATGCAGTGCACAACATTCTCATAGGGGTGGGGGTATATTTTCATCTAGTTGGAAATATATTTCCAACGGCTTGGAAATAAGTTTCCATCACCTTGGAAATGTATTGCCAAGCTGATGAAAATACTTGCCAATGCTGTGCTCGTTTTTGTTTGAGGCTTTCGGGCTGCTATTCCTGTTTCGCTTTACACTTCATTCTCTGTAATCCAGAATCTGTTTACAGTATCAGTTTCTTATTCCCGATTTGCTTTACAGTCGCGTAGTCCGAGTCGTATCAAGCTATCTGCCAGCTGTTTCGATGAATGTGCAATGATGCGTAGCGAAGTCTGGGAAAGAGTGACTTCGCTCTAGGGTGTGTTTGCTTCGAGCTTGAGGCTCTAGCATATATGCGTCTGAATTTAGTCGGGTATCAATTGGCCTACGCTAGAAGTCGCGATCGGCATCGAGGCGCAGCATCACAAAGACCATGATGGTGAAGGCCCAAAGCGAGGAGCCTCCGTAGCTAAAAAGGGGTAGGGGGATTCCTATCACGGGTACTAAACCGAGTACCATCCCCACGTTGACTGTGAGGTGGAAGAGTAGGATGGCCGCTACCGAGTAGCCGTATACACGGGTGAAAGTGCTACTCGATCGTTCGGCAAGGTAGGCCAAGCGCAAGATCAGTGCAGCGAAGAGTATGAGTAGGAAGCTCGATCCGAGGAAGCCTTGCTCTTCGCCAATGGTGCAGAATATGAAGTCGGTATCCTGCTCGGGCACGTACTTGAGTTTTGTTTGAGTGCCTTTGAGGAAGCCCTTGCCTGTAAGTCCGCCCGATCCGATAGCTATCTTGGACTGGTCTACATTGTAGCCCCCACCACGTAGGTCTTGCTCGATGCCAAGTGCCACCTTGATACGCATCTGCTGGTGTGGCTGCATGATTTCGTCGAAGACATAATCGACCGACTGTACATAAGCAAGCGAGCCGATAGCAAAGATGGCAATGAGCAGGTAGTTGAGCAGAAACTTCTTTGCTGCCCAGAAAAGGCACCAAAATACCAAGGCTGCGAGGGGTAGGCCTACTGCCCAGAGGTAATTGACCGGATAGAATATAGCATAGATGGCCAAGCCAATGTGTAGCACAAGGGGAAGGAGTAGGGCTATGAGGTAAACAAGGCCGCGCTGACGCGTATATAGTCGCATGAGAATGAGGCAGATACTATAGATCATGGCATAGATAGACCACGTATCTGCCGGGGTGTATTGCCACCAGTACTCGCCCTGCAGCTTCATGGCAGTAACGAAAAACAGGATGGCACAGAATGCAATACCTAGGAATGCCCCTTTGAGCCCTTCGCGGTATAAGGGCATGAAGAAGGCTGCAAAGACCAGAGCTGAGCCGGTCTCGTTTTGCAAAAGGATAAGGGCAGCTGGCAGGAAGATGATGCCAAAAGTAATGGCATAGGACTTGAATCCTGCAAGCTTAAAGCCATGTTTGTTCATTTGCCAAGCTAAGCAGAGTGCCGTAGCCACCTTTGCAAACTCGGCTGGCTGAATGCGCAAAGGCCCGATTACTAGCCAGGATCGGGAGCCTTTGATGTCTGGAGCAATGAATATAGTGAGTACAAGTACGCCTAAGATCAATAGGTAGAAAAGGGTAGAGAATGTTTCGAAGAGATCGGCCTCTATCATTAATACCGAAAAGGCAATAAGTGAGGCAAAGCCAATCCATACGAGCTGCATGACGGGGCGGCTTCCTGGTGCCAAGAGGCGGCTCATGTCGAAATCGTAGCTTGCTCCGCAGATGGCAAACCAGCCCGATATCACGAGGACGACGAAGAGTAGAATACTTAGCCAGTCGACTCTTTTGCGTAGAGGTTTACTATTAAAAGACATTGTCGTAACGTATCGATTGCTTAGCCATTCTATCTGCTATGGCTTGTGTAGCAGCAGAGAGTTTGCCCTTACGAAGGTAGTACTCCATCATCACTCTACCTATGGGTACTCCATACACTGCACCAAAGCCTCCATTCTCGACGTAGACCGATATGGCTACCTCTGGATTGTTGCGAGGTGCAAAGCCGAGGAAGGCCGAGTGGTCTTTGCCGTGAGGATTTTCTGCCGTACCAGTTTTGCCACAGACTTCTATCTCGCCCGGAGCGAAGTTTGCACCGCGGCAGGTGCCTCCAGTAACGGCACTTGCCATACCAGCTACCACGAGTTCCATATTTGCCTGACTGATGCCGCTGCTTATCCAGTTGGTGTAGGTGGTATCTAAGCTAGAGCCTTGAATCTCCTTCACCATATGAGGTCGGCGGTAGCGCCCTCTATTGGCAATGATGGCACCTAGGTTGGCTATTTGCAAGGGTGTTGCCAGCACTTCACCTTGCCCGATGGCGATGGAGATGATGGTAGAGGAGTTCCAGCGACCTTTATAAGCCTTGTCATAGACTTGGCTATTGGGTATGTATCCACGCCTTTCGGCTGGTAAGTCCAGACCAAGCCTGTATCCGAATCCTAACTGTACGATGCGGTTCTTCCAGTGTTCGAGTGCTACTTGGGGGCTTGGATAGACGCTCCTATCATCGAGTAGGGCATGTAGCCCCCAGCAGAAGTAGGCATTGCACGAAGTAGCAATGGCTGGAATGAGGTTGATGGGCGATCCGTGCGAGTGACAGCGCGGTCTATTGCGCAAGAGTGGGTAGCCGTGGTAGCAGCTGTAGCGGTCGTGTTCGTTCATCACACCTTCTTCGAGGAAAATGGCCGCCTGTGCAGTCTTGAAGGTCGACCCTGGAGGGTAGGCTCCTTGTATGGCTCGAGCAATGAGGGGCTTGTTGGCTTCGTTGGCTAGCTCTTTATGATTGGCACCTCTATCTCGCCCAGCCAGCAGAGCTGGGTCGTAGCTCGGGCTCGACACTAAGCATAGCACTTCGCCAGTCGATGGCTCTATCATGACTATCCCTCCACGTTTGCCTTGCATTAAGCTCTCGCCTAGTTTTTGCAAGTTGGCATCGATCGAGAGTGTAATATCCTTTCCAGGAATAGCCACACGGTCGTACGCCCCTTTTTCGTAGCGTCCTTTTATTCTGCCACGTGAGTCTCGAAGTAGCATTTCTACCCCTTTTTGCCCGCGCAGTATTTGGTCGTAGCTTCTTTCTACACCGCTTTTGCCTACATAGTCTCCTGCCACCAAGGAGCTGTCTTCTTCGAGGTTGCCAGGGCTGGCTTCGGCCATGTAGCCTAATACATGTGCTGCATGGTGGTATTTGTATTGACGTATCGAGCGTGGGCGTATTGAGAAGCCTTGGTATTTATATAGCTGTTCTTGAAATCGTCCTGCTTCTTTCGGGTTGAGTTGGGCAAGAAGTAGCTGGGGGGTATAGGGTGAGTATGCTGGATTGAGCCGGCGGTCTCGAAGCTCGAGAAAACGTCGGCTGAAGTACTCTCGGTCTACATCGAGCGTACGGCATAGCTCGAGTGTGTCGAAGGGTACGAGGTCTTTTATCGTAACGATAAGGTCGTAGGCTGGTTCATTATAAACTAGTAGCTCGCCATTGCGATCGTAGATAACCCCACGTGAAGGGTAGATTGGCTTTTGATAGAAGGCATTGTTTTCGGCTCGTTGCTTATAGTCGGGGCTTAAGATCTGTAGGTAGAATAGGCGTATGATGTAAAGTGCCACCAAAGCTATAGTGGCAATAAACAAGAGGTATCGATGCGACGTCGTATTGCTATTCTTATTAGTCATGATCCTTAGACCTTGCCCTACTACCAAAAAGGGAATGAATGATAACGAGTAGTGTGTAGCTTAGCAAGATGCTACTAGAGCATCGGAGCATGACGTAGTCGACCTTGAATGCTCGCCACGAATCGAGCAAGAAAAGCAGGCTGTGATGTATGGCTACAAGCTCGAATAGGAAGATATATATGCCTGCGCGCATGTTTTTGGACGAGGGGGCTTGGCTACGGTCTGTCTCTTTTTCGAGGAAGGGTATTGTGAGGTAGTTGCGCAAGAAAGCGATAGCCGTAAAGGTAGCTGCATGCAGACCTGGCGATCCGGATAGGATATCGAGCAGGCTACCATAAATAAAGCCCATGAGGGTGAGCTTGCTCTTCGATACGTCGAGGGGCAACATGAGCAGCAGGTAGATGTATGGATAGGGCGTAGCTAATCGAAATAAGAAAATGAAGTCGAACACCCAAACTTGCAGTAAGAGTAGGAAGAGGGCTGCAATGGCAATGTTGAAAGCTCTATTCATAATGCTGAATGATTGGGCATGTTTAGTGATTCTTCGAGCTCTCTAAGTTCGCTCTTGTCTTTTTGTACGAGTATGTACACAAACGAGAGGCGTGAGAAGTCGGTGCTCAATGCGATTGGTACCGAGCTGAATGAATTGAGTTCCAATTTCGACTGTCCACTTTTGGGGAGTTCGCCTACGGTTCCTACCATTAGGTTGGCAGGGAAAATCGATGAGTAGCCGCTCGTAAGCACGGTGTCGCCTTGGCTTATTGGAGCGTGGCGAGGTAGATCCGTGAGCTTGGCCAAAGAAGAGCCTGGGGTATCCCAGAGTAGGGAGCCGACATAGTCGCTGCCTTTGAGCTTGCAGCTTAGCTTAAACTCGGGATTGATGAGTGGGATAACCAACGAATAGTTTTTTGAAACTCTCATTACTGTGCCCACGACTCCTGTGCCAGACACAACACCCATTTCGGGCTTTACGCCGTGGGCCGATCCTTTATCGATAGAGAAGTAATTGTTGACCCTATTGGAGCTGGCATTGGTGATGCGGGCAGTGATGTATGAGAATATGGGAGCTTCGATATTGCCCGAATCGGCAACGAAAAGGCGAGGTTGGACTGTGTCGGCATCGGCTTCCTCTATCATCCTACGGAGGGTGAGGTACTCGAGTTCGATGCGTGCGTTTTCCTCGAGTAGAGTCTTGTATTTGTTTCTTAGCCCAACGTAACTACGAAGCTCAGCTGTTACCGAATTTACTTTTCCCGAAATAATGTTTGTGGCAGTAAGTCCCAAACTTCGGTGGTAAAGGCTGTCATTGAAAAGCACGGTAAAGGCTACAATCTCTAGGAGTATTAGCAGTATCCAATGCTTTTTTTCGATCAGAAATTCAATGAGTTTGCGCATTTACGTTGCTGGTGCTAGTTAAGCACTTTGTCGTATTAGTTACTTTGGATCTTAGCACTCAGAGCCCGTGCATATTGGATACACGGGCTCTGAAGATTGTTTCTGGCCAGAGCAACCGTTTTCGAAGTTGCTTAGCGAATAAGGAAGTTGAACTTGTCTATGTGTTTGAGCGCTATACCAGTTCCTTTGGCAACGGCGTGCAAGGGCTCTTCGGCCACTTGGAAGGTTATGCCAAAGCGGTCGGTAAGTCTTTTGTCGAGACCTCTAAGCATCGCTCCACCTCCTGTCAGATAGACACCGTTGCGAACAATGTCGGCATAGAGCTCGGGTGGAGTCTCTTCGAGTGCCTTTAGGATAGCCGCTTCGATCTTTACAATTGACTTTTCGAGGCAGTGTGCTACCTCTTTGTAGGTTACAGGAATTCGTCTTGGTAGCGTATCCATTTGGTCGGCTCCACACACCAAGAAGTCTTCTGGTGGTGTCTCTAGTTCTTGCAGAGCAGCCCCAGCGTTTATTTTTATTTGCTCGGCAGTGCGTTCTCCTATTCTCACATTATGCTCACGGCGCATGTAGTCCATGATATCGTTTGTAAGTTCGTCGCCAGCTACACGAATCGACTGATCCATAGCTACGCCTCCAAGGCTGATAACTGCAATCTCGGTAGTGCCGCCACCTATGTCAACGATCATGTTTCCTTCTGGGGCAAGTACGTCGATGCCTATACCTACTGCTGCGGCCATAGGCTCTTTTATCATATACACATCTCTACCACCTGCATGCTCGCTCGAGTCTCGTACGGCACGTATCTCTACTTCGGTGCTGCCCGAAGGAATTCCTACCACGATGCGAAGAGAGGGGCTAAACCAGCGGTTCTTTCTGCTGATCATTCGTATCATGCCTCTGATCATCTGCTCGGCAGCGTTGAAGTCGGCAATCACACCATCTCTAAGGGGGCGTACAGTGCGGATATTTTGATGTCCTTTTTCGTACATCTCTCTGGCTTCTGTACCTACGGCTATCATTTGGTCGCTTCGTTTGTCGAAAGCGACTACCGATGGTTCGTCGAGTACTATCTTACCATCTTTGATGATGATGGTATTGGCTGT
The DNA here is from genome assembly GCA_964535945.1 of uncultured Porphyromonas sp. Taxonomy (GTDB): domain Bacteria; phylum Bacteroidota; class Bacteroidia; order Bacteroidales; family Porphyromonadaceae; genus Porphyromonas. The sequence continues at coordinate 11,113 of CAZHWP010000016.1, forward strand.
ACCCAAGTCCATCGCCAGTTCTTGTCTGAATGAAAATAATCCCATTATGCGTTATAATCTTGTAGCAATTAGCTTAATTATCAATGTTTGAAGTGTCTTAGTTCGGTCATCACCATAGCGATGCCGTGTTTGTTGGCCTCGTCGATACTGAGCTGATCTTTGAGCGATCCTCCTGGCTGAATGATGGCACTGATGCCTTCGCTGGCTGCAAGTTCTACACAGTCGGGGAAGGGGAAGAATGCATCGCTAGCCATGACAGCTCCCTGGAGGTCAAATCCAAATTGTTTGGCTTTTTCGATCGCTTGCTTTAGGGCATCGATTCGTGAAGTCTGGCCAACGCCAGAGGCCAAGAGCTGGCTGTCTTTGACCAGTGAGATGGCATTGCTCTTGCCGTGTTTTACAGCTTTCTCTGCAAAGATGAGGTCGTCAACTTCGTCGGCATTGGGTACTCTTTCGGTGGCTACTTTCCATGTATGAGGGTTGCCAAGAACTTTGTCGGGTTCTTGCAGGAGTACCCCTCCGAGCATGGAGCGATATTGCCATTCTTCGCTCACCTTTCTCTTTTGCAAGAGTATTATTCTGTTAGATTTCTGCGTGAGGTATTCAAGCGCCTCGTTGTCGTAGTCTGGAGCTACGATCACTTCGAAGAAGAGCTTGTTGATCTCCTTGGCTGTCTCTTTGTCGATAGGAGTGTTGGTCGCTAATACACCTCCAAATGCAGAGATCGGATCGGCTGCTAAAGCTGCTTGCCAAGCTTCTAGAACACTACCTCTCGAAGCTAATCCGCAGGCGTTTGTGTGTTTTAGGATGGCAAAGGTAGGGGCTGTAAATTCGGCAACCAGACTTACGGCTGCATTGATGTCCTGCAAATTGTTGTAGGAGGTTTCTTTGCCCTGAAGTTTATCGAAGTAGAGATCGAAGTCGCCAAAGAAATAGGCTCTCTGATGTGGATTCTCTCCGTATCGTAATACACGTGGAGTACCTGCAGCAGCGCGGAATTGTGTTTTCTCTCCAGCGTCGAAATAGTTGAAGATGGCTGAGTCGTATCCCGAACTAATGGCAAAGGCGTCACGTGCAAAGCATTTTCTCTCGGCAAGGGAGCTGCTTCCTTCCTTATTCTTAAGGAGATCCATTAAGTTGGTGTATTGGCTTCTCGACGAAACGATAAGTACGTCCTTGTAGTTCTTGGCAGCTGCACGGATCAAGGAGATACCACCAATGTCTATCTTCTCTATTATTTCACTCTCGCTTGCACCCGAAGCAACAGTGTCTTCGAAAGGATATAAATCTACGATTACTAAGTCGATCGTTCTTAGTCCATGACGTTGCAACTCGGAAAGGTCGTTGGCTTCATCACGCCGAGCAAGGATGCCTCCAAAAACTGCTGGGTGTAGGGTCTTTACTCTACCTCCTAGCATAGGTGGATATTGAGTAAGGTCTTCTACAGCTACGGCGCTATAGCCCAAACGCTCAATAAATTGTCTAGTACCACCAGTAGATACAAACTCTACCCCTAGGTCGTGGAGTAAACTAAGTATCTCTGCCAATCCATCTTTGTGATATACCGAAATGAGTGCTCTGCGTATTTTTCTTTCCATCTTTGCTTAGTCTAGGCTATGTCACTTGACTATAAGTGTAGGCACAAAGATAGTATAAAAAGACGTTGTAGCTGTGATTAGTAGGTTAGATTAAATGCAAAGAAACCATAATGAGATCTTTGCCTAATTGCGAATTTCTTCGTTGCTTGCGTGACTCGCCTCTTAGTCACAGACGAGAGTCTGCTCCTAAGGGTCTCGCACTTAGCGCCTTGAACTTCATCAATTACTCATAGATCTCAGTGCTAAAAGACGGGCTTATAGGCGTGGCAATAGGGGCGACCACCCTTCGTGTCGTAGTAGTCTTGGTGGTACTCTTCGGCTATCCAAAACTTTGATACGGGGCGAATCATTGTCGCTACTTTATACCCCTTTTCGCTAAGTATGGCTATGTGCTTTTCTATCGAGGCTTTCTCTTCATCGTTCGAGTAAAAAGCAGCCGAAAGGTATTGTGGGCCAATGTCGGGACCCTGACCATTACGTTGTGTAAAGTCGTGGGTCTCGAAGAAGAGTCTGAGTAGCTCGTCATAGCTCACTTTGCTTGGATCATATTCTAGTTCTATGGTTTCTAAATGTCCTGTTGCTCCAGTGCAAACTTGCTTGTAGCTTGGGTTTTCTACGTGCCCACCCATAAATCCTACACTACTTGCTATCACACCTTTTTTCTTGGCCATATAGTACTCGGTACCCCAGAAGCAGCCCGAAGCAAAATAGGCTTTTTTTACTTGCTTTTCAGTATCGGGGATGAAGATCATGGAGATCGAATTAACGCAGTGGCGAGTGTCTTTTGCAGTAAATCTTTCGCCTTCGAATACATGTCCAAGGTGTGCTCCGCATTGCTTGCAGGTTATCTCGGTGCGTCTGCCATCGGCGTCGGTGCTGCGCAGTACGGCTCCTTCGATCTCATCGTCGAAAGAAGGCCATCCGCATTGGCTGTCAAATTTGTCTTCCGATCGGTACAATGGAGCCTCGCATTGCTTGCAATGGAATGTGCCAGTACGCTTTTCGTTTAGCAAGGAGCCAGAAAATGGCGCCTCTGTTCCTTTGCCTATGATTACTGCTTCTTCCTCCTGGGTTAGTTTATTTAGTTTCATGATGCTGTCTATTCTCTGTGGTTCTATATCTTCTTTCGATCTACTCTTTCTGTTTTGTGCTATTGCTATCAGCGCAATGAGTAAGGTTATAACTACAAACGCCGATCTTTTTGTCCTTTTCATGTGCTATAGGTGTTTGGTTAATATGCGATGAGACAAGCCCGCAACTCAGTCATTCGCAATTAGGCAAAGTTTTGTCTCTTTTTGTTGTTTCTATTAGGCCTTCTGAATAATTGCTGAAGTACAAGGCGCTAAGTGCGAATCACTTAGGAGCAGACTTTTGTCTGTGACTAAGCGATGCGACACGCAAGCAACGAAGTCATTCGCAATTAGGCAAAGGCCTAACTATATGCGGTTGTCTTCTACAAGCAAAACTATCCTCTCTGTAAGCGCATCGTCCTCGTTTTCTTTTGGGTTGTAGCGAGATTTAAGGTTGGCCCCATTGATGCGGGCAAATAGATTCCACCAAGCAGCCTTCCACGAGCCAAAAAACGCACTTACAATTCGATAACTACTCTGATTGCATTGTCTATCTACCAAGCGAATTAGCAGCTTGCCCTGTCGTAGGGTTAGCTTTTTCATCTTGGGCGTATATTCTTTTTTGAGATCTCGTTCAACCAACTTTAGGTGTTTATTTCTGCTCTTGTCGTTGGGCAACGTCTCCATGTATTCGTATGTCTCAATCAGCGTTCCGGCTATCATCTTGGCATAGGGCAGGGTGATCTTGACGTCCCTAATCAGACGCCATAGTTCGCGTTTCTCAGCGATACTCAGCTGGCGTGCTCTATGTCTGGTGTGAGTTACGAAGACATCTGGCAGAAGGATATCGTACAGTGTGTCTCTCTGCAATAAATTGATGATGGGAGCCTCTGCAGACGTCTTTTCCTTCACATTTTGAGCGAAGATCGGACTCTGTACTGCTAAAAATAGGGAGCCAAATAGGATTGCAATATGAAGTCTCATGATCAATTCCCTCGCTCTATGAATAGTTTGAGGATGGACGTAGCCGATGCGCTGTGTCGAAAACAGTTTAACACAGTCTTTAGCTTGAAGCTTCAGTGAAATCTACTATCTTTTCTTACCAAATAATACTCCCGCCAACCAAAGAAGTACAATAGCTCCCACAGTACCTGTTACGAGCTGGGGTAGAAAGCTTGAGCCCTCTCTGATGCCTACTACTCCAAAGAGCCAACTGCCGACTAGTCCACCCAACAAACCTACAATGAGGTTCATTATTAGACCCAGTGATTTTCCTCTTTGCAACTTACTAGCTATGAATCCTGCTAGTATACCTACTATTATTGAACCAATGATACCCATGATAATTCCTTTCTTTTTCTTTGAGGTATAGTACCTTTGTTGTTATTCGTTTTTTTGCTTTGTCAGGCTTACTAATTATTATCTCAATGTTGCCGTGTTTTTACTAAAACAAACAAAACTTGTTTTAGTTTTTGGCAAGAAGCTTCAGTAATGCTTGCCCTGTATATGAATCCTTACACTTGACTAGCTCCTCTGGAGTGCCAGCAAAGAGGCATTTCCCTCCCGCATCGCCTCCCTCGGGCCCCATGTCTATCACATAATCGGCCGATTTGATCAACTCTAAGTTGTGCTCTACGAGCAGAACTGTGTGACCCTTGTCAATCAATGCATTGAGGGCTTTGAGTAGAGTCTTGATGTCGTGAAAGTGAAGACCCGTACTAGGTTCGTCGAAGATAAAAAGACAGGGTTCCGGCTTGGCCTGTCCAAGGTAATAGGCTAGCTTGACACGTTGGTTCTCCCCGCCCGATAGAGAACTGCTATTCTGACCAAGTTTGATATATCCCAATCCAACATCTTGCAAGCAGCGCAACTTCTCGGCTATTTTGATGGCATGATTATCTGATTCAAACTGCCCGAAGAACTCGATGGCTTGATTGACCGTCATTTCGAGTATCTGATAGATATTGACCCCTTGATACTCTACGTCGAGTATCTCCCGTTTGAAGCGTTTGCCTTGGCATTCTTCACAGGTCAGCTTGATGTCTGCCATAAATTGCATCTCAACGCTGATGAGTCCCTCGCCCTTGCATTGCTCGCATCGTCCTCCTTCTTTATTGAAGCTAAAGTAGTAGGGGAGGTAGCCCATCTGCTTGGCAAGTCGCTGCGAGCTATATAGCTTTCTTATCTCGTCGTAAGCACCTATGTAGGTGGCAGGATTTGAGCGCGTACTTTTGCCTATTGAATTTTGATCGACGTATTGCACCTCACGTAGCATCTTTAGATCGCCCTCGATGGCCTTGCAGGGGATACCTTGAAGTGTGCCGTTTTCGAGCAGGCGCTTTACCCCCTCATATAGCACACCTTTTGCAAGTGAACTCTTGCCCGATCCGCTAACCCCTGTGATGCAGCTAAGTGAATTTAGTGGGAAGCGGGCATCCACTTCTTTTAGGTTATGTAGGTATGCACCTTTTACATCGATGAAGTTTTGCCATTTACGTCGCTGGCTTGGGAGTTCTATCCTTTCTCTACCACTAAGGTAGGCAGCAGTGTAGCCTGGAGTCTGCTCGTTCACTGCATCTAACGTGCCTGCAAAAACAATTTCGCCCCCCATCCTTCCAGCTTCAGGCCCGATGTCGATGATGCAGTCTGCAGCTCTAATTATCTCTTCATCGTGCTCAACTACTACTACCGTATTGCCAATGTCTCGTAGTCGATGTAGCACTTGTATTAATCTCTTTGCATCGCGTTGATGTAGTCCTATACTTGGCTCGTCGAGTACGTAGAGCGATCCTACTAGGCTACTGCCAAGCTGTGTGGCTAAGGTAATTCGTTGCCCTTCGCCACCCGAAAGTGTGTTTGATAGGCGGTCGAGCTGTAGGTATGGCAAGCCCACGTCGAGTAGTACGGCAAGTCGCTTTTCTATCTCTTCGAGTAGTCGTTTGGCAATGAAGTAATCGGCATCGTCGATGTGTAGTTTGTCAAAAAACGCTTTTGCTTTCTCTATGCTCATGCTACAAAGTTCCGAAATGTTTATCCCAGCAATCCTTACACATAGAGCATCCTCCTTGAGCCTCATGCCGTGACATTGAGGACAAGTACTTTTGCCTCGGAAATGTGCCAAACGCACCCGATTTTGTACCTTATAGATGTCGCGTCTAAGCATATCGAAGTAGGGGTTAATACCCACTTTGCCTTCATAGTCGGCTTGTTCGTCTCCATCAATACCTTCCCATAGTAGCCACTGTTCCTCATTGCTTAGTAAGTGGTATGGCTTGTGAATTGGGAAGTCGTGAGCGGCTGCTAAGCGAATGAACTCGTCTTGCCACATGCGCGATTTAGGCCCATTCCAACAGGCCACAGCATCTTCATAAACCGATAGACTCTTGTCGGGTATAACCAAGTCTTCGTCTATACCCATTACCTTACCAAAACCTTCGCAGAGCGGACAGGCTCCAATCGGATTGTTGAAGCTAAACATCTCTGGCGATGGCTCTTGGAATACTCTGCCATCTGCCTCAAATACGTTGCTAAACGTACGCTCTTCGATTTGCCAGCCCGACTCACTAGTGGGCACTTCGGCTCGGATGGTACAGCTTCCCCTCCCCTCGAAAAAGGCCGTATCTGTCGATGCTACCAAACGGCTTGCATATTCGCGACTATCCTCTACTAAGGGAAGGCGGTCAATGAGCAGATAGCAAGCTTTTCCCTCGAAGTCTTCTTTGGTTGCTAGAAGCTCCTCAATACGATGTAGCTTGCCTTGACAGAAAAGTCTCGTGTATCCTTGTTGGCTTAATATCTCTAAGTGATCTCTCATGCTCCTGCCTTCTGGACTATGTAGTTGCACGATGAGATAAAGACGTGTACCTGCCGGAAGGCTCTCGGCATACTTCAATACGTCGTAGCTATTGTGCTTTTTTACCACAGTTCCACTGATGGGAGATATGCATTTGCCTACACGAGCAAAGAGTAGTCGAAAGTATTCGTAGAGCTCGGTGCTGGTGGCCACTGTGCTACGAGGGCTGCGCGTAGCCACTCGCTGCTCAATAGCTATGGCAGGAGGAATACCAGCGATGAGATCGCTCTCGGGTTTGCGCATACGACCGAGGAACTGTCGGGCATAGGCCGATAGGCTTTCTACGTAGCGGCGTTGCCCCTCGGCATAGAGCGTATCGAAGGCCAGCGAGCTTTTGCCCGATCCCGATAGTCCCGTTATAACTGTTAGCTCGCCGCGTGCAATATCGACGTCTACAGACTTGAGGTTATTCTCTCGGACTCCCCTCAGTATGATTGCTTTATCTGTATTGCCTTCGAGAGGCTTTGTTTGCTTCCTCATTTCGCTCTTGATTTCGAGCTACTAATATAGGCAAAAATCGCCAAAGCTCGTTCCAAGCATCAGCCCCCAGCAAATGCAAAGCGCAAGAGATATAGCCTTGGATCAGCCAAGAGTCATTGTACTTTTTGAGAGCTTGCTAAAGACAAGGACTAGTATAAAAAAAACAGCATCTGAAGCCTTATCGCTCCAGACGCTGTCTTAAAATGTTCTGCGAAGCCTCTTAGTCCTCCATTCGCATCACGATATCTAAGCTTTCCTTAGCAGCCTGTGCCGTTTGCATGAGGTCGTCGTGGCTATGCGCCATACCTAAGAACAAGCATTCGAATTGGCTGGGGGGCAAATAGATGCCTCGGCTCAGCATCTCGCGGAAGTAAAGTGCATAGAGCGCTGTTTCCGACTCCTTCGATTCATGGCTAGAGTGTACGCCTCCACCCTTGAAGAAAAGTGTGCAGAGCGATCCGCAGCGATTGAAGCTTAGTCGGTCGCTGTAGGGTGCAATAGCTTCGAGCATGAGCATCTCGAAAGCATTGCCAATGGCTTCGAGCTTTTGGTAGAATCCGTCTGCACTAAGCTGTCTGAGCATAGCTATCCCCGCAGCCATGGCTAGGGGATTTCCCGAGAGGGTACCTGCTTGGTAAACGGGGCCTAGTGGTGATAGGAAATCCATGATTTCTGCTTTTCCACCGAAGGCTCCAACGGGTAGTCCTCCACCGATGATTTTGCCTAGGCAGGTAAGGTCTGGACTGATGCCAAAGAGCTCTTGAGCACCGCCACGAGCAGCACGAAATCCGCTTATCACCTCATCGAAGATCAACAGAACTTTTCTATCCTTGGTGAGTTGTCGTAGCTCTTGCAAGAATCCTTCTTGAGGCAAAATGAGTCCCATGTTTCCCATGATAGGCTCGAGGATAACTGCTGCTACTTCTCCCTCAAACTTGTCGAGTAAAACCCTCACAGAGTCAATATCGTTGAAGCTTGCAATAAGAGTATTCTCTGCCGTCTCTGGGCTAACTCCTGCACTGCTACTTGTGCCAAAGGTGGCTAGTCCCGATCCAGCTTCGATCAGGAAGGTGTCGGCATGACCATGGTAACAGCCTTCGAACTTGATGATGCGATTTCGTCCTGTGTATCCACGAGCCAAACGGACGGCACTCATGGTAGCTTCGGTACCCGAGTTTACCATGCGTACTTTCTCGATCGAGGGGAAGAACTCGCAAATAAGCTGGGCCATCTCTACTTCATTTGCGTTGCATGCACCATAGCTGCTGCCCTTTTTTAACTCTTCGCAGATCGCTTCTTGGACGAGAGGGTCTGCATGCCCTAGGATCAGTGGTCCCCACGAAGAGATATAGTCGATGTATTCATTGCCATCGACATCGAAAATGTGGCTACCCTTGCCGTGGTCTATATATAAGGGTTTCATTCCCACGCTACGGAAGGCTCTGACGGGGCTATTTACTCCACCTGGGATATGCCTTAGAGCTTCATCGAATAGGGCGATGGACTTGGTATTGTTGATTGTCTTTTCACTCATAGTTGTGTTGTTTGTTGCGAACAGATAAGAACTTCGTTAGTATTTCTTGACATTGAGCAGCTTTGCGGCTTCCTTGGCAAAGTAGGTGATGATGATCTTTGCTCCTGCACGTCTGATGCTTAGTAGCGACTCCATCATAACTCGCTCACCATCTATCCATCCATTGGCGGCAGCCGCCTTTACCATCGAGTATTCACCACTCACGTTGTAGGCAGCCATGGGGAGGTCAAACTCTTTGCAAGCTCTGTGAATGATATCGAGGTAGGGTAGAGCAGGTTTTACCATTACGATGTCTGCACCCTCTTCGATATCTGCACGTATCTCTCGTATCGCTTCGTCGGCATTGCCAGGATCCATTTGGTAGGAGCGTCGGTCGCCAAACGAGGGAGCCGAGTCGGCCGCTTCACGGAATGGACCATAGAATGAACTACAAAACTTGGCCGAGTATGCCATGATAGGCAGATGTTCAAATTTGTTTTCGTCTAGGGCTGTTCGCATAGCAAGTATACGTCCGTCCATCATGTCGGAGGGGGCAAGCATATCGGCTCCAGCACGTGCATAGGATAGGGATTGCTTACAGAGGTATTCGAGTGTAGCGTCATTGTCTACATCGTGATTGTGTATGATACCACAGTGTCCGTGGTCTGTATATTCGCACATACAGACGTCGGCAATAACTAATAGCTCGGGTACCTCCTTTTTTAGTGCCCTAATGGCTTGCTGTACGATGCCCTCGTCGCTATACGATTCGGAGCCTGTGGCATCTTTTTGCTTGGGGATACCAAAGAGCATCACGCCACTTACACCCTCAGCCCTCAGCTCAAGGCACTCTTCGATGAGCTTGTCAACAGAGAGCCTGTACTGGCCGGGCATAGCTTCGATCTCTTCTTTGATTCCTTTGCCATGTACCACAAATAGTGGAGCAATGAAATCTTGAGGAGATAAACTAGTTTCACGAACAAGTGATCGGAGTGTTTGTGTTGCTCTAAGGCGACGCATTCTGTTGAATGAAAGCATAATCTATTTTTGTTTTATTAGGGTTAGTTACTAGTTTGTTTTCGAGGCACTCGGTTTTTCAAATGCCTTTACGATGGCCTCTATTAGGCTGTCTATACTGGCTTCTGGTGCTTCTATATGAACCGACAAATGCTGCTTGACAATACTTTTTGAAGTGAGCCTGCCTATCGATGCCATTTGAGTATGTTCGAGGAGATAGCCCAATTGGTATTTCTCAACGAGGGCAAAGAAGTTGTCGACAGCAGAAGAGCTACAAAACGTAACGAGGTCTATCGGACTCTTAGATAGTTCTTGTAGTCGTTCTTCGCTATAGTCTGCTGGTCTATTCTGATAGATCGTGAGGGCTTTGCAATGTGCTCCATTTGCTTGGAGGATGTCTGCCAAATGAGTGCGGCTCAGTTCGGATCCAGGTATGAGTATCTGCTCCCCTTCGACTGTTCCATAGCGTTCAATAAGCTCACGAGCAAAATCCTCGCCGGTATGATTTTGGGGAACAAAGTCTGCCTGAATACCCCTTTTTTTTAGAGCTTCTGCAGTGATTCGGCCCACAGCTCCAATGCGAAGTTGGGCTAGGCGTCGAGCATCAAAGCCCGATTTGTATAGTTCGTCGAAGAAAATTTCTACTGCATTGACCGATGTAAATACGAGCCAGCTATACCTGCCTTCTACACCTATGCTTTTGATGGCATCTTGAAGAGGCGATTGGTCTTTGCAAGGATGCAGCTCGATGCTTGGTAGGGAGATGATATTTGCCCCCAGGGCCTGCAGTTTGTCGGCTAGGGCAGATTGCTGATGCAAGGAGCGCGTTACCACAATATTTCGTCCAGCTAATGGTAATTTTTTGCGCCAGGCATAGTTGTCGGCAAATGCTACCGTATCGCCAATGACAATCAATGCTGGCGAAAGCTCTTCATAGTTGCAAAAATCTGGGGTGAAATCGGCAATTTTACCGCGTATGACTCTCTGATTGGGTAGCGTGCCGTTGGAGATGATGCACATAGGCTTGTAGGCAGGCATCCCTGCAGCCATTAGCTTGCTACTTATCTGCGGTGCCAGACGGCTACTCATATAAAAGACTAGGGTGTTGTCTAAACGTACAAGCGACTCCCAGTCAAGTTCTGTGGTACTATGCTCTTTGGTGAAGCCTGTGATAAAACTTACAGCTCGAGCTACACCTCGATGTGTGACAGGTATACCTGCATAGGCTGGTACGGCTGTGCCAGCAGTAACGCCTGGCACCACTTCGTATGGTACATCTGCCTTTGATAGAGCCTGCATCTCTTCGCCTCCTCTACCAAAGACAAAAGGGTCTCCACCCTTTAGCCTTACTATGAGTTCATGCTTTTGAGCTTCATCGATCAATATCTGATTAATTGCCTCTTGGCTGTGGGAGTGTTGGCCTACGCGTTTGCCCACGTAGATGAGCTTAGCCGAAGGACGGCAAGCATTTAGAATAGCATTATTGGCAAGCGAATCGTATACAATACAATCTGCTCGGCTTATCAGCTCTTTACAACGCAATGTTTGCAAGGCTGGATCGCCCGGACCTGCTCCTACCAAATAGACTGTCCCTGTTTCTTTCATTATTTCAACCCCTCCTGTAGCTCTTTGCTGATCTTGATGATCGCTTCTTCGTATTGGAAATCTGGGAAGTGCTTCATCAGTCTAACCCACTTCTGCATATCGTCCGATGCGTAGTATACTTGTAAGTGATACCCTTCTTCATCGCTCGTGCAGTGACAGGCAAAGGGTAGGGCACAACCACCCCCTATGCTCGATAGGAGTAGCCGTTCTGTTTCAACCTCTCTCTTGGTTTTTCCGTGGTTTATCTTTGCAAGAACTTTTGCGGTCTCCTTGTCTTGTTTGCGCCTGTGTACAGCTATAGCTGCTTGACCTGGTGCTGGTACTAAGACCAATGGAGAAATAACTTCGGTAATACGACCCTCCAAGCCCAAACGTTCCATACCCGCTTTCGCCATAATGATGCCGTCGTATTCGCCCGAATCGACCTTTGCAATTCTTGTTTCAACGTTTCCACGGATTGCTTTGTATTCGAAGTCGGGATAGATGAGTCGTAGCTGAGCTATTCTTCTAGGGCTTGAGGTACCGATTACTGCACCTGCTGGTAGCTCGTCGAGTGGCAATCGTCCTATCCAAACATCTTCTACAGATGCTCTAGGCAGATAGGCCCCTATACAAATACCTTGTGGAGGCTCTACGGGTAGGTCTTTGAGGCTATGCACAGCTATGTCGATGCTTTCGTCGAGAAGTGCAGCCTCTATTTCGCGGGTAAAGAGACCTTTTTCGAGCTGTCCTGTAAGCGACATTTCTAAATCACGATCGCCACGTGTGCTAATGACGCATATCTCCGTTTCTATTTCTGGAAACTTACTCTTGATGGCAGCCTCTACCATTTCACTCTGGCGCAGTGCTAGTCTGCTACCCCTAGTTCCAATTCTTATTTTGTTCATAGTTCCTTCTCACTTATTCGTTGGAATAGCAGATTGATGGTATCTGCTCGACGCATATTCTGACCATCTTCGGTAATCTCTCGTAGTGCAGCTACAATAGCCGTTGTAAAGGTGGTTCGAAAGTGTTCGTCGCGCTCCATGATTATTGCTTTCATCTCATCGCTTAGCTGCTTGGGCATGATTCTGCACTCTTTCTCTAGTAGCTGCGTCGATACCTCCTGAATGTTTGCAATGATACTTCGCAGTTGCGACCCCTCCATCCACCTGAAGAATTCTTCTATTTTGTCTTTGATACATGCGTCTATCTGTGCTATTTCTTTGCTATCCATCCTAGTAGCACCTACAGCTCCTTGACTATTGAGCGCATCGATATCGAAAACCTGTAGCATTTCGTTGTCGTTAAGTTCGGGCGATACGTTTCGAGGCACAGCTACATCAAAGATATAGGTCTTTGTACTCTTGCTGGGCATCTCCTCGGCAGTCAAGATTGGAGTAAGAGAGGCTGTGGCCACGAAGATCAGCTCCGACTCTGCAAGGGCTGTTCGAAGGTCTCCCTCGCAAAAGTATGGAATGCCTTTGGCTACTGCAAAACGTTCGGCTCTTTCGCGAGTGCGATTGTACATCGTGAGTTTTTGGTAGCCTAGTTCATGGAGCCTCTGATAGATGGTTTCTGCCATTAGCCCAGCTCCTAAAATAAGCGTGGGCATTTTTCTATTTACTCCCTCTAGTAAGTCCATGAATTCTACAGCAGCTGCACCAGCCGAGATAGGAGTTGAGCTAAGAATAAACTCACTTCGTATGAGTTTGGCCGTTTCGAATGCTTTGTGGAATAGCCTAGAGATTGTAGAGCTACTTTGGCAATTGTCCGTAGCTCTACGGTATGCGTCTTTGAGTTGCCCCAGTATTTGAGTTTCGCCTTTCAGCATCGAGTTTAAGCCAGAAGCTAGTCGGAATAAGTGATCGGCGCATTCAGTTTGTTCGTAATGGTAAAAGCAATCGGCCTCTGTACGATCTACTTTTTTGAAGCTGCATAGTCGTTGGATAATTGCTTCTGCTAGATCGCTATCGTCTTCAGCTTCGTAGTATGCCTCCACCCGATTGCATGTCGATAGCACTACGATGCCCTTTACTTGTCCTAAATTGAGCAATCCGACTGCAAAAGAAGAGGCTTCGGAAGAGCTCAAAGCTAATCGTTCGCGAAGTTCCACTCCTGCTCTTTGGTGATTTACTCCTATCAATCCTATCATGTAGTAATTGTTTTTATTAGTTCATCGAGTTTGGCCTTATAGCTTTGTTGTAGTATGGCACTTCTCGAACTGTCAGTTTCTCTCTGGTCGATAAATGTATTTCTCAACTCTGCTAGTTCGGCTAGCTTTTGGCACAAATCTTCTGGTATTTGGCTCAAGAATCTATTGCGCAAAGCTACTGCCAACTCGGGTAGCTTATAGTCTGTATGTAAGGCTAAGGCAATTCCTCCTTTGGCGCCCGAAGCTACAAAGTGAAAGCTACTTGCCGAGGCGTCGCTGAGCGTTGAGCATAAAGCCCCATGTTTCAAGCCATCGTCCCTTATTGCTCGATCGGTTTGATGATCTCCCGTAGCTGCTACTACCAGATTGTATCCTTCGGTATCGCCAGCGATATAAGTGCGTGCATGAAGTATTAATAGCTCTGAAGGATTAAAACTTTCGAAGGCATCAGGTGCTATTACAGTACAGGGCACTCCTGCTTGGACTAGGCTCTGCACCTTTCTTTTAGCACCAGCACCAGCTCCTACTACAAGTGCATTAAGCGAATGGCTATGAAGGTAAAGCATCAGTCCCGATGTTGTGGATCGAGGCTTTAAGCTTGGGTCGTCTATCGCTTTTTTCTTGATGTTGATCTCCCAACGTAGGCAACGGGGGCTGGCAAGATGAGCTTTAGCAAGTAGTGCGTGATCTGCAAACACGTCTTCTACCGATGCATCTGCTAGCACCCTCCCTTCCGAGAGCACAATCACCCTGTCTGCCCACTCGTAGGCCATGTCCATATCGTGCGTCGAGAGGATAAGTGTCTTGCCCTGCTCGTGTAGCTCGTCCATTAGCTTCAATACCTTGGCTGTGTAGAGGCAGTCTAGGTTAGAACAGGGTTCGTCGAGGATGATAACTTGTGGGTCGATAGCCAATACGGCAGCTAGAGTCAACCATTTCTTCTGCCCGTCGCTCAGTTTGTGGGGGGCTTTGTGGCGTAGCTCCTGCAGCTCAAACTGGTCGAGATATTGCTCTACTTTCTGGTCCAGTTGCTCGCCTTCGTAGCCGATATTCCTCAGGCCGAAAGCTAGTTCGTCTGCTACAGATGGTGTGAAGAGTTGGTGGTTTGAGTTTTGAAATACCAAGGCAAGTTCGGAACGCAGATTGGCCAATTGCTTTGCCTTGCCTTTGATCTCCTTGCCATGAAAGAATAGTTCGCCTTTGCTGGGCGAAATGATGCCATTTAGCAGTAGGAATAGTGTGGACTTCCCAGCACCATTGGCACCTAATAGTGCAATCTTCTCTCCTTTGCTAATCTTTAGGTCGATGCCTTTTAGGACTTCCTTTCTTTTGTCGTACGAAGCACAGATCCCTTTCAACTCGATGAGGCACTGCCCTTCGTGGAGGGTTGGGCTTGGGGCATTGGGCAAAGAGTTTTGCTGTCTGAGGGCATCGTCGAAACCTCGTGAGAGTAGGCCGTTGTATAGCTTGTCAGCTTCGTCATTGCTGAGAACTAATGTTTGTCCGATGAGCAGAGCCGAGTGCTTGAGTCGATTTTGGAATCCTCTGTATCCAAGTCTTGAGCGTTGGGCAATGCGTATCTGCGAGGCTGTGTCGGAAAGTACATGCAAGTAGCGGTATATCAGCTCGAAAAGCTCTACGAATAACTTCGGAAACTTGCGCCTACGCATCTCTGCAGCCATCATATGGATAGGGCAGGAGCATATGAGATAGAGCAAGCATGTGTATGAAGCGAAGCACCGTGCCGCCACCAATAAACTCCGTGCAATTGAGTCAGAAGTGATACCCCAAGAGCCCATGCTCCAATATACGATCTTGCTGTTCAGACCAATTTGCTCTATAAGTAGAGGCAATACTGCCATGAGCATGAAGATGAGTGCAATTGCGCTTAAGCGCTGTAGTCTCTTGAGTGCCTCGCGCTCTGTTATTAGCAAGAATAAAGCAAGAGATATTGCGATGGAGGAGATCAATAAGGCGGACTTAAGTAGTAATATAGCAGTCATAAGTACAGCATAGCCCCCTAAAATGTATGGGAGTCTGCGCTGCATACGTGCATGATTACCAACAGTGCTTCCAGTCATCGGATCTACTAAGCTTTTGCTTGAACTTTCTTTGCCTTTTTAGTGTAGAAAAACAGTGCAAAGCCAAAAATGACAAGCCCGATAAGCACTTGAAGTACAAATAGCCAAGGTTCGGCAGCCTCGCTTGGCTCATAGCCAAAGCTTCGCTCAGCAATTGAGTAATTTGGTGCTAAGTGCTCGATCATCGTTCCCGCAGCATCGTCACTTCCTTCGCCAAAATCTACAAAGATGCTGAGTAGAGGCATTGCAATGGCGAGTAAGCCCAATAGAATTAGCGTTATTTTGTTCGACTTTTTCATGCGCATTATGCTTTTATATTCGATGGGTTGGCTTTTTTGCTTATCAACAAGCGTAAGGGTTCTACTCCCTGTTGGCTCAATACGTGGAATACCATTACTGTAATGATAGATTCGAGAATAGCAAGTGGTACTTGCGTAAGAGCAAATATCGATAGGAACTTAAGGGCTGCTCCCCACACACCGCTTTGCACATCGGGGTAAACCAAAGCAAGCTGAAGGGAGGTGCAGATATAAGTACTCATGGTACCTATAAAGGTAGCTGCGAAGATATTGTATTTGGTGCTTAGCCCAATTTTTTTTCCTAAGAGGAGAATCGCATAAGCAGCGAAAGGGCCAGCTATGGCAAGCGAAAATACGTTGGCACCTAAGGTGCTGATGCCACCATGAGCCAATAAAAGAGCTTGAAACAAGAGCACTATCAGTCCTATCAGCGGCATTGCCATAGGACCTACGACTGCTGTACCTAGTGTAGTGCCAGTAAGGTGTGAGCTACTGCCTGTTACTGAAGGTAGCTTCATGGCAGAAAGCACAAATACAAAGGCTCCAGAGAGAGCCAGAGTGATGCGTTTGCGGGGGTCGTTAGCTACGAGTTTCGCTATATAACGAAAACTCAACAGCACAAATGGTAGAGCTGCAAGATACCACATGGCGCACCAGCCAAGTGGTAAGTAGCCCTCCATGATGTGCATAGCAGAAGCAGGGCTAATCGATAATACGAAAAGGCTGCAGAAGAGGAGGAAAATTCGATTCTTCATCGTTCGTCGGTTTTATTGTAATATAAAAAGTATCTGTCAAAAGGGATATCGCTACAGTTTCTGGGGTTTTATTAGTATATGATTGGTCCCAATTGCTATAAGTTGCAAAGATAATAATAATGAACGAAAAAGATAAGCCAGATCCATGGCTTTAGACCTATTTGCATCTTGGCATTTTGAGCGTATTGATTTGGAGCTTTTCGTAATGCATCATGCGAAGATCTCAAAATCATTCTAAGCCTCCTCTTGTCGGTTAAATAAACTTAAAATGCAGTTTCGTGACAGCTTTGTTTTTGCAATTCAGAGCAAAAATGTCGATATTCGCTAGTTGGGAGAGAGTTGTAATTTGAATTATTGAATTATAGATAGATGATTATCCAGAAAACCATGAGCTTAGGTATATTTTGCTCTTTTGTAAGTACAAGTCTAGTGTTGTTCTTGCTATCGATTTCTTCGCTTAGTGCGCAGGTGCAAGTGCAAGGCACAACTTGGATGGAGGCAGAAAACGATACCAATAATCGTTTGCACGTATTGGTGTTGCACGCCGAGAATCCCGCTTCGATCACACTTCGATTTCCCATTACAGGTACAGGTAAACTCTTTCGATATACCGAGAAGGCTATTGATGCCGTGGAGGTTAGCGAAGCCACTCTAGTAGATGGTATGTGGCAGCTAAGCAATCCGCAGCTCGATTGTGGCTATTTTGTGGCAAATACGCGTGCATTGCCCGAGTATTACTGGATCGTCAATTATTCAGCACACAAGCTCCCCCAGGCTACACTTACAGCCACTCATCATCCATCAGATCCTTGCCAGCGTGTATTGCTGAGCTTGGCTGCTCCTATTCCGCGTATTAATTACTTCTTGCCACTGGGGCTTCCTCGCGAGTTGAAGCGGGCAATCAAAGTTGCCTACCCGAGCCTTGAGTGGATCGAAGCAGATCGGGCTTTCCGAGATAAAACTATGACCGACTTGGTGGAGATTTCTGATCGCAGCGATCTCGCTATTACTAGTTCTCTCGTCGATGCTTCATACTCGCTTATGGGCGATCGATTCACCGAAGGACTACAGCTTTCTTTTGCGCCAATAGTGTCCAATCAGCTCGAGTCTAAACGTATCGAGCTGCATGCTTATGTAGATCCTGTAAGTGATGCTGATGCTACTGCTCCGCAGCCTTTTGAACCAGGGCAATTGGTTTCTGCTCCTTATAGAGTTGAGCTCAAAGCTTATGCCAATGAGCCTGTTGTAGCGCAGTACTTGTGGCGCGTGTATCGAAGTCAGGAGGGGCCAGAGTTTAGCCTACTTACATTCAATGGTAGCAATACGGAATTTACGTTTACTGAGGCTGGACGTTATAGCCTCTTGTTACAAGCCAGCAATAGAGATGCAAGTTGTAGTGATGAGCGTAACTTCGATAATTACTTAGAGGTGTCGGAATCGATGCTGGAAGTTCCAAATGCCTTTAGTCCCGGCTCGAGTGAAGGAGTGAATGATATCTTCAAAGTAAAGTATAAATCCTTGGTGCGATTCGAAGCGAGGGTGTTTTCTTCGTGGGGCCAAGAGTTATTCCGTTGGAGCAATCCCGACGAAGGTTGGGACGGACGCTTCCGTGGTAAAGCCATGCCTACGGGTGTGTACTATTATGTAATCAATGCCGAGGGAGCCGATGGAATAAAATATCAGCGCAAGGGTGATATCAATATTTTGCGTCCGGTTCATGACAATACCGATCAAAACAATTTGAACCCGCCTAGGTACTAAAGGAAAAAGAGCAAGAGTGAAGCATGAGTAAGAGAAGTGATCATAGCCAAATAGAAGTCTTTGCAGCACGGGTGCACAATCTAAAGAATATAGATGTGTCTATACCTCGTCATGCCCTTACTGTTATTACGGGTATGAGCGGAAGTGGAAAGTCGTCTTTGGCTTTTGATACCTTGTTTGCCGAAGGGCAGAGGCGATACATAGAGACATTCTCGGCATATGCTCGCAATTTTTTGGGGGCAGGTATGGAACGTCCCGATGTGGATGAGATTCGTGGCTTGAGCCCCGTGATAAGTATCGAGCAGAAAACAACCAATCGCAACCCTCGCTCTACTGTCGGTACAGTAACTGAGATTTTCGATTTTCTGCGCTTGCTATACGCACGTGCAGGTACGGCCTATTCGTATTTGAGTGGCAAGGCTATGTGTAAGTATAGCGAGGCAGAAGTGCTTGAGCTAATCATGCAAAGACACGAGGGTCGCAAGGTCTTGCTATTGGCTCCACAGGTAAGAGGGCGCAAAGGGCATTACAAAGAGCTCTTCGAAAGACTACGCAAGAAGGGCTACATGTATGTACGTGTGGATGGCGAGGTGCGAGAGATCCTGCACGGCATGAAACTCGATCGATACAAGCAGCACGATGTAGAGGTGCAAATTGACAAATTAAGCATAAACAATAAGTACAGAGAGCGCATTGCAGACAGCCTAAAGCTTGCACTACGTGAGGGTGACGGCCTACTGCTTTTGCTGGATCTCGACTCGGCAGAGGTAAGCTACTATAGCCGTCAACTTATCGATCCTAGTACAGGCTTGTCGTATCCCGACCCAGCACCTCAAAACTTTAGTTTCAATTCACCCCATGGTTATTGTCCTCGCTGTAAGGGTATCGGGATGGTGAATCTACTTGATCTAAATAAAATTATACCCAACAGAAATCTCAGCATTCATGCAGGAGCTATAGTGCCACTGGGTAAGTATAAGGATAGTCTCATTTTTTGGCAAATCGATGCTCTATGCCAACGCTATGAAGTTGACCTAAAAACCCCTATTGAGGAGCTCCCCGAGGAGTTGCTCGACGATATTCTTTACGGTTCGGACGCCATGCTTAGTGTAAGCAACAAAGCTTTGGGCAAGTCGAGCTACAGTTTTAGCTTCGATGGAGTAGCCAAGTATATCTTGATGCAGGCCGAGCAGTCTGAGGCTTCTGCTACAGCAAAGAAATGGGCCGAGCAGTTTCTGCATATGGCAGCATGTCCTGAATGCAATGGACAGCGACTGAATAAGGCGGCACTCTCATTCAAGATCGATGGATTGAATATTGCTGAGGTCAATGCCATGGATATTAAGGAATTGGCTGCCTGGACAGAAAACTTGGAGGATCGTTTGAGTGCAAACGAGCGTATCATCGCCGTCGAAATACTCAAGGAAATACGCAATCGTATTGGCTTCCTCATGAATGTAGGTCTCGAGTATCTAAGCTTGGGGCGTGCAGCTGCTACTCTTTCGGGAGGTGAAAGTCAGCGCATTCGATTGGCTACTCAGATTGGCAGTCGATTGGTGGAGGTGCTATATATATTAGACGAACCAAGCATTGGATTGCACCAACGAGACAACTTGCAACTAATCGATTCGCTCAAAGATCTTCGCGATATTGGCAATACTATTATAGTAGTAGAGCACGATAAGGAAATGATGCTTGAGGCAGACTATGTAGTAGATCTTGGTCCAAGGGCCGGTAGGAATGGTGGGCATGTAGTTTTTGCTGGTACTCCTAAGCAGATGTTAGCTGCAGATACCCTCACAGCTGCTTACTTGAATGCCAAAAAACAGATCGAACTTCCGAGCAAACGTAGGGTTGGCAATGGTAACTTTGTCAAACTAATAGGAGCCTCTGGACATAACCTCAAAGGGGTAGATGTGAGTTTCCCCTTGGGTACCTTTATTTGTATAACGGGAGTCTCGGGTAGTGGCAAAAGCTCTTTGGTAAATAAAACACTCTATCCAGCTCTCAGTCAAGCGCTTTACCGCTCGCTACAAGACCCTTTACCTTTTAAGGCAATCGAGGGGATGGAGTATATCGATAAAGTAATTTCGGTAGATCAGAGCCCAATAGGTCGTAGCCTCAGGAGCAATCCTGCTACATATACGGGGGTCTTTACCGACATACGCAATCTCTTCGTGGCATTGCCAGAGAGCAAAGCCCGAGCTTACAAGCCAAGTCGCTTTTCTTTCAATGTAAAGGGTGGTCGATGTGAGCTTTGCAAAGGCAATGGATATAAGAGTATTGAAATGAATTTCTTGCCCGATGTATTAGCTCCTTGCGAGGAGTGTAGGGGCAAGCGTTATAATCGAGAAACGTTAGAATTACGATTCAAAGGACAGTCTATAGCTGATATTTTAGATATGACAATTAATATGGCTGTGGAGCTCTTTGAAAATGTGCCACACATACTCAATAAGTTAAAAGTGCTACAAGATGTAGGACTCGGCTATATCAAACTGGGGCAACCCTCTTCGACGCTCTCGGGAGGGGAAAGCCAACGGGTGAAACTGGCTAGCGAATTGAGTAAACGAGACACTGGAAAGACTCTTTATGTATTAGACGAGCCCACTACTGGGCTGCATTTCGAAGACATTAGGGTCTTGTTGGGTATCCTCAATAGGTTGGTCGATCGAGGCAATACTATGTTGGTGATCGAACACAATTTGGATGTCATCAAATCGGCCGATTACCTGATTGATATGGGACCCGAAGGTGGACGTGGTGGGGGTAGGGTGCTCTACGAGGGCCCTACCGAAGGATTGGTAGACTGTGCCGAAAGTTATACAGCAAGCTTTTTGAAGGCAGAGTTGGAACTAGCAAAAACTATTACTACAGAAGAGAGCGAATTAATTGAACAGAAAGAGAATGGCAAGAAAGGAGTTTCGTAAAACAGGAGCTCCAGATTATTTTTACTAATTTACATAGAATGAATCTTATGAAAGAGCAGAAAATATCGAATCGTTTTTGTCCAGATGGCATGACGATTGAGGAGTGGCAAGTGGCTCTTAGAAGAGACTTTGCCGAGAAAAACCCATTTGAAGTAGAGCATCTCGATGATAGTCGCATATGGGGCGATTATTTGGTGAAAAACGGACATAATCGCTATCGAGTGGCTTTTAGAGGAGTCAGAAGTGATAGGAACTATTGCTCGTGTCTCGACTTTAGAACGAATGGATTGGGCACATGTAAGCATGTCGAAGCCGTAGCTTTATACCTTAAAGATACAGTGCCAGGATATCCATGGGGAGAACTGAGCTATACGCCAGACTATACATCAATATATGTGAGTTATAAGGGTGGTAGATCTGTAAAAATGCGTGTGGGGAAAGAAGAAAGTGATCGATTTGAAGTCCTTAAGAATAGATTTTTCGATGCAGAGGGGGTTCTAGCACCCTCGGACTATAAACTCTTGCCCCAGATCTGTAACGAGGCGAAGCAAATTGCTGGTTCTTTCCGTTGTTATGAGGACGTGTTTGAACTTACCCAGGAGTATTGTCGTAACGAAGAATGGCGCTACTCGCTCGAAGAGCAGTTCCCAAACAATAGCGTCGATACGACATATACCGAAGATATGCCAGCAGACTTGAAGAGTAAGATTTATGAAATGGCTCTCAATGGAAATGGCGTATTGGTAGGGCCTGTTTCAGACTTGATCATACATGAAGTTTTGTCACTTGCTCAGATTGCATTGCATGAGCAGCCAAATGCATTTGGTTATATCGTGCTTACCGATCCCCAGCGAATTCAGCTCTGGAAAGGAGCATTGGCTAATCCTAAATTGGAGTCATTAGCTCTAGAGGTATTGCCTGCTGGATACTTCGTAAAGAAGTTGATGAATAATATGCCCCCTTGTAACTTCTTGTTTGTTGAGCAGGCTGCTAGTTTGAGAGAGTGGCGCAATCCTCTATCCATTACTATTAAAAGGATGCAGATAGATCACCTCTATTTGCACTTAGAGACCATAGAGGATCTTACTCCCGTACAGTTTTCGTCGGTTGTACAGCATATCAACCCTTTTATCTTGGGCCCATTCTTCCGATTCATACGCGATTATCGACCCAATTTCCCGCTCAGTGACACAGGTAGCAACCTGCCAGAGTCTGTGAAGCACTTTATGTTCATCCACTCGATCGAAGAAATGGACGATCTCAACGAGGCGCTTCCACCCATTGAGCCCGAAAGGCACGTTGGCTATGATACGGATGTTGAAGAAGAGGTTGATACCTTCTTTAGGCAACTCAATAAAGTGCTGTCGAATGATGCTCTGCGTACGGCTATGCTCTACCGATTAAGGGCAATGCTTGGAGAATGAGGCTTGTCGCTGCATGAAGCATAGCTATTTAGACGAGCTGAACGAAAGCCAACGGGCAGCGGTGTTGTATGATGATGGACCGGCATTGGTGATAGCAGGTGCTGGTTCGGGCAAGACTCGTGTGCTTGTTTATAAGCTGCTACATTTGCTCGAGCAAGGGTATAGACCTCATCAATTAATGGCACTCACCTTTACCAACAAAGCTGCACGCGAGATGACTGAGCGTGTAGCTGCGAGCGTGGGGATAGAGGTTGCTGCTCGTATTCGTATGGGTACATTTCACTCAATCTTCTCAAAGATACTGAGGCGACATGCCGATCTTTTGGGCTTTACGAACGACTATACTATATATGATACGAGCGATTCTAAGACGCTACTCAAGAAATTGCTGAAGCAATTGCAACTCGACGATAAGGTTTACAGGATAAACGCCATCCAGAGCCGTATTTCAATGGCTAAGAATCAGCTTATTACAGTCGAAGCATATTGTTCAAACACCGAGTTGGCAAAGTACGATGCAAAGTGTAGAATGCCTCGAATGGGTGAGTTGTATGCCTTATATACAGCTACTTGCGCTCAGAATAACGCAATGGATTTTGATGATTTGCTCTTCAAAACAAATGTCCTTTTTCGTGACTATCCCGAGCTGCTCGAGAAGTATCAGCTGGGTTTAGGCTATTTGCTTATCGACGAGTATCAAGATACTAATTTGGCTCAGTACGTCATAGCCAAACAATTGATGGAGAAAAAGGGGAAGCTCTTCGTAGTTGGAGACGACGCACAAAGCATTTATAGCTTTAGAGGGGCAAACCTGAAGAATATCTTGCGCTTTACGAGCTACTTCCCCACTGCAAAGCTCTTTAAGCTCGAAGAAAACTATCGCTCAACGCAGTCTATTGTCAACGCTGCAAATAGTCTGATCAAACACAATAAGGATCAGATCTTCAAGAATATTTATTCCAATAATTCTGTCGGTGAGAGAATAGTCGTAAAGTCTTGTCTCTCAGGTTTTCTCGAAGCATACACAGTAGCTACTGATATCTACGAACGGCGAGTTAACGAACATGACTCCTACGACGACTATGCTATATTGTATCGTACTAATGCCCAAAGCCGACCTCTCGAGGAAGCGCTCCGAAAGAAGAATATTCCATTTCGCATTTATGGTGGTCTGTCGTTTTATGCCCGCAAAGAGATCAAAGATGTATTGGCATACTTTAGGCTTATTGCAAACGACCAAGATAGTGAGGCATTCAATCGGGTCGTTAATTATCCCAAGCGTGGCATTGGCGATACTACCGTCCAGCGGCTAAACGCTTATGCGAGCAGTGTGAACTTGTCGCTTTGGAATGTCGTATCTAACCTGCAAAATCATATGATTGAAGGCCTTTCGAAAGGGGCTCTCAACAAACTTGAGGCTTTTAAAGACTTGATCTTGGAATTCAAACAGCGAAATTACTCCAGTCTCTACGAGCAGGCTCAAGATATTGTAAAGCGATCTGGCATCTCAAACGAGATCTTTACCGATAAGACACTCGAAGGTATCAGTAAGCAAGAGAATATAAAGGAGTTGCTAAGTGCCATAGAGGAGTTTGAAAGTAATAGACGAGAGGAGTCCGAAGAGCAAGTGACTCTCGCTATGTTCCTTTCAGAGGTAGTTTTACTTACCGATCAGGATATCAAGCAAGAATCGAACCTTTCTGGTCAAGTATCGCTCATGACTGTGCATGCTGCCAAAGGATTGGAGTTTAGGCATGTGTATATCGTAGGACTAGAAGAAAATCTCTTTCCCTCGCAGATGAGCACTAGTGCAGAGTCGTTGGAGGAGGAGCGCAGACTCTTCTACGTTGCCATTACTCGTGCTATGCAAAGCTGTCAGCTTAGTTTTGCTTCCGAACGTATGCGCAATGGGCAGACCGAGTTTTGCCAGCCTAGCAGGTTTATTGCTGAAATCGATAAGTCGTTCCTTAATTTTTCTCATTCTAAGCCTTTTCATCAGCAGCGTGAAGGAGATCTCTTGCCACAAAGTTTCGACCGATCTACTCAGGCCAATGCACTGCCCCAATGGAAGCCCCAATCAAAGCGTAGGGTGCTTATTTCTAGTCAGCAAAAAAGTTCTATCGAGCCCGAGCAACAACATCAGAGTATTGGCGACTTATTTGTCGGAGCTCGGGTAAGTCATCCACGCTTTGGACTTGGCACGATCCAGCTCCTAGAGGGGGAGGGAGAAAACGCAAAAGCAAGCGTCGACTTTGAACTCGTTGGCCCCAAAAAACTTGTCTTACGATTTTCCAAACTTCAGCTCATCAAGTAAGTTTATAGCTCTAACGAATTCCAACGAATCGCTACTTTCTCCCTTTTTTATTGTACTCCCTAGTGTGTCCATCTTAGATCACTGAGTAATGACTTTTTGGGGTGTCGAACATATACAGTCAATTTCCTTCGATATTATTTTGATATGTTATGTTTGTTGCATCGTTAACCGTAAAAGATCCAAAAAAAACTCTTAGGAACATTGCCACATTCAATAAATAGCTTATCTTTGGGGGTCGATTCGCTAATAAAGTCAGTTTGTGATGCGTCAAAATTGCTTTTTTTTGAATCGAATCAGCTGTCAGATGCTTGTAATCGAGGACACACTCTTCGATTTTAGCTTGTTGGTTTAGCCGACAGATGTAGGATCTTACTTTTTCATGCACAGCACAAATGCTGTGTTGCGTCATGGTCAAGATCTTTTATGTGCAAGGAAAAAAGAATCAATAATTTCACAAATCGTTTAACACAAAGACAATGAAACAAATGAGACAAGTTAGAAAGTTAGCAGCAGTTGCTGCTTGCGCTCTCATGGGTGGATTCATGTCGTTTGCACAACCTGGTGCTACTCAGCAGCCAGTAAAGGTGCTAACATCTATGGTTCCTTCTGTGACCAAATTGCAGTTTGACATGCAAGGGTTCAACCTTGTAGAAGTAAACACTCCTCAAGGTGTAGCTTTGATCCCAACTATCAACGAAGGGGTTGACATCCGTACAAAGGGTTATCCTATGTTGCCTATGGTATCGAGAAGTATTGCTATCTCGGATACTCAGGATATGGTAATCGAAGTTATCAGCTCTAAATTTACTGAGCATCAAAACGTATTGATAGCTCCTTCTAAGGGTGCTATCACTCGTGATCAAAACCCAGATTTGATCCCCTACGAATTTGGTTCAGAGTATTCACAAAACAAATTCTTCCCCGAATCGATCGTTGAACTAGCCGATCCTTTCATCCTTCGTGATGTTCGTGGCCAGTCGGTAATGTTCTCGCCCGTACAGTACAATCCAGTAACAAAAACTCTACGTGTTTATTCGGAGATAACCATAGCCGTACGTGAAAGTGGCAAGCAAGCAACTATCAATGCAATGCCTCAGACACGTGCTCCTTTCAACTCTGAATTCATTCCTACTTACGAGCGTATCTTCCTCAATTACGATGCCTCTAAAGCTGTTCCAGCTCCAGCTCCAGAACATGCCAATGGTAGAATGATCGTGATCGCTCCTAGCAAGTATGTTGACGCTGTTCAGCCACTTGTGGACTGGAAGATCCAGAGAGGTATGAATACCATCATCAAGAAGACCGAAGATATCGATGCTTCTATCACGGCTTCAAAGATCAAAGACTATATCAAAACTGAATATGAAAAAACTGGTGTAGAGCCTTTGACATATGTGCTCCTGATTGGTGATGCAGCCGACGTTCCAGCTCTCAAGAAAAGTGGTTTTGATACAGACCAGGCTTACGGCCAGTTGGTAGGTACAGACTCGTTCAACGAAATCTTCATCGGTCGCTTCTCTGCTGAAACTGTTGATCAGCTCAAGACTCAGGTAGATCGTACGATCCACTACGAAAAGAATCTCACTACTGCCGATGATTTCCTTGGAAAGGCTACTGGTATAGCTTCTAATGAAGGTGCTGGATATGGCGACAATGGCGAATCTGATATACAACACATGGATGTAATTCGTACGGCTTTGTTGGCTTATGGATATACATCGGTGTCTCAGCTCTATCATACAAGCTCATATGTAACTCCTGCACAGGTGGCAGCAGACATCAACGCAGGTACATCGTTGATGAACTACATTGGTCATGGTTCGGATACTTCTTGGGGGACTTCAAACTTTGGCAATAGCCACATGAGCCAGCTTACCAATTACAATAGACTACCTTTCATCATCAGTGTAGCTTGTGTGAATGGTAACTTTGTAAATCGTACTTGTTTTGCTGAAGCTTTCTTGCGCTCGCAGAAAGACGGCAAGCCAACAGGTGCTGTGGCTATGCTGGCTTCTACTATGAACCAACCTTGGCAGGCTCCTATGCGTGGACAGGACGAAATGGTAAATATCCTTTTGGATAAGAAGCCTGAAAACATCAAGAAGACTTTCGGTGGTATCACAGCTAATGGTATGTACTACATGATCGATAAGTATCCTCAAGGTGGTACCAGTGGTGGCCCACTTACAGCCGATACTTGGACATGCTTTGGTGACCCCTCACTATTGGTACGTACACTCGCTGCTAAGGCAATGACTGTTTCGCACGCTACTGAGATCGCAGCTGGTGCAACATCATTCGTTGTAAACTGTGATGCCGATGGCGCATTGGTTGCTATTGCAGCTGGTGGTAAGCTTCTTGGTAGAGCCGTTGTAGAAGGTGGCAAGGCTACTGTAAACTTCGATGCTCCTTATGCTACTACCGTTAATACATATGTAACTGTCACTGGCTTCAACAAGGTTACTTATAGCAAGCTTGTAAGTGAAGGTGGTGAAAACCCAGATCCAGATCCAGATCCAGAATATGCTCCTGTTACTAACCTACAGGGCAGCTATGCCGATGGTAAGGTGAAACTTACTTGGACAGCTCCAGTCGCTACTAAGGGTGTAGTACTTGAAGAAGGATTCGAAGGCGAAGGCATGCCAACAG
>CAZHWP010000017.1:0-227 GCA_964535945.1 uncultured Porphyromonas sp.
AGAATTTCTAGGTGAAGCTCACCCATTCCAGCAATAACTGTTTGGCCAGTTTCTTCGTTGGTCTGTACAGTAAAGGTTGGATCCTCTTCAGAAAGCTTTGCAAGTCCCATTCCGAGACGATCCAAGTCTTTCTGAGTTTTTGGCTCTACAGCGATACCGATTACAGGATCGGGGAAGTCCATAGACTCGAGTGTAATAGGATGACCTTCGTCGCAAAGCGTATCGCC
>CAZHWP010000017.1:268-36737 GCA_964535945.1 uncultured Porphyromonas sp.
GCATCTGGAAGAGACGTGAGATACGCTCTTTCTTGCCACTACGAGAGTTATACACATACGATCCTGCATTGAGCTCGCCCGAGTACACACGGAAGAAGCAAAGACGACCTACATAGGGGTCTGTAGCAATCTTAAATGCCAAGGCACAAAGCGGAGCAGTAGGAGACACCTCACGTGTGAGTACCTTATCTGGGTCGTTAGGGTCTGTACCTTCTACTATGGGGCTATCTGCTGGGCTAGGCAAGTACTGACACACGGCATCGAGCAGTGTTTGTACCCCTTTGTTTTTGAACGAAGAACCACAAAGCATGGGATTAATCTTCATTTCCAAAGTACCCTTACGGATCGCTGCGCGAATTTCATCTTCGGTGATCGTCGAAGGATCGTCGAAGTATTTTTCCATCAGCACATCGTCAAACTCGGCCAAAGTTTCGAGCATCTTATCTCTCCACTCATTGGCGTCGTCTTGTACACTAGCTGGGATAGGCTCTACATCGTATTGAGCGCCCATCGTCTCGTCGTGCCATAGGATTGCCTGCATCTTCACCAAGTCTACCACACCCTTAAAGCTCTCTTCCGAGCCAATGGGCACTTGGATAGGACAAGGAGTTGCACCCAACACATCATGTAGCTGACGCACCACTTCAAAGAAGTTAGCTCCCGAGCGGTCCATCTTGTTTACATATGCGATACGTGGCACGTTATATTTTTCAGCCTGACGCCATACTGTTTCGCTCTGGGGTTCTACACCACCCACGGCACAGAATGCAGCTACGGCACCATCGAGGATACGTAGCGAACGCTCTACTTCTACAGTAAAGTCAACGTGTCCTGGGGTGTCTATCAAGTTGATTTTATAGTTCTGATCGTTGTATTTCCAAAACGTTGTAGTAGCAGCCGAGGTAATAGTAATACCTCTTTCTTGCTCTTGCTCCATCCAGTCCATGGTAGCTGCACCATCGTGCACTTCACCAATTTTGTGTGTTAGACCGGTGTAAAATAGGATACGTTCGGACGTAGTTGTCTTACCAGCATCGATGTGTGCCATGATGCCGATGTTACGTGTTACTTGTAAGTTGTTGTTATTAGAAGCCATCTATCGTTTTGTGAAAATTAGAAACGGAAGTGTGCGAAGGCACGGTTGGCCTCGGCCATACGGTGCATATCTTCTTTACGTTTGAATGCGGCTCCTTGCTGGTTGAATGCATCTACGATTTCGGCAGCGAGCTTATCAGCCATTGTTTTGCCACCACGTTTGCGTGCATAAAGGATCAAGTTTTTCATAGAGACAGATTCTTTTCGCTCGGGGCGAATTTCTGTAGGCACTTGGAATGTAGCACCACCTATCCTGCGACTTTTCACCTCTACCTGAGGAGTAATATTATCTAAAGCAGCCTTCCATATTTCGAGGGCAGACTTTTCTTCGTTTGGGAGTTTGTTCTTCACGATGTCGAGCGCACCATAGAAGATACTATAAGCAAGATTCTTCTTGCCATCGTACATGAGGTGGTTCACAAACTTAGACACCTTCATATCACCAAACACAGGATCTGGAAGAACCTGACGTTTTTTTGGTTTTGCTTTTCTCATTGTCTCAAAAAATTTCGTTTTTGTCGATTGGTTGCCGTTCTTGTATTGTCTTCAACGCTCCCTCTGGAGCGTTTACTCAACCCTGTTCCAAGCCTATCCAATTGAACTCAAAACTGGTTCACGATTTGTTTGAATGTGTAGCCACCTATTATAATAGGTATTAGGGCTACGATTTTTGTTAGAGAAAGGAGCCAACTCACATCGCTCATCTCGAGCAGTCTGGAGTATTAACTTCTTGGGGTGAAGTAGCAGCTCCCCTTCCGGTTTATAGAGTGGCTTAGGATAGGAGCACAAACACCCCTCACCACCCCACTCTACAAAGGGTTAGGAACCGATACCGTAGGCTTTACTTCTTCTTAGCGGGAGCTGCACCTGCTTTAGGACGCTTGGCACCATACTTTGAGCGACGCTGTGTGCGACCACCCACACCGGCTGTATCGAGCGCACCACGTACTACGTGATAGCGAACACCGGGCAAGTCCTTCACACGACCACCGCGCACTAGCACGATGCTGTGCTCTTGCAAGTTATGGCCCTCACCAGGGATGTAAGCATTCACCTCTTTCGAATTTGTCAAGCGCACACGTGCCACCTTACGCATAGCCGAGTTTGGCTTCTTAGGCGTGGTAGTATAAACACGTACACAAACGCCACGGCGCTGTGGGCACGAGTTCAAGGCAGGCGATTTGCTCTTATCCACGAAAGTTTGGCGACCTTTTCTAACCAACTGTTGAATTGTAGGCATTTCTTTTTTTGTTCTTTTAAAACTATGATTTCTAAATATCTCTTTACTAAGTCATTAGCACTGCTTATACTTCAAGCAGCGGGGCAAAGGTACGGCTTTTTTTGATTCCGACAAGCGTTTGACCTACTTTTTTATTCATGAAGAGCGATTAACAAAGCGCTATTTCATCCGAAAAGAGCAGAGATTAACCCCAATGAATGAATAGAAATTGTTCGATAAGCAAGCCCTTATTGCTAGAAAAACAAGCCTAATCTAAGGTAAAACACCAAACTGATTACATATAAATATGTCATTACTTCCAGAAGTAGCTCTAGCTCTTCAAAGCACGATAAAAGCACCACAGCTACCGACAAAGAAGGAATTACAAATCCTGCCTACAAAGATGGCGGCCCCTCTCGATTGGCGATACACCATAATGCGTAAGCAATAAATCCCCATCGGGGATTCCACCTGCGGACGATTTCGCCAACGAACAGGGCGGGATTGCAAATCCCAGCGACCAGTCACGCTTGTTCGACGTCCCTCATCCTATAGCATTTGTATAATGGATGCAGTTTGAGGCGCAGACTTGCGATGCCGACGGGAGCAGACTAGAGCCTGTAACCTAGGCAGAGACAAGTCTGCAACGAAAAAAGCGCCATTAGACAATGCTATAGTATGTTTACGTACCAATTCGCTACACTTCAAAAAATCGATCATTTTGGAACTGGGAGCAAAGGTTTCGTTCTTATTGAGCTCCATTTCAAATCTACGGAGAATTTTTTTCAATTCTCCGTAGATTTGAAAAAGTTCTCCGACGTTTTTTGAAAAAACTCCGACACTTTTAGACGTGTTTAGGCTACTTTTTGTCGGCTCATTGAAAAGCAAATTTCCATATCCACCTGACAATCAAGCTATTGTAAGAATCCGTTATTTTGGCCCAACTGCTCCATCGCACGCAAATAACGCAAGGAAATCGCCTTTAGGACTGTTTTTCGTCTGTCGAAGCGCTCCATTTGGTACAGATCTGTACCTAAACGAGCATTTTGAAGCCCCAAGCATAGTTCGACTTTCCACTTGGCAGGAACTACAAATTGATCCCCAAAAAGGCAAAACGGAGTAGCCAAGAAAATAAACAAAATCGACCTTATATTGAATAGTTTCTTCACAAAACTGATATTTCCAAGTTGTATTTATGCAAATAGGTAGCAAGAAATGCAGATTATTGTTTAGAAAATCCAAATACATGCAGTATCTTTGCGCCCGTCAGTGACAGTTGGTCAGTGGCTCCTAACCGATGAAACTAATTCGCAATACAGTTGCACTCGCTGCTGCACTTCTAATCGTAGCTTGTGGGCAGAAGGGGGCACAATTTTCCATCAAAGGAAACATAAGCCAAGGAGAGGGCAAAATGCTCTATCTGCAAGAGATCGTGGGGAACGAAATGCAAGTTCTCGACTCAGTTCTATTGGACAAGAGTGGCGATTATCTTTTTGAACAAGAAGCACCAAACGCTCCCCAATTCTACAGACTCAGCCTCGAGGATCAACACATTTATTTTGCTGCCGATTCGGCTGTTGTCATCGGCATAAATGCCCCCTCGAAGGGTTTTAGCTCGCAATACACCGTTTCGGCAGGGCCAGGCTACAACGAGCAGATCAAAGGAGTATGGCTAGCCAAGCTTCAGGCCGACAAAAAAATCAAGTATTGTCAAGAGCTACTCAAACAGGGGCAAATCACATACGAAAGCTACCAAGATAGCCTCTTATACATTGCCGAAGCGTTTAAAGCTCCACTTCGCAATGAGCTTATCTTTAAAGATCCGCGCTCGCCAGCATCTTACTTTGCACTCTACCAGCAGACTGGAGGATTGCTCTTCTTCAACATTCTAGAAAAAGCCGATGCCCAAGCATTCAGAGCTGTGGCTACAGCTTTTGAAACCTACTATCCTACATCGGCAAACACCGAATCGGTACGCCAGATTGCATTGCAAGCTGCATCGATAAAGCGTCAGGCCGAACGCTCAATTGAGCTCGAAAAGCAAATCACAAAGCAAGCTGAAGTGCATACCGCACCAAACTTTAAGCTCATCGACAATAAAGGCGACGATTGTGCGTTTAAGAATGTAGTAGCTACACACGATCGTGTATTACTTGTGTTTACTTCTTATGCTGCCGATTGGTCGCCTCAGCTTGTCAATCAGCTCAGACAGATTTACAGCAAAAACAGAGACAAGAGCTTCGAAATCGTAGCAGTATCGGTAGATAGAGACATTTACTTTTGGCAGAATGCAACCCGCACCTTAGACTGGATCAACGTACACGATAAAGAGCAGGACGCCGTAAGACTCTACGATGTGCAGCAACTACCAACATTTTTCATGATTAGCAGTGACAAATTAGAAAAGATTGAGCGTATAGAAGAATTATTATGAAGTTAAACAAGCTCTCGCATAGGCATATTGGCTCTATGAAGCCATACCAAGCCCTACATGCGAAGCTAAGACTAAGCCTTTGGAAAGTCTCCTTAGATCGACGTCTTTACTGCATGATGAAGAGATAAAATCGAATGAAAAGATTATTTGATATTATTGCCAGTTTACTGGGTCTTATCCTGCTATCGCCCATATTAATACTCGTATCGATATGGGTTAAACTCGACTCCAAAGGGCCGATACTATTCTCGCAGTATCGTGTTGGCCGCAATAATAAAGACTTCAAAGTCTACAAGTTTCGATCCATGTCTGACCAACGTTGGAAAGACGACCAACTAATAACTGTAGGCGAAAATGACTCGCGCATTACACGAGCTGGCTACTACCTGCGCAAATTTAAGCTCGACGAATTGCCCCAGCTATACAACGTACTAATTGGCGACATGAGCCTAGTAGGCCCTCGCCCACTAGTCAGACAGCAAGTAGAAATCTACCCCGAGCTCTACTCCAAAATTTTTGAAGTGCGTCCGGGCATTACCTGCGAAGCATCAATTCGCTTCCGAAACGAGGATTATCTGCTTGGACAAGCCGAAGACCCCGAAAGATACTTTGCCGAAGTATTAATGCCCGAAAAAATCCGTCTCAACCTAGCCTACGTCGAAAACCACAGTCTCTGGGGCGACTTCAAACTCATCTTCATTACTATTTTCTCATTTTGCAATCGGGGCAAAAAGAAAAAATAATAGTTCGTTCACCTACTCCCCTTCTCTTTCTAGAAATCCCCACAGCTCCGCATCGCTATTGCTTAGTGTATTGTGGGATTAGGCTCTTTTGCTGAGCATATTTTTACTATCTTTGCCAAGAATAGAAAAGCCTATCGATGCTTCTGCTGTGCAGATCATGGCAAGAGCCCCCGATACAAAGCTCTCAGCAATGCAGCTTTTGGCCTGACACAAACTTTTGAGCACCAATATTTCATCCAGCAACAAATGGAAACAGTAGTAAGTGGTATTAGACCCACCGGTCAGCTGCACTTGGGCA
The DNA here is from genome assembly GCA_964535945.1 of uncultured Porphyromonas sp. Classification (GTDB taxonomy): domain Bacteria; phylum Bacteroidota; class Bacteroidia; order Bacteroidales; family Porphyromonadaceae; genus Porphyromonas. Next base: position 6,058 of record CAZHWP010000017.1, read on the forward strand.
ATTATTTTGGCGCCATTCGCAGTTTTATAGAGATGCAAGAGCACTACAAGTGCTATTTTTTTATTGCCGACTGGCATTCGCTCACAACGCATCCACACCCCGAAAATATCATTGCCAACCAACGCACCATACTTGCCGAGTACTTAGCTTGTGGTATCGACCCCTCGAAGGCAACGATATACGTACAGAGCGATGTACCCGAAGTACTGGAGCTCTATCTATACCTCAATATGAACGCCTACTTGGGCGAACTAGAGCGAACAGCCTCATTTAAGGAAAAAGCGCGCAAGCAACCCGACAATGTAAATGCCGGACTGCTCACCTACCCCAGCCTAATGGCAGCAGATATCCTCATCCACCGGGCTGTAAAGGTACCCGTAGGAAAAGACCAAGAGCAAAACATGGAGATGGCCCGCAAGTTTGCTCGCCGATTCAACAACATCTACGGGGTCGAATACTTTCCCGAGCCAGCTTCCTTTTCGTTGGGAGCAAACGCCATCAAAATACCAGGTCTCGACGGATCGGGCAAGATGGGGAAAAGTGAGGGCAATGCAATCTATCTGGCCGACGACGAAAAGACCATCCAAAAGAAAGTAATGAAGGCCGTTACAGACTCGGGACCAAGCGAACCCAATAGCGAAAAACCGCTGGCTATTCAGAATCTCTTTGATATGATAGAGATCGTATCTTCGGCAGATACATACCAGCATTTCGATGAGCTCTACAATAGCTGCCAGATACGCTATGGCGACCTCAAAAAGCAACTCGCTGCAGATATTATAGCGTATACCAAACCCATTCGTGAGCGAATAAACGAAATAGCTGCCGACCAAGCCTACCTAGACAGAGTAGCAAAAGAAGGAGCTGAGAGAGCAGGCGAAAGTGCCAAGAAAACACTGGCCGAGGTAAGACAAATCATCGGGTTTAGATAGATGCTGTCAAGATCGAAGGCAGAGACCATAATGAAGACAACAAAAACTATAATAACGAAATAAAACATGGACAATCAAATACAAGGAAAGATCATTCAGGTATTGCCACTTGCTACTGGAATAGGAAAAGCATCGGGCAAGGAGTGGAAAAAACAAGAGTATATACTCGAAACATTCGACCAGTATCCTCGTAAGGTTTGCTTCAATATGTGGGGAGACCGTATAGACCCAAGCATACAAGAAGGCGACGAAGTAACGGTAACCTTCGATGTAGAAAGTCGCGAATTTAATGGACGCTGGTACACCGACGTAAAAGCATGGCGCATAGACCGTGGCATAACGGCAGACCCAATGGCTCCAGCTGCTCCACAAGCGATGAGCGCAAGTGCTCCAAGCTTCGAACAGCAAGCTCAAGCTGCCCCTGCAGCTCCCGCCGAATGGGCCGCACCTGCCGACTCGGGCGACGACCTACCATTCTAAAAAAAATCGGAACTTCTGTGCGCACGCTCATTGACTAGTAATAATAACCAGAGAGTGAGCGACTGAGCACAAGTAATACATAGAGAAAAACTCGAAGCAAGAGCCTGAGCACTCCAGACATGGAGCAAGCATTGCTTCGAGTTTTCTTTTTTTTTTGAAAACCGATGTAACAGTTCTTCTATTGACGTCGGACAATAAAATAAAAGATGAAGATCACTCTACTACTAGTAGGCAAGACCGAGCAAAGCTACATTGCTGAGGGCATGAACGTGTACTGCGAAAGGCTCAAACACTACCTCCCGTTCGAGGTTGAAGTCATCCCCAACGTAAAGGCTAGCCCTAGCACGAAAGCAGAAAAACTATGCGAGCTTGAGGGAGAGCAGATACTGGCAAGAATAAGTGCAAGCGACTATTTGGTACTGCTCGACGAGAAAGGCAAACAATTTACAAGTTTAGACTTTGCCGATCACCTACAAAAGAAGATGCTTTCGGGTTGCAAACGATTGGTATTTGTGGTAGGTGGAGCATTTGGATTTAGCCCAGCTGTCTATGCAACAGCTCGTGAAAAAGTATCGCTAAGCAAAATGACTTTTTCGCACCAGATGGTACGCCTATTTATGGTAGAACAGATCTACCGAGCCATGACAATCCTAAAAGGAGAGCCCTACCATCACGAGTAAAAAGATAGCAAAAGAGGGACAGACTGCCGCAAAGAGATCGAATCTTATCAAGCTGAATAAACGAGACTTTGCACGAACTACGGCAGCTCCAAAATCAGACCGCCACATATCGCCCAATTGTAGCGTACTCCTGCTCTTATCAGACTAGTACTGCATTCGATGAGCAGAGACTGCGATACAGCAAAACGCCCTCCCCCACTTAGCTTCCAAGCAAAATACTCTCGATTCATTACCCCGCTTGAATATTGCTGGCGAAGACTATTCAGCTCGACCTTCGACATCAATACCCCAAGTATTCCTTCGACGAAAAAGGCTCTGCGCAAATCGGAATCGCTACGTCTCAAAAACTCATACCCAAGACCTAAGCCGGGCAGCACCTCCCATTCGAAAAGCTTATACGAAGCCCCCGACGATGAGTTATCTAGCTGCAGAGCTTCATGACCATGATAGTGACTACCCGTTGGGTTTACCAATGTAAAATGCGCACCATGCAGTTCTGCCTGAGCATAAAAGGCAGGACTAATGAAATAGCGAGCAATAAGAGCAGAACTACTGCCCCATCGCTTAGGCGATTCGTGTTGGAAGCGTTGCACCCCGAGCCGGAAGCTCAAGGCCCAAGGCTTCGTGTCAGGCTCTTTTGCATCTGCTAGGGCTAACTGTGGCACAAGAGCCAGCAGCAAGAAGCTCAGCACTATAAATCTATATTTCATAGCGAGTCAATCAAAAATAATGTCTCTCGGAGTCAAGCTCAGTTTCAAAGGAGTACGATACAAAGGTACACTATTTGCTCGTAGTGAAAAAAAACAACCAATAGAGCCTGTGGCGCAATCATCATAACGAGTGAAAAGCTTATCTTTCGAACGAAATAGTGAATAAGACCTATACATTGGCTCGCACGACTCTCCCTTAGCGAGCTACATTATACAAGCCTATTGAGCAATGATACTACTGACTATCCTATCCATCCCACTGATTCTTAGCGTGGTAGCATTTCTGATCCGTCCTACTATTGCGTTTCAGATTCTACTTGCATTGTTTCGATGGGATAAGAATCGTAGCTACTTCCGTCGGAGTCTACAGCTCATTTCACGTTTTAGCTGGGAGCTGCCACAGAGCTATATTGGCTTTTCTTGGGCCATGCTCACAGCCATCTTCTCGAATCTTACACGCACTCATAGCCTAGCAGGTGTGCTCTGCATTCATACTTACAAAGCAAATCAAAAGCTCCTGCTAGGCCTTAGCTTAAGCCCCTACATATTTATTTCTGGCCCCGACAAGCATTACAATCCAGCTAGCTCATCCATCTTCATGCACGAATACGGACACAGCTTAGACAGTCAGCGTTTAGGTATATTCTATCTCATTGCCGTAGGAATACCCAGCATAGTAAGTGCAGCACGTGAAGATTGGAGTAGCACAAAGCATACATCGAAGCACGAACACAAAAGCTACGAACTGCGTGCCACACGCCTGGCAAAAGCCTATTTCTATAGATACTATGGCAAAGGGATCGATCGGCACGCCTAAGTTTGGCGAGGAAAGAAAAAGGGCATGAACAAGCGCCACGATGGCGCCGTTCATGCCCTGGTATTCATAAGCGAAAATCTGCTATTAAGATCTCGATCTTATTGGAGAGTAAACTCTTCGGCAGGCCAGCTTTGACAAGCCTCGCAGAATGATGGCACCAAATTACGGTCGCCAAAACCATTATCGATACGAGCCACATTTACCCAAAACTTATCGTCTTTGAGATAGTCGAGAGCAAAGGCGGCTTGCTCGCGAGTGTATGGGTGATTCCACTCATTGCCCGTTACCTCATAAAGAGGGTGTGGAGAGTTTTTGAGCACATTATTCTCGGCATCGGCCTTGCCACTTACAACGTCTTGAATTTCATTCCAGATCGTTTCCATCACCTTGATGAAGCGCTTGAGCTCGTCGAGACTTTCGCTCTCGGTAGGCTCAATCATTAAGGTGCCATGCACGGGGAATGAAAGCGTAGGCGCATGGTAATTGAAGTCTGCCAATCGCTTTGCTATATCGGTCTCGTCTATTCCGCTCATGTCTTTCACCTTGCGGCATTCGAGTATCAGCTCGTGTCCAACACGTCCGTTTGCACCTGTATATACGATACCGTAGTTATCGACAAACTTCGAAGCCATATAGTTGGCACTTAAGATAGCCGTCTGCGATGCACGTCTTAGACCTTCGAAGCCCATCATACGAATGTATGCATAGGTTACCAAAGTAACGCCAGCGCTACCAAATGGAGCCGAAGAAACGATTAGGCCCTTGTAATTCTCGTCTGTGATAGGATGCTTTGGCAAATGTTCGGCCAGATGCTCTGCTACACAAATAGGGCCAACACCTGGGCCACCACCGCCATGAGGGATAGCAAAAGTCTTGTGCAGATTGAGGTGACACACGTCTGCACCGATAAATCCGGGGCTAGTAAGTCCTACCTGAGCGTTCATGTTTGCTCCATCCATGTAGACCTGCCCACCGAGCTTGTGTATGGTATCGCAAAGCTCCACGATATTCGTCTCGAAGATACCGTGCGTACTAGGATAGGTAATCATCATGGCAGCAATATCATCGCCAAATTTCTCGCACTTTGCATGGAAGTCGGCCATATCGACGTTTCCATTCACATCGCTCTTTACTGTGATTGTCTTGAAGCCACATTGAATGGCACTAGCAGGGTTAGTACCGTGTGCCGAGTCTGGAAGGATTATCAGATTGCGATGTCCTTGGCCTTTGCTCTTGAGGTATTCCTTGATAACGAGTAGCCCTGTATATTCGCCAGCAGCACCCGAATTGGGTTGTAGGCTGGTGCTATGGAATCCAGTAATCACGGCGAGGTATCTCTCCAGATCGTGTAGCATTTCCAGATAACCTTCTGCCTGCTCGGCTGGTGCATAGGGGTGCATCAATCCAAACTGAGGCATCGAGAGTGGAAGCAACTCAGTAGCAGCATTTAGCTTCATGGTACAAGATCCGAGAGGGATCATCGATGTAGCAAGAGAGATATCGCGTTTTTCGAGACGCTTCATATAGCGCATCATCTCGGTTTCGGTACGATATTTTTTGAAAAGCTCATAGTTGAGATATTCGCTCGTACGCTTTAGGGCTTCGGGTAAGAAGCACTTTGTAGTATCGATATCTTCTTTCAGTTCTTCACTAGCTTTTATAGCAGTAGAGAAGATATAGATAAGCAAGCCTATATCGCCCTGATCGGTAGTTTCGTCGAGACTTATCACTACGCTACCATCGGCAGGGTAGAAGAAGTTGACACGACACTCTTCGGCTATGGCACGAAGCTCTTCGCGACTTAGCGATGCAGGCAATTCGATACGTAGTGTATCGAAGAAGTACTTGTTTGTTTGCTTATAGCCCATAGCCGTAAGCTTTTCGCTCAAGAATCCAGCATACGAATTGATGGTAGTAGCGATATTGCGCAAGCCATCGGCACCGTGATAGACGGCATAGAAGCCGCTCATCGTAGCTAGCAAAGCCTGAGCTGTACAGATATTAGAGGTAGCGCGTTCGCGTTTGATGTGTTGCTCACGCGTCTGCAATGCCAAACGATAGGCAGGCTTGCCGTATGCATCCTTAGACATACCGATAATACGTCCGGGTATGCTACGCTTGTAGTCCATACCACAAGAGAGGTATCCAGCCGATGGCCCACCAAAGTACATCGGTATCCCAAAGCGCTGTGCCGAACCGAATACAACATCTGCACCCCAATTGCCTGGAGCTTCGAGTATCGCCAAGCTAAGCAAATCGGCTGCAACAGCCACCTTAGCTCCAGCTTCATGAGCTTTAGCCACGAAGGCCTTATAGTCTTCTACCGAACCATCTGCATTTGGAAACTGCACGATAGCTGCAAAGACATCGGCATCAAATTCGAAAGTCTTGTAATCGCCTATTACGAGTTTCATGCCCTGAGGCTCAATACGAGTTCTGATCACCTCGATAGTACTTAGAAACACCTTCTCATCTACAAAGAGTGTAGAGGCATTTTCCTTCACTTGTTGGCGCGAGCGAGTATCGTAGAGCATACGAGCAGCCTCGGCACCTGCAGTAGCTTCGTCGAGTAGCGACGAGTTTGTAAGTGGCAGGCCTGTAAGCTCGGTGATGACAGTCTGGAAGTTGAATAAAGCCTCCAATCTACCTTGTGAGATTTCTGCTTGATAGGGTGTATAGGACGTGTACCATGCAGGGTTTTCGAGAATATTTCTTTGTACCACTGCTGGCGTAACTGTATCGTACCAGCCTTGGCCAATGTAGGATGTGAAAAGCTGGTTTTTGCCAGCCAACTCTAAAATATGCTCTGTGTATTCTCTTTCGCTCATTGCCTCGGGCAAGTCGAGCGCATCTGGATATAAGATATCATTGGGGATGGTCTGCTTGATAAGCTCATCGACAGAAGCCACTCCTACTGCCTCGAGCATCTCGGGCAGATCTGCTTCGCTAATACCGATATGACGGTTTGCAAATTCTTTTGTGTTCATTATTTATAAGAAATAGGGGTTATTATTTTTTTCATGTTTGATGCTTGTAGCTGGGCCATGACCCGTATAAACGATAGTCTCTTCGGGCAGAGCAAACAGCTGCTGCTCTACACTGGCACGAAGCTCGTCCCAGCTGCCTCCCCATAGGTCGGTACGACCCACATCGCCAGCAAAAAGAGTATCTCCTACGAATACTTTGGCATACTGAGGCAAGTAGAAGGCGAGATGACCAGGAGCATGCCCAGGCACAGCCATCACTTCAATGGTCGTATTGCCAAACTTCAAGATTTCGCCAGCAGCAATCGTATCTACCTTGGTGTCGCTAAACATAGCGGGCATACCAAAGGCTTTCAACTGACTAGCAGGCGATGGCATCTGCTTAAGCTCTTTGGCATCGGCTTTGGGATTGATGCCAAAAGTCTTGGCGACAAAGGCATTGCCCCAAGCATGATCGTAATGCAAATGGGTATTGAGCAAAAGCTTTAGCTCTAGCTCATTCTTTTTGACAAAATCGAGCAGCTGAGCCTCTTCAGCCGGGTTTGAGCAACCACAGTCTATGAGGGCCGCTTCCTTTGTCTCATCGAAGATCAAATATGTATTGACCTGAACGGGATTGAAAACGAATGTTTTTACTTGGATCATAGTGCGATGTAAACTACTTTTTTGGTTTTGAAGAACTCCTCCTCAAACTGAGGCCAGAGCTCATGTTCTAAGGCTTTATGCCTATACGCCTTCAATTCATGTTCGAGCTCTCCACCCTTGAGGCAGATTAATCCATTTGGCATGGCATTTCGCTGCGTTTTGGCGATCAAGGGTCTGGCAAGTTTGGCAAGCTCATCTATACGCATCACAGCCCTACTAATCACAAAGTCTGCTTTTACTTTGAGGTTTTCGGCACGATCGTGAATAATCGTAACATTCTTTAGTCCAAGCTCGTCGGCAACGGCTTGGGCCACTTTTAGCTTTTTGCCAATGCTATCGACCATATAGAAATGAGCTTTTGGCTGCATGATTGCCAATGGAATTGCTGGGAAGCCTCCTCCAGTACCCAGATCGATCAGCTCCGTACCATCAGCAAAATGCAACATCTGCAGTATTCCCAGCGAATGTAATACGTGATGCGGATAAAGATTGCCAATATCCTTGCGAGAGATCACATTGATCATCGCATTCCAATGAGAATACAATGGGCCCAATTTTTCTATCTGCTCCATTTGCTGGGCACTAATCTGGGCAAAATACTTCTGTATCAGTTCGGCACCAGGCACAAATGGGGCCACAGACTCTATGTTTGCTTGCTGCATTGTCAGTATAAGGCTATAACGTCAGGGCAAGAGATGCTTAATTGGCGAGTCTGGATTTAGTACGGGGAGCAGCTCTTCGAAGCTCAACTCCACATAGATAGGTCCTTTGGCATAGGCTGCAATTTGATACTCGTTGAAGCAATACTTAAGCCCTGTATTAGTAACAAGGAAATTGTCATTTGGTTGGATTTCCTCTGCATTGAAGAAGCCCTCTGCGTCAAGTTCTTGCGGATTGCTCTTATTGAACATCTGCATCAGTTTGCCAAGTATTATCTTCGACAAGTCCTCTACAAATGGCTCTTTAAAGAGATGCGTTTCGTGCAGTATCTCGCCATTCTTCCTACAAATATTGTAATACAAGATCTGATTTTCTGGGTGTACTCCACCTTCGTAGCTATTACGAGTTATTTGCATTGCCAAGAGTATCGAATCGGCATAAGCAATGTCATTGCGTTGGTAGTATTCATAGTCGAGCAGGCTCGCAGGGAAAGTCTCTATATTTGCCATTGCATTGTCGGCCCGATAGTCATTTTTCAAGATCTCCAAGAAAGCCTCCATCGCCTTGCTTGGCTCCATTTTCTTGAGGCTATCACCAAAAAACAAGCCATTAAAGACCTCCGTCATAAGCTCTTCGCCAGCAGGATAAGCATAGAGCAATGACACATGCAGGGCTGGTGTATCGACCTCTGCTCTAAGCGGGATAAACTGATCGGTACTGATGGAATCGAAAATCAAGGTATCTGATTCGACCTGACGCTTTTTCTTGCACGAAAGGGTAAACAACAGAAGGGGAAGGAGCAAGAGAGTCAATAGTATCTTGAAACTTTTATTACTTGGTATCATATCGTTTGAATACTTAGCTAGTAAATGCGAAAATGACGCTTGAATTATTGCACAAATATACGGAATTATTGCCAAGAAACAGACAGCAATAGCGAAGTAAAAAGGCGTCTATCAAACAAGAGATAGGGAGCAGCTACACAAAAATGAACAGGCACTAAGAAGGCAAGTCTAGAATTAGCTGTTTAAGAAAGGGTTCTTCATAAAAAACAGAAAATGGGAGTCCATCGACGGAAACGCAAAATAGCTGAGAGCAAAAAGCAGTAACTTCTTCATTCATTGAGCAATAGGAGAAAAAAAGGAGGAAAAGTCCATTTTTCAAAGTTTTTTGGGCAATTTCATCACAATATTGTGTGAATATGGCTTCTAATTCAGAAATTAATTATTACTTTTGAGGCGAGACCATGCATCAGCACTAAGAATTCGACAGTGATTTATGTGGTCGAAGTAGATGTAACTATAATTTTAATGTGAAACAAATAATTTTGTAAAAGTATGAACAAATCGGAATTTATCGCAGCTGTTGCTGCAAAGGCTGGCCTAACAAAGACAGACGCTCAGAAGGCTGTAAACGCTTTCCAAGATGTAGTAATTGAACAAATGAATGCAGGTGAAAGAATCACACTTATTGGCTTCGGTACATTTAGCGTAGTTGATAAAGCAGAGCGTATGGGTATCAACCCAAAAACTAAAGAAGCTATTAAGATCCCTGCTCGCAAGGCAGTTCGCTTCAAAGCTGGTTCAGGCCTCGAAATTGTTTCTAAGAAGAAGAAATAAGCAGACAGACTTATACGCATTTTTGCAATTCCAGCACTTGCTTGATGTTCGATAGCAGAATGTCAAGTGGTGCTGGAATTGCTTTTTTTATGCGTAGTACTCGGGAGCCTTTGCCTCCCGAAGAGTACAGATCGAAACAAGCTCTCTCTGGGCTGAATGCCGCTACTAGTATTCGGGGCGGTATTTGTCGGCATCCTTATCGCTAAGAATACTCAAATAGCTTTCGTATCGGCTAAGAGCAATCTGGCCAGACTCCACAGCCTGTACCACGGCACAGTTGGGCTCTTCGAGGTGCAGACAGTTCGAAAAACGACAGTCCGATGAACAAGCAAATATATCGGGAAAGTAGTGCGAGACCTCGGCCTGTTCCATATCGATCGTACCAAAACCTTTCACACCCGGAGTATCGATAAGCCACCCTTTTGAATGTAAGCCCTGCACAGAAATCATCTGCGAAAAGGTAGTTGTATGCATCCCCGTACGATGCACATCGGAAATGGCAGCCGTACGCAGATCTAGTCCTGGCTCTAAAGCATTCAGCAAAGTACTTTTGCCAACGCCAGAATGACCACTAAGCAGAATGATACGATCGTCGAGTAGTGCCCTCAACCGATCTAAGCCCTCGCCAGTAACAGCAGATATTGCGAGGCAAGGATAGCCTATACTCTCGTAAAGAGCCATCAGATCCTGCATAGTCTCAAGTTCACTAGGAGTGTAGAGATCTATCTTATTGAAAAGCAAAGTTGCCGGCACAGAATAGGCTTCGGCTGTGGCCAAAAAGCGATCTATAAAGACGCTACTCGTATAGGGCTGGCTCATCGTACACAGCAGCCACGTAGCATCGAGATTGGAGGCTAAGATATGAGCCTCTTTCGAGAGATTGCTCGAGCGTCTAATAATATAATTTTTGCGCTGGTGAATGCGTGTGATGTAGCTATACAGTTGTTCGCTCGCTGAAGGATCGTCTCTGAGCTCTACATCTACCCGATCACCTACTGCCACCGGATTGGTGGTGCGTATGCCTTTGAGCCTCAGATTACCTTTGGCCATGCAGATACGATCTACCCCATCGTCGCAACGCACTAAGTAGTGGCTGCCCATGTTTCTTGTTACTATACCTGCCTGCATCTAAAAAAATAAGGGTGGGTGGAGGATTCAACGTTTTTGGAGCTGTGTCATAAGTGCAAAATAGTAATTCTTACACCCCTTAATAGATCTATGCCAAAAAAATACAGAATTTTGACACAAGTCCCCAAGCTACTACACACTGTATCGAAAAGGTAAAAAACAATCGAAGTCTGTCTGGCGACCCTAGCTAAGAAGCTACGTGCTCAGCACAGACTTCGATTGAATAAGCTTCGTCGAATTATATAGTCATTATTTCTACTTCCTTATCTGCAAAGAGCTTATCGACTTTCTTGATATATTCGTCGTGGATCTTCTGAAATTCGTTTTCCATGTCTTTGGCTACATCTTCAGAGATCGCGCTATCCTTTACGCTCTTCTTAACCGTATCGATGGCATCCCTACGTGCATTGCGAATGCTAATTTTGGCATCTTCGCTAATCGATTTGATCTGCTTCACCAATTGCTTACGTCTATCTTCGGTAAGTGGTGGCAGGCCAAGGCGAATTAGCTCGCCATTATTTTCGGGAGTAATACCTAATGACGAATCCATAATTGCCTTTTCGATATCACGAATCAAGTTCTTTTCCCATGGGGTTATCACTATACTTTTGGCATCGGGTATCGTCACCGAAGCAACCTGAGGCAGTGGTGTAGGATTGCCATAATACATCACCAAAATACCATCGAGCAGTCTGGGGCTTGCCTTACCTGCTCTAATGCGCGATAGTTCATCGTCGAGGTGAGCGATGGTCTTTTCCATGCTCCCCCTTGCGTTATCAATCAATTCTTTCATTGTGCAATTATTTTTCTTAGTTACTTTTTTGTATTCCTTAGATGAGCGTCAGTCACAAGTGCTTCAGTTGCTTACAAGGGTACCAATTGGCTCACCTCGAAGCACTCGTTGTAAGTTGCCTGGCTGATCCATATCAAAGACCACTATAGGCAAATTATTTTCCTTACACATGGTAGTAGCCGTGAGATCCATCACCTTGAGACCACGACGATAGATTTCATCGTAGCTTATCTTATCAAACTTTGTAGCTGTAGGATCTTTTTCGGGGTCTGCCGTATAGACTCCATCTACGCGTGTACCTTTGAGCATTGCATCGGCATGGATCTCTATACCGCGAAGCGACGAACCCGTATCTGTAGTAAAATAGGGATTGCCCGTTCCGCAAGCAAAGATGCAAATAGTACCTTGCTCCATCAGTTCGATGGCACGCCATTTATTGTAAAACTCTCCAATCGGAGCCATATTAACAGCTGTCAAGACCTTCGATGGCAAAGCTTCCGACTCGAGCGCCGAGCTTAAAGCCAGGCTATTAATTGCCGTAGCAAGCATTCCCATTTGGTCGCCCTTTACTCGATCAAATCCTTTGGCTGCACCACTTAAGCCTCTAAAGATGTTTCCACCACCGATCACGATGGCTATCTGAACTCCCATCTCGTGAGCTTCCTTAATATCGCTAGCATAATCGGCCAATCGTTGTGCATCGATGCCGTATTGCTGTTCTCCCATAAGCGACTCGCCACTTAGTTTGAGCAAGACTCGCTTATAAGCTACTGATTTATTATCCATTTAAAGCTAATTAATAGATGTTTGTATGCAAAGAAACGAAATATTTTGCAGTTAATGAACATAATACAAGCTCTCAAGAGCTGCTAATTAGATTGCCCGATCAATTAACTATATTTGCAGTGAGAAATCAGAGTTGGCTCTCTTAAGTAGCCAAGCAAAGGCACTCTAGCAAGTATAAAAGGGTGTTGCAACACAAAATAGAGGCGTATGAATCCTATTCGTAAAACACGTATTGAAGAGATGCAAAGGCTCGATGTAGACAGCTTTGCAAAAAGCGAGAAGCTACCACTAATCTTGATATTGGATAATATTAGGAGCCTAAACAATGTAGGATCTCTTTTTCGCACAGCAGACGCCTTTAGAATAGAAGCCCTATATCTCTGTGGCATAACTGGCAAACCACCACAAAACGAAATACATAAAACAGCACTGGGAGCAGAAGAAACCGTGCAATGGCATTACTTTGATGACGTATGCGCTGCAATAAACCAAGCCCAAGAGAAAGGATTTCAAATTTGCGCCATCGAACAAGCTCATGGCAGCCATCTACTGCATACATTTGAGATTAATACTAATGGAAAGTATGCGCTCATCTTGGGCAATGAGGTACACGGAGTACAGGAAAAGGCACTTGAGCTCTGCCAGCACTGCATAGAGATACCGCAATTTGGAAGCAAACACTCTCTCAACGTAAGTGTGGCTGCTGGCATTGTATGCTGGCAGTTTGCCAATAGGCTTTCTCTCTTTCATTCAATTACTCAAAACCTCAAATAACACAAATTTACCCATTAAATTAGCAACATACCCTAATACTCTTTTCTTTTCTCAAAGAGATACTTCGATATCTTTTTTTTCTTCGTACATTTACAAGTAGCAAGCATTGCAATAGTTTAGATCGTAGCATATTCTGCACTGCAGATACGCTTTGGCTCGATAGGCATACCCAAAAGTTGTGCCATTGAGGTCTCCCTAGCAGTCTCTCGCAACGTCACATGACAGAGTCGAATCATTAACCGCCTAATTTGGATATCCTTATGGGCATAAAAAACATAAAGACAATGAAGAAAATTTACAGTTTGCTGATTAGCTATTTTATCGTATCTCTAACTCTATCTGCTCAGTCAGTTATCCTAAGCGAAGACTTCGAAGCAGGTATCCCTAGCACCTGGACCGTGATCGATGCCGATGGCGACGAATACTGCTGGGCTAAAGAAGAGGATCAAGGCAAGACTTTTGCATCGTCCTATTCATACAAACCTTACAGCAATATTCCACTATCACCAGACGATTGGCTCATAACTCCACTGGTAGATGGGCTACAAAGCTAACTTACAAGGTAGCAAACTCGGTGCTAATCGATTTTCCCGAGTATTTCGACGAGTATTACGCCATATACACCTCAAACACAACAGCAGAGCCTGAGGCCTTTACACTTGCATTTGAAGAGACCCTGAGCGAAGCAGAGGCTGCACTCAACTTCAAAGATCGAGAGCTTACGCTTCCTGAAGGCTGTAAATACATAGCATTCAGACACTTCAACATCAGCGACAAGTGCAACATTTGTATCGACGACGTGCAGATATGGGGCAAGGAAACGGGAGACGACGATCCGATTTCGCTACCCTACTTCGAAAACTTCCAATCGACACCCTTATTTGTATGGCCTAAGGGCTGGAGCACAGTCGATGCCGATGGCGACGGCTTTGAGTGGCTCAAGGTATACCTCAATGGCCCAGGAGGAGAAGATGCCCCATTGCTAGCAGCTTCGGCATCGTGGGATGTGATGACACTAAGCCCCGACAACTGGCTCATCACACCGCTCATGCCAGGCGTAAGGTCTGTAGTCTATGACGTAACTGCAACAAACTCATCTGACTTCCGCGAGCACTATTCGATCATGGCTAGTAGCACTACCAGCGAGCCAGCAGCATTCAGCACCGTATTTAGCGAAACACTAACGGCAGCGGAAGGAGCCGCAGACATTCTTGAAGGACTAGAAAACATGAAGCCTCGAGGCATTAACGTACCTGCTGGAACAAAGTATATCGCTTTCCGTCACCACGACTGTATAGACCAATTCTGGCTCATGCTAGACAACATGCTCTTCTCAAAGGATGAGGTTACATCGATGAATGGTGTCGAAGCTGATAACATAAACCTCTATGTACTAGATGGCAAACTTATAGTAAACGCTTCTAAGAATGGATTAGCAATCGAGGTATACAGCATGGACGGACGTCTTGCTGCTCGTAGCAAATCACTCTTAGGAAGGACAGAAATTGAGCTAGCCACTGGTAATTATGTAGTTAAGGTGGGTGGATTTACTGGAAAGGTATCTATAAAGTAAGCCCCTCATCGACCGAGTACCGAAGCTGATATCTGTTAGCTTGTAGTACGTCTTCAACACGAATCCTCCGAATCTCACCTATTAGGTAAGATTCGGGGGATTCCATTATTAATACCCTAGCATTTTTGCGATGATAAATTTCAAAAATGGGGATCTAGTGAAAACTGTCACATGGACAGACAGAATAACAAAGCATTCATGAAAATGCAAAGCAATAGATAGCGAGATTAGAAAAACAGCAGATAAAAATCGAGAAATACTTCGAGAAGCAAACAAAGCTTGAAGAGCAAAAAAAATGAGCTGTCAACATGTTTTAAAAGCATGTTTTCAGCCAAAACAGACTAATTATTTGCACTTTTCTTCCACTTTTTGTGTGTAAAATCCAGTTTTTTTCTACTTTAGCTGTCAGAAAAGCGTCGAAGCTTTTTCAAAATCAAGTTTAGTTTAATCCGCTCCTCCTCTCTAAGGAGCAAAATTTTTAGTTCATTATGAAAAAATTTATCTCATCTTGCTTAGTCATCTTACTAGTGGCACTAAGCGCAAATTCACAAACAAGCGTAATTATCAACGAAGACTTTGAAGCTGGCGAATTACCAAGCGGTTGGCTTTTGGACGACCTAGATGGCGACGGTCACAACTGGGAGTATGTTTCTATCTTTGACGGTCACGAAAGCGAAAAGTGCTTCTCATCTGCATCATGGAAGCATGACGGCATTGGTGCTCTAACACCCGACAACTGGTTAGAAACCCCTTTATTAGAGCTGTCAGAAGTTAGGACACTCTCCTTTTGGGTTTGCGCCCAAGACAAAGACTATGCAGCCGAGCACTATGCTGTTTACTACAGCTTGGATGGTACCGTGTATCAGGCAGCACTAGTCGAAGAGACTCTAACAGGCAAAGGCTTTGCCAACAAAAGAGATGCCATAGATGCGGCAAATGCAAAAGGTTCAGTAGAAAGAGGTCGCGTACAAGGCGCATGGTACTATAAAACAGCTTCGATCCCTGCTGGAGCGAAACGTATCGGATTCCGTCACTTCAATTCGACCGACCAATTCTGGATCAACCTCGATGATGTAATAATCGAAGCAATTGGTGGCGGTGGACCCAGTGATGATGTAGAACTACCTTACTTCGAAGACTTTAGCGAAGGTGAAATCCCAAGCAACTGGAAGAACATCGACCAAGATGGCGATGGCAATAAGTGGGTAACCACCTACTCCGATTCCAACCCTATCAACGTAGCCATGTCGGCTTCATGGTTGGGCGGTAATACCCTATTCCCAGACAACTGGCTGATTACACCGATGATCTCTGGTGTAAGATCTGTAAAATACGACGTTGCAGCAGCAAACCTCAATGACTATGCAGAGAACTATAGCATCTTGATAAGCGATACCACTGCGGATATCTCTGCTTTTCAAGAGATTTTTTCCGAGACGCTAACAGCCGAAGATGGAAATGAAGATATACTTGTTGCTTTAGAAAATATGAAACCTCGTGGCATAAATATTCCTGACGGTACGAAGTACATCGCTTTCCGTCACCACGACTGCTCTGATCAATTCTGGCTCATGCTCGACAATATGCTGTTCGACAATAAGGAAATCACCTCTGTATCAGGCGTAGAAGCCGAGAAGGTAAACATCTACTCACAAGACGGTAAGCTATTTATCAATACTTCTATCGAAGGATCTGTAATCGAAGTTTACAGCACGGACGGACGCCTCGCAGCTAAAGCGCACTCACAGGCTGGCAGCAACGAATTTGCTCTCGCCTCAGGCAACTATGTAGTAAAGGTAGGTGCATTTACCGGCAAGGTATCTGTAAAGTAAGACTGAAAAGCTAAAAGCTACATAGAGAGAGTAGCCTAGCTTATCATATGTGAAACCCCGAATGTTGCTGATGCAGCATTCGGGGTTTCTATATTTCAAGGCCTTATCTGCCTATCGTATGGTCTTCTATAGCAAGATGGATAAAAGACAAAGAGTGAATGAATTAGTTCTTCACTATCTTCTTGTAGCCAAATTGTGCCAGCGAGCCCAGCTCTTCTTCGATACGTAGTAGCTGATTGTATTTGGCCATACGATCCGAGCGGCTTAGCGATCCGGTCTTGATCTGACCCGAATTGGTAGCCACGGCAATATCTGCAATGGTGCTATCTTCCGTTTCGCCCGAACGGTGGCTCGTTACACTAGTATACCCATGGCGGTGAGCCATCTCGATCGCGTTTAGCGTTTCAGTTAGCGTACCGATCTGATTTACCTTGATGAGGATCGAATTGGCACAAGACTCCTTGATACCACGCTCTAGAAACTCTACATTGGTAACGAATAGGTCGTCTCCTACTAGCTGAATCTTATCGCCTAGAGCCTTAGTAAGTTTCTTCCATCCAGCCCAGTCATTTTCTGCCATACCATCTTCGATCGAATCGATCGGATACTTACTGCATAGCTGCGCCAGGTAAGCCACTTGCTCATCGACATTGAGCTTTGCTCCCTTTTCGCCTTCAAACTTGCTATAGTCGTAGATACCATTGCTAAAAAATTCAGAGGCAGCACAGTCTAGTGCAATCGTAACCTCTTCTTTTGGTGTATAGCCAGCATCCTTGATCGCCTGGAGTATGCACTCTATAGCATCTTCGGTACCATTCAGCACAGGAGCAAAGCCACCTTCGTCGCCTACAGCAGTACTGAGGCCACGAGCTTTGAGTACCTTCTTGAGAGCATGAAAAATCTCACTACCCATACGCAGAGCATGACGGAATGTACGAGCACCCACAGGGCGAATCATAAATTCTTGGAAAGCAATAGGAGCATCCGAGTGCGAACCTCCATTGATAATATTCATCATGGGTACGGGCAGCACGATGGCGTTTGTACCACCAATATAACGATACAGAGGCATATCGAGATAGGCTGCAGCAGCCTTAGCCACAGCCAGCGACACTCCGAGTATCGCATTGGCACCAAGGTTGCTCTTGATAGCGGTACCATCCAGATCGATCAGCTTCTGGTCTATCTTGGCTTGCTCGAGCGCAGACATCCCAATGATTGCAGGCGCAATCTCTTCGTTTACGTTCTTCACAGCTTTTCTTACACCCTTGCCATTGTAGCGTTCTTTGTCATTGTCGCGCAGCTCTATAGCTTCGTTTTCACCCGTTGAGGCTCCACTTGGCACAGCGGCACGTCCCATCACACCGCATGCCAGATGCACATCTACTTCTACGGTTGGATATCCACGTGAGTCGAGTATTTCACGACCGATTACTTTTACTATTTCCATGATTTATTTATTCTTTATTAGGTTGTAAACTATTAGACGAGAGGGGCTAAGTACACCCTCTACAAAGATAGGTTATTTTAAGATAGGCAAGCTTTGCTGAAATTCGAAATTACACAAAAGTCTCCTATCAGATCGTTCAATTTTGTTTTTTTACCCTCGGCGCTCAACAAAGCGCTCATAAAAAATGCTCTCGAGCTGCTGTTTGGCTAGCTCGAAGTACTGCACAGCACCAGTCTCAAGGGCTAGAGAACTGACACCTTTGTCTGCAAAGCCACAAGGATTGATCAGCTTGAAGTAGCTCAGATCGGGATCGATATTGAGTGCAAAGCCATGCATCGTATAGTGGCGACTACTGCGTACCCCAATAGCACATATCTTGCGAGCTCTGCCCGGTTTGTCGGGCTCGATCCAAACACCTGAGGCACCAGCACTACGTTCGCCACGGATGCCATACAATGCCAAGAAGTCTATGATGCACTGCTCCATCAGCTCAATGTATTGACGAAGCCCTATGCCAAACTGCTCAAGATCGAAAAGTGGATAGCCAGTGATCTGCCCAGGTCCGTGATAAGTAATGTCTCCACCTCGCTCTACGTGATAAAGCTCAATCCCTTTCTCGCGGAGCTCTTGCGATACGAGCAGATTGCTATCTGCACCATGCTTACCAATGGTAAGGACGGGATTGTGTTCACAAAAGAGCAGCCTATTCTGCGGCACTTGTCCCATTTGTTTCAAAGCAATAGCCTCATCGAAGTAGCTCCGTTGCATATGAAGCGCCTTCTCGTAGTCTATCCTTCCACAATCGCTGTAGCTATATTCAGCTCGAGGAGTTGCAGGGTTGTATGTACACGCACTAATAGAATCGGCACGCAGATCTAGCTCTAAGCCATCGTAAGCAGCATGCACGTGGGCAGGGAGCATCAAGTCCAATCGTTCTTGCAGAGGAGCATGATGCGAGAGGTGTATCAAGTATGTCTCTGGGCAGCCAAGTTTTTCCACAAGCGCCAATGCATCTTCTATTGTCTGATGCGAAGGATGTGGCTTGGCATAGCGCAAAGCATTGACAAAGAGCAAGCGAATGCCGTAAAGCTTTTCGAGCTCAGACGGCTCTATCTCTTTCATATCAGTAATGATAGCCATATCGCCAATACGGTAGCCCATAATGGGCAGACGACCATGCATCACACGGATAGGCTCCACCTCGAAACCTGCTATCTGATAGGTTTCGAAAGCGCGAATTGCTTGCAAGCTAAGCTTGGGTATGCCAGGGTATGGCTTTTGCTGAAAGATATAATGTAAACGGTTTTGAATCGAATCTACCACTCTGCGCTCGGCATAAATTGGGAGCTCGGAGTGCCAGGTGATGGTACGCAGATCTTCGAGCCCACCCACATGATCATTATGTTCGTGGCTCAAGATGATCGCATCGAGGCTATCGATACCAGCCTTGATGGCCTGCTCTCTGAAGTCTGGGCTACAATCGAAAAGCAAACGCTTGCCCTCGTCATTGCTAAGCAAGAGCGAAAGCCTCGAGCGCTTGTCTCGTGGGTCTTTGCTCCTACACACATGGCACGAACAGCCTATTTCTGGCACGCCGGTACTGGTGCCAGAGCCCAAGACTAAAATTTTCATAGATCTTCCAAAAATAAGCGTTTATAGCAAGAGAATAAAATCCAGACAGCGTATAGGTTTAGTCGATAAACTTCACTTCGGGACTAATTTGGACTCCAAATTTTTCTTGTACCGAACCTGCGACCTTCTTGGCTAGCGCTGCAATATCTTCACCGCTAGCCTCGCCATGATTGACCAATACTAAAGCCTGCTTTTCATAGACTCCAGCATCGCCTTGGCGATAACCTTTCAAGCCACAGCGCTCAATCATCCATGCCGCAGGCACTTTGGCACTTCCGTCTGGCTTAGGATAGTGAGGCATATCTGGATACTGCTGTAGCAGGTCTTGGACTTTCTCTTTGCTCACCGTCGGGTTCATAAAGAAACTACCCGCATTGCCAAGCTCACTTGGTTCGGGCAGCTTGCTCCGACGAATAGCGATAACGGTATCTCTCAAATTGCTTAGTGTAAGTTCTTGGCCCTCCATAGCAGCATTGAGCCCCGAATAATTGAGCCTATATGTTGGCTTAAGTCCAAGCTTATAGTCGACATAGTAGATGATCCAATCTGCCATGTCGGGTTCTTTGAAGATACTATAGCGATAAGCGTAATTGCACTCTTCGGGTCGGAATACTTTCTTCTGTCCCGTACGGCAGTTGATGGCATGAACGGCCACTATAAGCTCTGAAACTTCGGCACCGTATGCACCGATATTTTGCACCGCCGAAGCTCCTACTTCGCCTGGGATATACGATAGATTTTCGGCACCATAGTACCCCTGTTCTACAGCATAGGCCACAAAGTCGTCCCACTTAAGCCCCGATCCTACACGCAAGAGTATTTGCTCATCGTCTCGCTCCATCTCCTCGATAGTTTGGATAGCCGAATGGAGTACGATACCATTAAAATTGGCGAGAAAAAGCAAATTGCTTCCCTCGCCAATCATCTGTAAGCGACAAGCTTGGAAAAACTCGTCACGTACGAGTAATTCCAAGTCGTCTACCGATGCAAACTCAATCCACCAGTCAGCTTGTACAGCAATACCAAAGGTGTTATGAGATTTTAGGGCATATTTTTCTTTTATCTCCATTAATAAGCACGCTCGAGTAACCAAGCATCCTGGAAAGCGGGTGCAAAACGCTCTTTGATTGCGTCGCGAGCCGATGCGGCTTCTTCGCGGGTGGCAAAACTTGCCACAATAACGCGTAGCATTCCTTGCTCATTTTCGGCAAGTACAGGTCTGTATCCTTCGTCGCTCATACGATCTTTTAATGAACGAGCATTGGTAGAATTACGAAAACTTCCAATCACAACGCTGTAACGATTGAGCAAAGATGCGTCTTCACCTTCATAGGCAGAAAGTTTTTCTTGACGCACTTGGACGTTAGTTACAGGCTTAGATACAAGAGGGGTAGAACTTGGCTCATCTGCCACAACACCCTGATTGGCCAACTCGCGTTCTTTGGCTTGTTCGTATGCCTGACGGTAAGCACTCTGCTTGGGCTTACATGCTCCAAAACTTGCCAAGATAGCAAGCATAGAAAGCGCTAATGCAATTTTCTTCATAATCTATTATTAATTATTGAATGGTTCATTCACCTGCAAAGATAAATATTTTTCGCTTACCTGATACCCCCATCAAGCCTACATAGCAGTAGCAAAGCAAGGAGCTGTACAGAAATTAACGCTCGCGCAGAATATCACTATTCTATTTCAAAAATATTAATACGCATACCGATTTGATTAGACAGCCAATAATCGAACTCCCATTTTGCAATGCAGAGTAAGAAGCTCTTTACACAACAAAAACACTCAATCAATAAGAAACGACGCTGAGCATAGTTGCCTAGCAGCCTCATCGTAAAGCACAAAAAAGATAGGTGCCAGCAGGGTAGCAAGCTAGTTGCAGCATATCTCCTCACTCAGAGAGGTGCCCACCTGCTATTGCTCGCCCGACACCGAGTAGAGCATAGTGTACTGCTGCCTCTGGAAGCTGAGCTAGCAGCAGTTGCCCTGTATTCTTGTCGTAGTATAGCACGAGCTGAGACTCGGCACTCGATACCGACTCGATGCCAACGAAGTCGCAGGGATTATTGCTATCCCAGTGTGGCCCATGATACATCGAGCGACCCTCATTGTAGCAGCGAAGCATGTATATAGGATCGTCCGAATCAAAGTCTAAGAAAAATGAAACAGCAGTCAGATTCTTGCCAAAAATCACTAAAAAGGAGGACGAGCAAATAAAAATGCATATATTTACGAGCCAATGTACTGCTATTGCTGTCTCAAGCTACAAATACATAGACCTCAGCGTCTTGCTGAGATAGCAAAGCAACAAAAGCAAGGAGCTATAGCCATATAGCATCCGTTACAAACAAAACTTAGAAGTAAAGACAAAAATGAAAAAGACACTCATCCTAACGGCTATGATAGCCCTTGGTAGCGTATTTGCAGCACAGGCTCAGAGCAGCCGCGAAGTATCGAAGCAGACACCTGTGAAGACAACAAAAACTCAAAGTGTAAAAGTAAAAGAAGCAAAAACTGAAGACGCTAAGAAACTCGACGCGGTAAAAAAAGATGCCAAGCAGGACTGCTGCGACAGTAAAACCGCCCACAGCAAAAAAGATCTGAAGGCTACTACAAAGACGGATGCCTGCAAGGGCTGCCCAGAACACAACAAAACTGCCGATAAAAAGACAAAAGCTTCGCCCCTACAAGCAAAAGATCTTAGCAAGAAGGATCAGGAACTAAAAAGTACCGAGAAAGTACGTACGAGAGACGATCGAAAAGTTGAAAACCGCAAGCTTGAGACTCGCAAATAAGTAAGTTTTCAATAAAGGCACTAGACTGGTTTTAGTCTGGGCTCATCTTTCGATAAGCTCTAAAACCACTCCCCATATGATTGCAGCCACTCCGATATAATGCTTCGGGTGTGCTGCAATCGTTTTATTTGTATCTTTGTATTCGATTGGGCTCAAGCAAAATGCCTAAAATAAAATCAGATAACACGTTAAAAGCAACTCAGTAGCATGACTATTAGCAGCCTTTGCAATCGCATCTTTGCAGATGCCATCAGAGAGTATTTCGTTACAGACGACGTTGACGCCACTTGTCGCAACCCACACCAGGAACAAACGCTGGAGTACTTCCTATTCCTCAAAAACTGGATCGACAACGCTCAGTGGCAACTCGAAGACATCATTCGCAATCCGAGCATCGACCCCGTAGAAGCGGTAGCCATCAAAAGGCGCATCGACAAATCAAACCAAAATCGCACCGACTTGGTAGAACTCATAGATAGCTATTTCCTCGACAAATACAAGGACGTGAAGGTACTCGAAAACGCTACGATCAATAGCGAAAGTCCAGCCTGGGCCATCGACAGACTATCGATACTAAAGCTAAAAATCTACAATATGCAGCTAGCGGTTAATAGACCCGATGCAAGCAGCGAGCAAAAAGCCGCCTGGCAAGAGAAGCTCGACGTACTGCTCGAGCAAGATAAAGACCTCTGCACTGCTATAGACCAACTCATAGACGATATTGCCGCAGGCAGAAAGTACATGAAGGTCTACAAACAGATGAAGATGTACAACGATCCCAACCTCAACCCCCTACTACTTGGCAAGAGCAAGTAATAAGAGACTGTTTTTTAGGGTCGTTTCTTCTTTTCAAAATACAAAATCTTAGTACAGCTAAACAATAACGCCCCAAGGCTTCGTGGCTCACTACCTCATCATAAGACTATCGGCAATTGGCGATGTGGCTATGGCAATACCTGTACTTTACAGTGTAGCCAAAGCACACCCTCAGCACCAGTTTACGCTACTCACACAGCCCTTCCTAAGCAACCTGCTCATCAACCCTCCGAGCAATTTGGAAGCTATGGGGATGGACATAAAGCGCGAGGAAAAGACGCTAAGTGGATTGTTTACCTTCATACAGCGTCTCAAAGAAGAACGCTTCGATGTACTGATAGATCTGCACGATGTAATCCGCACGAAACTCATCAGGAACTACCTCAAGCTATCGGGCACCAAAGTTGTAAGGCTCAAAAAACCTCGCTCTGCGTATAGAAAACTTACTGCTAGGCCTCCCCACAAAGACAAGACTGCCCTCAAGCCGGTCATCGAGCGCTATGCAGATGTATTCCGCAAAGCTGGATTGGCTATCGACCCACCCTATGCTATCCTGCCCGACCTACAGCAAAGCCTCGATAGCGAAGCGCCTCCCGAGCACAATAGCAATAGCACGCTGCCAAAGATAGGCATAGCCCCCTTTGCTGCACACAAAGCAAAGATGTATTCGACCAAGCTCATGCGAGAGTTGATAGCAAAGCTAAACGAAAGAGGCGACGTGCAGGTATTGCTATTCGGAGCCAAGGGTCAAGAAAAAGAGACGCTCGAAAGCTGGGCCAAAGGACTTGAACATGTAAAGTCCGTTGCGGGCACACTTACGTTGCCAGGCGAACTAGCCTTGATCCGTAGCCTCAAGTGCATGCTTAGCATGGATAGTGCCAATATGCATTTAGCCTCCCTGGTGGGTACCAGAGTGCTCTCTATCTGGTGTGCCACAGACCCCGTGGCGGGATTTATGGGCTATGGGCAGTCGGCCGACGATGCCATCGCTGCCCCACTCGACTGCCGCCCCTGCTCTATCTATGGCCAGAAAGAGTGCTATCGCAAGGATTATGCCTGCCGAGAGCAAATCGACCCCGAAAGAATCCTAAAAAAAATAGATCATATTCTCAATCTCACACCCTAATCTCCCAACATGAAACTCAGAATCAACAAATTGCTTAGCGACGCCGGTTTAGGTTCGCGCCGCGAAGTAGAAGAGTACATCGTAGAAGGCCGCGTAAAGATCAATGGCCGACTAGCTCAACTAAGCGATTACGTAAGTATATCAGATGTGGTCTTGCTCGACGATGTAGACTTACCCGTACGAGACCTTATCCAAGACGACTTTGCCGAGCGCAAATACGATGAGCGTAGCAAAAGCAAGCCCAAGCAAAGCCGCACCGACCACCGAGCAGAAGCACAACGCATCAAAGCCGAGCCAAAGAGTGCCAGCCTACGCAAAACAAGCAAAAACAACCCCGAAAACAAGCGTAAAGCGATCGAAGAACGCAATAGAAAGTACCGAAACGACCACGACGAAGACGAGGAAGAGTTTCACGGATTTCGCAAAGGAAACAGACGTCCAGATAATTACAAAAAATTCAGAGGCTAAGACCTCCACTAATACGCACTACACACAGATGAGAAAAACCATTCGCATAAGCATCCTATTAGCCATTGGCATAGGCCTAGCCCTACCCAGCTGCAAAGGCAAGAACAACACAGCCGAATCGAAGCTTTTAGATTCGCTTACAGCAACCTTCGAAGACATAGACACCGAGCCTACATTCGACAAGAAAGAAAGCCTGATGGGGGTTGACTTTAGCATCAAAACCTTTGGCGTAGGTGAAAACCAAGAACTGATCATTAGCACAGCTCAAAGTGGCGAACACTATAGCAAATCACTCTTTGCTCCTATATCTAAAACCGAAACGGCCGACCTCAACTCCGACGGATCGCCCGAGCTAATCATACAAATCGACGTGCCAGGCCAAGGAGCATACAAGTTTGTAAATATATTTAGCTCTGCTGGCAAACTTAGCGAAGTTGCGTTCCCCAATATTGGCGACCAGCCCGAGATTGCCCAGGGATATATGGGCCAAGATGAGTATCGGATCGTAGACGCTGGCATTGAGCGACGATTCCCCATCCACAAAACCGAAGGGCATGAAGTAATAGCTACGGACCAATACCGCACGATCCTTTACAAAATGAAGCCTGTGGAAGGCAAGCAAAACCAATTTTATATGGCTATCGAAAGCCATAGCGACGGCAAGTAAGGGGCATGGCACTAAACTGGATATACCTCATAGTAGGCGGATTATTCGAAACGGGATTTGCCATCAGCCTCGAACGGGCAGGCCAGAGCAGTGGCAAGACGGCACTGCTCTGGTTTGGCTCATTTATCATCAGCGTATCCATCAGCATGTTCTTGCTCTACAAAGCAATAAGCGGAGATCATGCCATCCCTGTTGGTACAGGCTACGCAGTATGGGGAGGTATAGGTGCTGTATTTACAGTGCTTACGGGAATCTTTTTCTTAGGCGAATCGACCTCCTTTTGGCGTCTATTCTTCCTCAGCACACTCATCATCTCGATTATTGGGCTCAATCTGACTAGCAAATAAAACGGGGCGTTACACCCCGACTTAGGC
Organism: uncultured Porphyromonas sp.; assembly: GCA_964535945.1. Taxonomy (GTDB): domain Bacteria; phylum Bacteroidota; class Bacteroidia; order Bacteroidales; family Porphyromonadaceae; genus Porphyromonas. The sequence continues at coordinate 31,805 of CAZHWP010000017.1, forward strand.
AATGCATCACCCAAATAGGGATCCTTCAATTTATTACAGACTAGCCATCAACAACATACCATAGCGAGGGCCGAAACCTGTCGGTGTCAGGAATATTTGCAGCGACGCCATGGACTGCGCTTATCGTTAAGCGCCACCAATACCCCATTCAGTCGTAGCTTAGCGCGCGAGTAGGAGCTCTCTTCCATCAGAGCACCCAAAGCCATTGCAGATGCCAGCTCCTGCCAGTTGGCATAGACCTTTTTGCACTGCTCCTCGGCAAATAGTCTGCACTCCAAGAGCTCATCTTCACGCATCAGATCTAGCGCATATGCCACTCGAGCCAAGCTAATAAGATAGCCCATATCGGAAGCCAAAATGCCCCGATAGAGATTATCCTCGCTTAGCAGCTCGGCAAATTTCTTCTCCTTAGCAAAAGTCTTCAAGCCCTTAGCCAGATTGTTGGCTAGCGGATATACATAGCTCAACTTCCCTTTGAGCGATGCCTTGAGTATCCGCATACGATCCTCGTCGGAAATCTCGATCAAAGCCAAAGGCAGCAAAGCTGGATAGGCCGTTCTAAAGCCCTGCTTCCTAAGCCAATCGATACGGTCTAAGATCTCAGCCTCGTCGCTGAGACTCCAATCTTGCAAAACCCGTTGCTTGATTTTCTTCAACTGCTCTGCGTCGCTTGCTTTGCTTTGATCCATGGCAAAGCCATAGTAATCGGAACTAATAAAAGCCAAAGCCCAAAGCCTGAGCTGCTCTGGCGAGCTACTCTTGCTGCTAGCAGTAAATTTTATCAGTGAGGTCTCACGCTTCAGACTCCTGTAGCTATAGTAAACAATGAAGGCAAGCAAGCCGAGAAAGTACAAAACACCAAACATAATAATAGTAAAAGGATCAGTTGATAGTCAGAATTGCGATTGAAAGTTTACAGAAAGAAGTCGATTCACTAGCCAAGCCCCTAGCCCTTACCCTCGGGTACAGCAGCTACGGCAAAGTTCACCCGATCGGGTAGCACGCATCCAAACTCTTCTACCAGCAAATCGTCGAGCTCATCGACCAGCAGTATCAAATTGGTATAATTACGACCGATCTCTTCGCGATAGCTCGTATCGAGATCGGGGATATGCACATAATAGTAGATACATATCGTATTGCCATCTACACCAAAGCGATAAGGAGGTTTTTTGTCCGAAAGTAGGTACTCCAGCACGGGTGCCACATTCTTTTTGGGAAGCGTCACCAAGCGAGCATAAAGAATCAGGAAGTTGCTATTATACACATTGCACGTAAGTCGCGCGCTGCCATAATAAAACGACCACGCCTCGTAGCCCACTCTTGTAGTAATCGGATCCACTCCGGCACGACTAATGGTTGCCTCCACGAAGTTTGCCAAATCCGTGATAGGCTTTTCGGCAAATGCTTCAGAAGGGAGCTTACTGCCACAGCTGGGACAGTAATCCATCTTCTCGGCAATCAGCGACTCACATCCCTGACACTGCAGCTGGAATGACTCTGGATTTGCATCGTCGTAGGCCGAAACGAATGTCAAAACATCAGACAGAGGGATTCCGAAGCCCATATTATCGGCATTAGTAAACTTACTTACCGTAACGGCTATCACCTGTCCTTCGGCATTGTACATCGGGCCTCCGCTATTGCCGGGGTTTACTGCTGCATCGGTCTGAATGTAGTAGCGGTCGCCCATTAGCTGGCGCGGAGCCGAGACTGTACCCTCTGTGACAGAAAATGGCATCCCGAAGGGGAAACCCGCCACCACGATTCGCTCACCGAGTTCGACCTGCAGAGTTTCGCTTAGATGCAGATCATTGAGTTGCGAAAAGTCTCCCTCGGCCTTGATCAAAGCCAAGTCGAAAGCTGGATTTACCATCACCACCTTGGCTGGGTATCGCTTTTCATTGACAGCTTCGATGGCCACACGCTGATAGCCTTCCACCACGTGATAATTGGTCAAAAATAAGCCTGGTGCTTTATAAAAGAAGCAGCTACCACTACCACTCGAGTGATTGACTTTGTATACAGATTGATAGATTTGTTTGTTTATTTCGCTCATGATCGTAGATTTCTATTGTGCATTCTTATCTGTCGCTTCTAGGCTCTTGCTTGCAGCCTTTTTCACTCGTTCTGCCACCAGCCTATAGCGCTGCATATCAACCTGGGGCAGCTCAGACAACATCTGTTCTTGGATCTGCTGTATTTCGTCCAAATCGTTTAGAACAGCTTTCGGCTCGTAATACTCCGAGACCGATTCGGCTGTATCCATATCCTCCATGACCTTTTTCATCGCCTTATGTAGCACAGCGACGGCCGTACTGAGATCTACCTCTGCCGACTGCTCGAGAGCTGGAGCAAATACCTCGTTGATATTCTCTTGCAGATCATTAAAGAAGTAGATGCGATAGATATTCTGCGTCATCAGCAAGACTGCCTCTTCGATGCTTCCGCTCGAAATCATACTCAAAACCTCTTCGTAGGCATCCATCGTATTGCTACGAATATTCTCTATATCCGAACTTCGTCGGCGAGAGCTAATCACCTCGACATCATAAAGGCTTTGTGCTAGTTCTTCATCGCTTTTGTCGTGCAAATCCTGCAAAAACTGTCGGCCCTCTGGTAGTAGCTCCGAGTCTGGCCTATCATCGCGATATGCTTTGAAGACAGCCTCCTCGAGCTCGGCTTGCAAATGCCCCTGTGGCTGCGCAAAGTAATTGATCTTGAAAAGTGTTGTTACTAATGTATTCCAAGCCTTGCCATACTTTCGCTCCACTTCGTACTCATCGATCTGCGCTATCGACTCTAAGGCTACCGAGCGGATGGCTGCGATGATGCGCTGCATCGATTCGGCTTCGTAGGGCTTAAGCATAGGCTCGTACAGACGCTGGGCAGAAAATTTGACCAGAAACTCATCGTCGTATTTATCGCCCGTGATACAGAGTTCGCGCAGCATGTATGCTACCTTAAAGGGATGAGCCAGCTCGAGCGGACAGCTAAACTTGAACTGCAAGCCCTGCTCTGAGAGGTAGAGCTGAGCCATATCGAGATCGGATATATTGAGCTCGGTAGCTCGCCTCAACATGGGGATACGACTACTGCCTTCGGGGATCGACATAAAGGGTGCCGACACCAGCAAGTCTCGATCTGTAATCTCGATATCGATAACGATAGAACCATGAGGGAGCTGAAACTTTCGACTAGCTTCAGGCACATAGCGCTGGCGCAAATCGGAGTTGAAAAAATCTAATACAAGATAGATGCTGGCTAAATAATCCTTGGACTTAAACTTTTCGATTGCTTCGTCTAGTGCATCAGCTTTGATACGACTATTGTGCTTCGAACGGATAGGCTGAATATAAGAAAGCGTTTTTTTCATTGGGCAGTATATAAAGTGAGGCCTTTGCATTGGCCTCGTATAAGCTATTGTATTATCCAAAGATAAGAAATATCGTTGAGACAAATTGCAAATTCCTTAATAATACGTACCTTTGCAAACAAAATACCGATCTGTGTATATTTGAGCCAATCCCTGTAAGTATCTGCTGCTCGGCATAGCACAAATATATAGGCCGGATCATGCATCAAACAACCCTTGCATAGATGAAAATAGCTTTAATCGGAGCATCGGGCTTCATAGGATCTCATCTGATCAGTCGTATCAAAGACGAAGCTTACGAACTGCTTAATATTGACAAAGCAGAATCGGTCATGTATCCCGAACTCACCACGATAGCAAACGTACTCGACAAAAAAGCGCTCACAAAACTACTTCGTGCGGTCGATCTAGTAGTACTATTGGCTGCCGAACATCGCGACGATGTGAGCCCTACCTCACTCTACTACGATGTAAATGTAGGAGGGATGCAAAACACCCTTGAAGCGATGGAAGCAAACGGCGTAAAGAGACTCATATTCTTGAGTAGTGTAGCCGTGTATGGTCTCAACAAAGACAATCCAAACGAAGAGCACCCTGCAGATCCATTCAATCACTACGGCAAGTCCAAATGGCAAGCCGAGGTACTGCTGCGTAGATGGCTCGAAAGTAGGCAAGACTGGAATGTAAACATCTTACGTCCTACAGTAGTCTTTGGCGAACGCAATAGGGGCAATGTGTACAACCTACTAAAACAGATTTCGAGTGGCCGATTTATGATGGTTGGAAAGGGCGAAAACAAAAAGTCCATGGCCTATATCGGCAACATTGTAGCCTTTATCCATCACCTCATCGAGCACCAATCGAGGGTACATTACGAGGTATACAACTATGTCGATAAGCCCGACTTTAGTACCAAAGAATTGGTAAAGCACGTTAGCAACGTACTCGAAAAGCATATCCCCACTACTTCTGTTCCTTTTTGGATTGGTATGATGGGTGGCTACTGCTTCGATGCGTTAGCCCTCGTCAGCAAACGCAAGCTCGCCATCAGCTCGGTGCGAGTACGTAAGTTTTGTGCCAATACGGTATTCGATGCTGCCAAAGTGGGCCGTAGCGGATTCCACGCTCCATACACCCTTGCCGAAGGCATTACGAGAACTCTCCAGCACGAATTCATCTCGCCCAAGAAAGACAACATCACCTTCGTAAGCGAATAATAGTTAGGCCGAGCAAATTACAACTTCTCCAGCTCCGCATCCTTGGGGCTAGGCACCGAGAGCAAGCCCTCCTTCGAGATTACGGCTTAGTTCACTTGCTCTAAACTTTGTGACGCAGTCTCACGAATCAATCATCCTTATACAGAAAGTTTCCAAGCCGATGAAAATGCATTTTCATCGGCTTGGAAACTTATTGCCATCAGCTTGGAAATATACTTCCAAGCTGATGGCAATAAATTAAGCTTGCTAGCAACGGATACTTTTGACGCACACACGCATAAAAAAGTGGTTCATCCGATAAATGCGTAGTTTTTCTCATGCATTGCTAGTATTTTAAGTT
>CAZHWP010000018.1:0-36308 GCA_964535945.1 uncultured Porphyromonas sp.
GAGGAATCTGATTCCAAGAGCGACTTTTTTTATTTTAGGACCTTTCGAGTATAGTTCATTTCAGGACCTTTGATTAGGATGCAAAAAGGGAGGGTCTGTGTCAAAAAAACTATTCTTGACACAGACCCTTTAAGGTGTGTGAGAATATTTACATCGTAAGCTTGATCACAATTATGGCAGACTGCCATTTTGATTGATCTTGCCTTTGTATGACTGATCCCGACTTGGAGTATAGGTGAATGTCAGGAAGACTCTCATTCGAAGTTGCTATGAGACCCTTCGTCGAATTCCTGTTTCTGCTGCTACTAGGATACGTATCTTACTCGGATAGCATTTTACGGACGATCTCATTGATCTGTCGTCCGTCGGCTTTGCCTGCAAGCTCTTTGGAGGCTATACCCATCACCTTCCCCATATCCTTCATGTTGCTTGCTCCGACGCGTGTAATAATCTCTTTGATTATTGGTTCGAGTTCGGCTATGCTTAAAGCTTTAGGCAGGTATACTTCTATCACTTCAGCTTCGGCCAGTTCATTATTGGCTAGCTCTTCGCGTTGATTCTCTTGGTAGATCGCAGCGCTTTCTTTTCGCTGCTTCACAAGCTTTTGCATGATGCGTATCGCTTGCTCTTCACTTAGATTGCCATCTGATCCTTTTGCGGTTTTGGCTTCGAGAAACTCTTTTTTGATGGAGCGTAGTGCTTCGAGTTTGGTTTTCTCTCTTGCCAGCATGGCCTTCTTTATATCTTCGTTTATTAGTTCGAAATAGTCCATTCTGATGTGTGTTACTTAGAAGAGTATTACATTATCGCTAGCTTCTGGTTTCTCCTCCTCTGGCTTAAAATCGATCTCTTCGTTGATTGGTAAATCGCTTTTAGCTTTCTGATTATTGGAGTCTTTGATGCGTTGGCGAATATCGGTAATTCGTGCATAGACACTTGAGCTTCTGGTGGCTGCTGGTGGTTCTTCCATGGCCGATATCAGCTCTTCGTTGTCAAATTCGTCTGGTCCAAGCAAGATCGGCTTGAACGTAGGGAATGTGTTTGCACCCTCCAGCTCATCTTTTTTGTAGTAGGTGTTGAGTAGAGCTTCGTTTTGCTCGCGAATACGCTCGGCCTCTTCTCTCGAGATATGCGTTCCCTCTTCATTGAGCGGATCATCGCCCATTCCGAGGCTTCGCTTGGTAGTTTCGATATCGAATCCCGAACCAAGTATGGTAACCTTTACTTTCTTGCCCAAGCTTGGGTCAATCACGTTGCCAGTTCGTAGCTCGTAGTCCGTTTTTATTTGTCTAGAAAGATCGGTTAGGGCGTTGAATTGCTCGTCGGTACTGAGCGGATACTCCATACTCTGGTAGATGTTTACGAGTATTTCTTTGGCGTTGCTTATGTCATTGTCATTTAACAACGGAGAGTTGAGGGCTGCGTCGATAGCTTTGCGCATACGGTCTTCGCCTTCGCCGATTCCCGAGTTGATGATCGCGATACCTCCGTTACGGAGAGTTTTTCGCACGTCATTGAAGTCTAAGTTTTGAACCCCTTCAATGACCACAAGGTCTGCTATCCCCCTCGCTGCATTTGCTAGGGTTTCGTCGGCCTTTTCGAGGGCTTGGAAGTTGTCGAGCTCGCCATACAGACTTCGTATGCGTTCGTTGTTGATAATCATCAAAGCATCGACATGCTCTTTGAGTGCTTCGACGCCTTTTAGAGCCTTAAGTATCTTTACCCTTCCTTCGTAAACGAATGGGATGGTTACGATACCGACAGTAAGTAGGTTTAGCTCCTTGGCTATTCGTGCTACTACTGGTGAGGCACCAGTGCCGGTGCCCTTGCCCATCCCTGCAGTGATAAATACCATGCGTGTATGTCCGTCGTCGAGTATCTTTCTTATTTCATCGGCACTCTCTTCGGCCGCCTGCCTGGCCACTTCGGGATCGTCGCCAGCCCCGTAGCCATTTGTGAGGTTCCTGCCGAGCACCAACTTGTTTTCGACTGGGTTTTTTCTCAAGACCTGGTAGTCGGTATTACATAGGAGATAGGATACTTCTGTAAATCCAGAGCTGTGCAGGTTCTTTACGGCATTTCCTCCAGCACCTCCTACGCCTACTACCTTAATAATCTTGGGTATTTTTTCTCTTGGATAGTTGTAGTCGATCAGCGTATCGGTATCGTCGAAGTCGTAGTCCGACTTGGGGCCTTCATGCTTCTTTTCGTCCATTTCGAATAGATTATCGTCTGCATTTAGCATCTCATCTCCCAGATTGGGTATATTGTCGTGTTGATTCATTGCATCTCCCTCCATACTATTCATTTAAGTTGGTTTCGTTGTCGAAGAAAGTGCCAAAAGATCTCAATGCTTTCCTTATACCACTTTCATGCTGTCCACTCGGATTACTTGTCTGTTTGGTTGATTCTTCTTCTTCATAATCTTCCTCATCCAGATCTTCGTCTTCAATAGTCTGTATATAGTCATCATCTTCGGCTACTTCTTCCTTTCCCGAAGTAAAGATATCTGTAAGCCATGATCCTTTTCGTCTTCCAGTTGTTTGTTGAGGCCTTTTCACAACAGGCTCTTTAACTTCAACAGGCGCTGTATCGTCTTCTTTCATCAAAGACTCTAATTCTTGGGTTTGATGCTCGATACAATTCTCTGTTGCACCTAAGCAAAGAGCTAATAAAGTCTGTAAGTCATCGCTGTATGTGACGGGATTATCTTCGTCGATATATTGTTTGTTGATTTGGGTTTTCTGCACTTTGATGGAGTTTTTGTTGAGCCATCTTTTGAAGTTTCTAATCTTCGAGCCTCCTCCATTGATATATAGTCCAGCCTTTATCGAATCGATATAGCCCGATAGGTTTATGACGTTGAGTAGGTTGGCTACGATTTCTTCCATACGCTTTTGGGCGATGTGGTTTACCTCCGAGATGCGTAGTTCTTTGCTTGTGCCATCGTCGGAATAGATTTTGTAGCTTGTTTCTTCGGCATTCTTATCGGGAGTCATGTTTACCAAGTCAAACTTTAGTGCCTCTGCTTCCTGTTCGCTGATATGGAAGCTTGTGAGGTCTCGAGTGATGTTGTAGCCTCCAAAGGGTAGGACGTTGAATCGCATGAGCAGCCCATTTTTGTAGATAGAGACCGAGCTAGTGCCTGCACCGATGTTGATGTAGGCACACCCGATATTGATAGCGTCTTCACTGAGGCAGGCATTGGCCTCCCAGATGGGGGTAATCAGTATGCCTGCAAGGCGCAGTTTCAATCGGTCTTCTACGGCTATGCGAATATTTCGGCTTACAGATGGCCTAGCCGTGATGAGTTGGAATCGGGCTTCTATCTTGTTACAAAATAAGCCCTTGGCCAGGGTCTCGGTTTTGCCATCGAGGTAATAGATAGGTTCCGAAATGTCGAGTATTTCGTTGGGGCTTTGATCTACAGCACGAATCTCTTCCCAAAGCTTGTCTATGTGATCTTGGTTTACCACCTCACCTTCGGGGGCAAGTTCTTGGGAAATGATGTATTCTTTGGATGCGAGTGACTGTGCAGAGATACCTACGTATAGGGCATTAATAACCTGGTGCTTTTCGAGCTGGGCATTTAGCTTCTGTACAATCCGATCAATAATGTTTGCTGTTTCATCAATATTGTGTACGGCTCCACGTCGTATATTCTTTTTGCTTGCTTCGGTGCAATGGGCGATATACGATAGGCGTCCATCGCTCCCTTTTTTTGCCACCATTCCTCGTATTTGCGAAGTTCCGAGGTCTATTACGGCAAATATTGTATCCATAAGTTTCTATCTCTATGCTAAAATGATTTTCTTTCGTTCCTTGTAGGTTAGCCTTTCTTAGTCGGCTTCTATTTCTATGGGTGCTGGAGGTGGATTGAGTACCGATATTTGGTTTTCATTTGCTTGTGCAATCACCTGATCCTTGAAAACCAAATTTAGTGAATTAAATGCTTCCCAGCCGTATTTTGGTAAGGCTTTTTCAATGAAAAGCTTCAACTTATCTAGCTTTTCATCCCAGTTGGGGAGATTGCCTATGATGATGCTAGTTTTACCAACACGTGGTACCAAGACAAACTGTTCGTTTTCGGGTACATATACTTGCGTGAAGAAGTCTTGCCAATAGTTGTCGGCAAGCAGAAAGTCTACCAAGTCGAAGAGAGTAGTTTTTGCCATCTCTTCGTTGATATGCCCTGTACATAGCAAAGTGGGGGCAGCGTAGTCCAAGTTTGGCGAGATGAGGGTGCGGTCTGTAGATACGTAATAGGTGCTGTCTTGGGCTATGACTAAGAAGAGTGGGTCTTTTTGTCTCACTTTCAAGTGCAGTTTCCCGCTTGGTGTAGCATATAGTTCGGCTTCATTGAAAAGACTATTGCTACGTAGCTTCTTTTCCATACTGTAAATATCGATCGAATCGAGCTTTTTACCAATCGGAGAGAAATTCATCTCTTTAAGATCCCGCTCAATATCTTCCACTTTCATAAATGGTTTTTTTACCTCGTCTACGAAGCTCACTTCCATTTCATGGCATACCGTATCTGGCTTGTAGGATTTCAGATAGATACTTGCTCCGATCAGGTAGAATAGGAAGGCAAAGAAGCCAACGATATATAGGATTTTTTTTAGCATTGTTTCAATATCAATTCTTTGATAGGCTGTACCAAACGGTCTATATCGCCAGCACCGAGTACTAATATGACATCGGGTAGTTGGCGTTCTTTAAGCCTTTCGATTAGGTTTTCTTTGCTACAAAGCTCTTTATGGGCAGACTGCACTTGATCGAGGATGATCTGGCTAGTGATGCCGGGTATGGGTAGTTCTCTGGCGGGGTAAATGTCGATGAGGATTAACTCATCGAGAGCCGATAGACTGGCAGCAAATTGGCTATGAAAATCGGCCGTCCGAGAATAAAGGTGTGGCTGAAAGATTCCTAGGATACGTTTGCCAGGATACAATTCGCGAACAGACCTGACCGAAGCTTCGATCTCGACTGGATGGTGTGCATAGTCATTGATAAATTTGATCTGCTCTGTATCTACTACGAAATCGAAGCGCCTTTGTGATCCTTTAAACGAAGCGATGCCACGAGCTATTTCCTCAATGGTAACCCCGTTGAGGTATGCAATAGCCATTGCGGCTATGGCGTTTTCGACGTTGATGCGCAAGGGTACTCCTACTTGTACTCTTTCTTTGCCTTCGGGATAGTGCCAAGTGAAGAAGAGCTTGCCATCCGCGATTTCTATTTCCGATCCGTAAAAATCAGCTGCAGGGTCGTTTGCAGAGTAGCTGAATAGGCGTTGATCGTTTTGAAGCCTTGGACTAACTGGGGCCATATACTTCATAAGTAGTACTCCACCTGGCCGAATGAGCGAAGTGAAGTGCTCGAAGCTTTCGCGATAGGCTTCGGGGCTACCATAGATGTCGAGGTGATCGGGGTCTGCCGAAGTAATGATGGCCATGTAGGGACTTAGTCGGTGGAAGGAGCGGTCGTACTCATCGGCTTCTACTACTACCAGATCACTTTTCTCCGAAAGGAGTAGGTTGCTCTTGTAATTATTGGCTATACCACCGAGAAATGCGTTGCAAGACACGGTACTCTGATAAAGCAAGTGAGCAAGCATGGTGCTTGTGGTAGTCTTGCCATGAGTGCCAGCCACACAGAGGGCTCTCGAGCTACGCGTAATCTCGCCCAGTGCTTCCGAACGCTTTAGCACACGGTATCCATTGTCTATGAAATAGCGCAATTCGATATGCTCATTTGGTACGGCAGGGGTGTAGATGACCAAGGTTTCGTCCTTATTGAAGAAACATGCTGGTATGGCATCGAGCTCTTCGCTAAAGTGAACGCAGATGCCTTCTGCCTCGAGACTTTCTGTGATAGGGCTGGGGGTGAGATCGTAGCCTGCCACCTCATATGCTTGCACCTTGTAATAGCGTGCCAAGGCGCTCATCCCTATGCCGCCAATGCCTATAAAGTAAACATTCTTAGTCTCGATCTGATCCTTTGTCTTATTATTCATTGGGTAGCAGTTTTGCAATTTCATTTACGATGCTGTCGGCGGCCTTAGTCTTGGCCATAAGTTTCGAGTTGGCAGAGATGCTGCTAAGTTCTTCTTTCTTCTCGATCAGGTCGATAGCTGTGTCTATCAACTTCACTGTTGCCTCGGCATCTCTTACCAATAGTGCTGCGTTGCGCTTCGATAGTGCCGTTGCATTTTTTGTCTGATGGTCTTCGGCCACGTTGGGCGAAGGCACCAGTATGGATGGCTTGCCTAGCAAGGTAATCTCTGAGATGGTGCTCGCACCTGCTCTGGAAATAAGCAGATCGGCCAATGAATAGGCATAGTCCATACGTGAAATAAATGCTGAGGCAAAAAACTGAGATCGATTTACGTTTTCAAGTAGTGGCTTCACGTTGTCGTAGTAGTTCTTGCCCGTTTGCCAAATCAGTCTGATGCCAGCCTTTTCGATACGCTCCAACCCTTCTGCAACGCTCTTGTTGATAGTCAAAGCACCTAGGCTGCCGCCTATGGCAAGCAGGATAGGACGATCGTCGTCGGGCTCGAAGCCAAAATACTTGAGAGCATCGGTACGCGAGGGAGTCATCTCTTCGATCTCCTTACGAATAGGATTGCCCGTGAGTACAATTTTTTCGGCAGGGAAGTATTTTTCCATCTCGGGATAGGCCACGCAAATAGTCTTGGCACGCCGAGCCAGAATCTTATTGGTGAGGCCTGCGTAGCTATTTTGTTCTTGCAGCACTGTGGGGATTCCCATCATACTAGCCATTTCAAGGGTTGGGCCACTTGCATAGCCACCTACTCCTATCACTACATGCGGGTCGAACTGTTTGATCACCTTACGAGCTAGTTTCAAGCTCTTAGCTAAGGCGATAGGGACCGAATAATTTGAGATTAAATGGCTACGATCAATGCCTCGGATAGGTAGTCCCACTATTTCGTATCCGGCCTGAGGAACGCGCTCCATCTCCATTCTGCCTTCGGCTCCAATGAATAGAATCGAGGCCGTAGGGTAGCGTTTCGACAGAGCATCGGCAATCGATAGCGCTGGAAAAATATGCCCCCCCGTACCACCTCCACTAATAATGAAGCGTGGATAACCCTTGTGCTTTAGGTCTTGTTTCTGTTTATTATCGTCCATTTCGCTCTCTTTTATCCCTTGTCTGTATCGTTTTTTATTCTACATGCTTAGTGGCATCGTTGTAATCGCTCTCGACTTCGCTAGGGTATTCCTCAAATTCATCTGTCGTTTCTACTTGTGGATCCCAGCTGTCACTATCATCCCGATCTGCCAGCTCCATTCTTTCCTTAGCTCGAGCCACTTCCTCTTCGTCTACCAACCTACTTAGAGCAATAATGATCATAAAGCCGACACTGGTAATCACATAAGAGGTTCCTCCGCGGCTGATAAGTGGAAGCGTTTGTCCGGTTACGAAAATACTCGTACCCACCGTGAAGTTAATCATAGCTTGCATAATATAGAGCACTCCGAAGCTTAATAGTGTAAGCTTGGTGAAGAGATTTCGGCTTCGGCCCGATATTTTAGCAAGCCTAAAGAAGAGCCATATATATATGAGCGGCACCAGAATAGCTCCAAGGAGCCCCCACTCTTCGATGATGATAGCGTATATATAATCGGAAAATGCCGAGGGTAGAATGTCCCTTTCGATACTATTGCCTGGTCCCACCCCAACGATGCCTCTGCCACGAGCTATTGCTATCTTGGCGTGATTGGGCTGAAAGGTCTTTTTGTTGAACGAAAACTTGGCAGAGTCTAGCTGTGCTTCGTTCAAGCCTTTTAGTGAGGGGTCTTTGATGATTCTGTGCTTCCAAGTATCGGCTCGGGGAAGTACTTTACTTACCGTTTCGGATGGACCGAATAAAACAAAGAGTGCAAATAATAAAGCAAATCCTGCAAGGACGCCACTTGTTTGCGCTAGGGTTTTAGTGGGAGCCTTGGCAATCCACGACACGATGTAAACAAATACAATGAGTACCACACCAGTCGAAAGGTTGTCCTTTCCGATAAATGCGATTGGAATAATCGATGTAAATAAAAAGATATAGAACAGCTTTTTTTGATTCCACATCTTGGAGCTGAAAATGGTGCTAGCAAGTAAGACGATTGAGAGCTTGGCTATCTCGGAAGGCTGGAATGTGATACCAAATATAGGTACCCAGCGCACGGCATTATTGATGCTGGTACCATTAAATTGGGCAAAAATAAGCAGAAGGATGGAACCCAAATAGAATATGACTCCAGCTATCTTTATCGCTTTGATGCTTATCTTGTAGGATAGAAACAGGGCGAGCAGAGAGATTATTACAAAGCCTGTGTGCTTGATAATGGGGCTATACATCTTGCCCTGATAGGCGAGGGTACTAGCTGCGCTCGATACCTCTACGATAGAGATTACTGCTAAGATGAAGAAGATCATCCAAAGCACTTTGTCGCCTTTGAGGAATTTGCCTTTGTTTTGTGTGGGGGTGTCTTGTGTTGTCATCGTCTTCCTTTAGTTCTCTGTATTGGTGGCAAGTCTTAGTACTTCTTCACGGAATTGATCGCCTCGGTCTTCGTAGTTTTTGAAAAGGTCGAAGCTAGCACAGGCAGGCGATAACAATACCGTATCTCCCCTCTGGGCCAACCTTTGTGCGTGGCTTATAGCCTCGTGCATGGAGCGAGCATCTACAATTGTATCGACCTTGGTGTCGAAAAAGCTGTGAAGCTTCGAGTTGTCGACTCCCATGAAGATAAGTGCTCGTGCTTTGGATAGCACCAGCTCCTCGATCTGTGTGTAGTCATTGCCCTTGTCGGTACCTCCCAAAATAAGTAGTACCTTATTTTTGATGCTATCCAAGGCGTACCAGGTGGCATCTACGTTGGTAGCCTTCGAGTCGTTGATGTAGTCTACACCGTCAATGGTGGCTATCTTTTCTAGCCGATGCTCAACGGCTTTGAAATCTTCCAAAGACTTGCAGATAGTCTTATTGTTTATGTTTATTGCTTTTGCAGCCAGTGCTGTAGCCATGGCATTAAGCAGATTGTGCTTGCCTGGCAAAGCAAGGAGCCCCTCTTCGAGGAATAGCGAACCGTTACACTCATGGTCTGTAGTCAATTCTTTGAAGTAATTGATCCAAGCTGCTGGGTGCTTTTGGGGTTTCAGAGCAGCAAAGCTTAATAGTTGTGCTTTGGGCTTGTTCTTTTCTACCCAATTTGCAATCCACTTGTCCTCTGCCCAATAGATGAGGTAATCCCTTTCGGTCTGATTGTTTGTAATGCGCATCTTAGCTTCGGCGTAAAGGTCTAGGCTATTATTGTACCTATCTAAGTGGTCGGGGCTGATGTTTAGAACGATGGCTACGTGGGCATGAAAATCGAAGACGCGTTCCAGCTGAAAGCTACTAAGCTCTATTACAAAGTAGTCTCGGTCGCGATCGGCAAGTTGTGCTGCCAGACTATATCCAACGTTGCCAGCCAGTCCCACATCGAGTCCAGCCTTCTTTAGCGTGTGGTAAATCCACATTGTAGTAGTGGTTTTGCCATTACTACCTGTGATGGCGATTATCTTGGCTTTGCTGTAGCGAGCAGCAAATTCTATTTCTGAAATAATAGGTATGCCTTTATCCTTCAACGCTTTCATTACAGGAGCAGTGTCTGGGATACCAGGGCTACAAACTACCTCTTTTACGCTCAGCACGAGGTCCATGCTGTGCTTCCCTTCTTCGAAGTCGATCTGCCTACTTACCAGTTCCTGGCGGTACTTCTCGGCAATACTACCATAGTCCGATACGAATACCGATATGCCTTTGGCTTGTGCCAATAGGGCTGCACCCACACCGCTTTCTCCAGCACCTAATACCAATAGGTCGTAGCTCTTACTTTGCTCCATAGCTCTTTTTTCTTAGCGCATTTTTAATGTTGCAATGGTGATGGCGGCCATAATGATCCCTATCAGCCAAAAGCGTATTGTGATTTTCGATTCGTGCATGGGCTTGTTGGGCCACTGTATCAAGGCATCTATCGTATGGGGGGCTTTCTGGAAGTGATGGTGTAGGGGCGACATCTTGAAGATTCGTTTGCCTGTACCCGTCCTACGCTTAGTGAATTTGAAGTAAGCCACCTGCATCATCACCGACAGCCCCTCGACAATAAATACAAAACAAAGGATCGGCAAGAGCATCTCCTTGCGGATAATAATTGCGAACACGGCAATAATACCTCCTAGGGTAAGGCTGCCCGTATCGCCCATGAAAACTTGTGCCGGGTAGGCATTGTACCAAAGGAAGCCAATCGTAGCACCTACAAATGCGAAGGCAAAGACCGTAAGCTCTT
Source organism: uncultured Porphyromonas sp. (assembly GCA_964535945.1). Taxonomy (GTDB): domain Bacteria; phylum Bacteroidota; class Bacteroidia; order Bacteroidales; family Porphyromonadaceae; genus Porphyromonas. Next base: position 10,353 of record CAZHWP010000018.1, read on the forward strand.
CGGCTCCGGGTATAAACATGATGTTGAGGTAGGAGGCCATGCTGATATGCGAAGATACATAAGCAAAGATAGCCAGTACTACCCCTATGATAGCCGAAGATCCTGCGCTGAGCCCATCGAGCCCATCGTTGAGGTTGGCACAGTTGCTTATGAATGTAACGATAATGACAGAGACGAAAATAAAGAGAGCCCAGCCCACCCATACTCTCGCTGGACCTTTGATCGGAAGTATATCGGCATAGTCGAAGTTGTTGTTCTTAACGAATGGAATTGTCGTTTTGCTCGATTTTACTTCGTCTTTTTCGTATTTAGCATACTCTACCGTACCATTATTCAGAACCTCTGTATTCTCTTTGATAACCACAGCTGGGTTGAGGTATAGTACCAGTGCAATTGCAAAGCCGAGTAACACTTGTCCTACGATTTTGAACTTGCCAGGCAGTCCGTCTTTGTTTTTCTTAAACACCTTGATGTAGTCGTCGATAAAGCCCAGTAGCCCCATCAGCAACGTAGTGAGTATCATCAAGAGTATGTATATGTTGTCGAGTCTAGCTAGCAATAATGTGGAGATAAGTATCGCTGCGATGATGATGATGCCTCCCATCGTAGGAGTTCCTTTCTTGCTTATCTGACCTTCTAAGCCTAAGTCTCTGATGGTTTCGCCTATTTGCTTCTTGCGTAGTAGGTCGATGATACGACTTCCAATGACAGTGGCAAATACGAGCGAAAGTATCAAAGCCAATGCCGAGCGAAATGTAACGTAGTGAAAGAGTCTTGCTCCGGGTATGTCATAGCTCCCGAGGAAGTTAAATAAGTGGTAAAGCATATCCTATAGTCGTCTTGTTTTTCTCGTGTTCTTAATTGTTTTCATTCATTGCAGCGACTAGCTCTTCGCGGTCGTCGAAGTGTGTTCGCTCGCCTTTTATCTCCTGATACGTTTCGTGACCTTTGCCAGCTATCAATATCAGGTCTCCCTTCTGAGCCAGAGCGCAGGCCGTACGTATTGCCTGGCGTCGGTTGCTGATGCACAGGCAACGCTTTCGTGCCTCGCTATCGAGTCCTGCTAGCATATCATCTATGATATCGTCTACCTCTTCATTGCGTGGGTTGTCTGCAGTAAGTATCAATTTGCTACTGCGTTTGGCAGCCTCGACAGCCATTAGCGGACGCTTGCCTTTGTCTCGATTGCCCCCTGCACCTACCACGCAGATGATCTGATGACCCTTGGCAAGTGGCTCGATCGTATCGAGTACGTTTACCAAAGCATCTGGCGTGTGAGCATAGTCCACGATACCTACGTATCCTTTTTCCGATCGAAAGGTTTCGAAGCGTCCGTCCACCGATTTTTGTGCCGAAAGTAGTCTGAGCACCTCTGTTTGCTCAAATCCCAATAAGAGCAACGTGGCATAGACCGCTGTAATATTGTATGCGTTGAAGGCTCCCAATAGCTGTACGAAAAGCTCCTGCCCATTGATTTCGAGAAGCATTCCCTCGAGGTGTTGCTCCATGATCTTACATTTGTAGTCTGCCATGGTACGCAGGGCATAATAGTAAGGCTTAGCTTTACAATTTTGAAGCATCACTGTCCCGTTCTTTTCGTCGGCATTGGATAGAGCAAAGCTACTGGGGGGAAGCTGATCGAAAAAACTCTTTTTGGCATTCAAATAGCTAAGCATATCGCCATGATAGTCTAGATGGTCGCGTGTGAGATTGGTGAAAACGGCTCCATCAAAGTGCAGACCAGCCACTCGTTTTTGTTCGATGGCGTGCGAACTTACCTCCATGAAGGCATATTGACAGCCGGCATCGACCATCTCTCTGAACAGCTTGTTTAGCTCTAGAGGATTGCCTGTAGTATGTGTGGCAGGGTACTCCTTGCCGTCTATGAAATTGGCTACCGTGCTCAATAGTCCCGCCTTTATGCCTGCTGCTTGTAGCGTTTTGTAGAGTAGGGTGGCAGTAGTTGTTTTGCCATTGGTACCCGTAATACCCACCAGCTTTATGTCGCGAGAGGGATGCCCATAAATGTTGGCCGCCACTTGAGCTAGAGCCAAACGACTGTCTTTAACCTGTATGTAACAAACCTCACTCTTTTGCTCTTCGGGGAGGTCTTCGACTATCAGTGCCGTACAGCCAAGGTCGATCGCTTGTCCGATGTATTTATGTCCATCTGCTTGAACGCCCTTGATCGCTACAAAGAGCTTCCCTGGGGCAAGCTTGCGAGAGTCGTCACAGATTTCTGTAATGGTCTGCTTGGTATCGCCCACAATGCTTATCGGGTCGAGGTCTATGAGTAGTTTATTTAGCTCTTGCATTTTTCTTTACTTCTATGTTGTTGTAGATCTTCTACATGGCTAAGCTTATGCTTATGCTTTGCCCTTTTTTATAGCTCGATTTGGCTGGGATAGATTGTGCTACTACTCGGCCAAATCCTTCGGCCTTCACACGCAGCCCCATATGTTGTAGGAGGTATGTAGCATCACTTGCCGAGAGACCCACTACGTTGGGCACAATACCTCGACTCTCCTTAGCCATTTTCTCTAAACGGATCTGTTGATCTTGAACGTAGGCTCTTGCCCAATTGGCATCTTTTTCGCTGCTCGTTTCAAGCCCTACTATGGGTATGTTTAGCTTTCTGAGTACAGACTTGATCTGCTCTTGCGAACCTCCTTGCACTTGAGGGATAAGCGCAGGTACGAAGTCTGCCGACACCTGTTCGAGTGTGTAAGGCTCCTTCATTGCATAGAGCTTTTCGGCAATATTTTTGAGTACTACACCCGATATACCTCCACCCGATGGCGGTACTCCCCTTGGCTTACGTACTACTACTATGCACGAATACTGGGGGTCTTCGGAGGGGAAGTAGCCACAGAATGTGAGTTGATGTCCACCTCCGTAGCTTCTGCTGGCATTGTCCCAAAGTTTCGAGGTGCCAGTCTTGCCACTGATGTTTACAATCTTACTGTTGGCTGGGCGTCCCGTTCCTTTTTTTACTACATCCGAAAGCATCTGCCTTACTGCCATAAGGGTGTTGTGCTTGCATACCGAGTCGCGTATCACTTCGGGCTCTTTCTGCAGTAAGGTTTTTCCCTCTTTTACCACTTTGCTTACCATATAGGGGCGCATCATCTTGCCGTCATTGGCTAAGGCATTGTATAGTGCGAGTGTATTGATAGGAGGTACTTTGGTAGCGTAGCCATAGGTCATCGTTGCAAGAGTCGAGGCCGACCAATAAGGCATCTCGTTACTTTTTGGCACCTTGGCAGTACCAGCACCAGGCACCTCAAGGCCTAATGAATCTGCAATACCTGTTCTGCGAAGAGCCTCTACAAAGGCGTCTGGCTTATTGCTATAATGCCCCATGATGATCTTTGCTACCCCAAGGTTGCTCGAATACCAGATGCACTGAGCTGCGGTAATCTTGCCATAGCCCCCACGGTGAGCATTATGGTCGGTGATTCTGCGACCACCTATCATCATCACCCCATTGCCCACATCTACAATGTCTTCGGGGCGGACTATGCCCTCATCGAGCGCCACTATCATAGATGGTACTTTGAATGTAGATCCAGGTTCCGACATATCTGCCATGGCATAGTTCATAGCCTCGGTATAACGGCCTTCTCCTTGCTGGCGGAGGTTCGATACGGCTTTGATCTTTCCCGTTTTTACCTCCATTAGAATCACCGATCCACTTTCGGCATTGGTCTCTATCAGTTTATTACGCAGCTCTTCTTCCACGATGCTTTGCATATCCATATCGAGGGTGCTGTATACATCGGCGCCGTTGGTGGGTTCTATTAGCGTATTGCCAAGTCGTCGGCCAGCTGCGTAAATTTTGTTAGCCAGACCAGGATCGCCTTTTAGTAGCGAGTCGTAATAGAGCTCAAGCCCATACTTCCCAGAGCTAACTCCACCTTGCTCTGTGGCTCCATATACGTTGCCTATTGTACGGCTAGCAAGCGAGCCAAAGGGGTTCATGCGTTTTGCTTTTTCCTCTTTGATGATGCTCCGCCTCATGGGTCCATAGACCTTCTTGCGTTTGACTATCTGCTTATACTTTTTAGAGCCTTTCTTGCCTTTCTCTATTATCTGCGATTGCTCGTGCATGCCGAAGGGTGGCATGTTGTAGAGCTCTTGTAGCTCTAGGTAGGAGATGTCGTAGCCAATGAGTGATACGTAGCGACTTTTATTCTCATAGCCTTTTAGCCAACGAGCTTTCAGTTTTTTTGCGTCTAAGGGGCGATTAGGCAGGCTAAACTTCTTGGTAACGTAGTAGGCCATCGTGTCGAGAATGCGCATCATACTGTCGCGACGTTCCTTCTCGTCCTTTGCTTTGAGGTTGACGATCGGGTCGGATTGGAAATCTACATAGATGCGGTAGTAAGGAGCGGTGATGGCGAGAATGCGTCCATCGGCAGCCAGTATCCTACCTCTAATAGGAGGGAGCTGTTCGGTCTCGTTTTTGTGTAGGGTTTCGCCAATAGCCCTCCAGCGATCGCCATCTACAAACATGGTGTGCAATACCTTGCCGTAGATCACAAACAAGTACAATACCAAAAAGGCGCCCAAAATGCGGTAGCGCATCTCGTAGCCTTTAGCCTTCGGTCTATCTGCGTTATTCTTATTCATGTTTCCTTACTCTCGTATCTATTATATATGTGTTAATCGTTCTCTTTTCTTGCTCGTGAAGACTTTTGTTGAAAAAAAGACTCAGCGAATAGTGATTCTTCCAAGTGCTAGTTTGTTTGCTGCTTCTTTTTCTTAGCGTCGAATCTGGGTTTTTGATAGTTGATTACTGCTAAAACTCATAACACTCAAATCCCTAATACAACGCAGGAAAACGCAACTATGCATAACTCACTTAGATCTTGCTATTTCTTTTTGGGTGCATCTCTGTAGAGGATGTATGGAGCAGTGTTTGAACTCTCAAGCCCTAGCCCCAGTAGCTCGATATTGCGCTCTATCTCGACCTTTTGTTCGCGTTCGGTGATCTCGGACGAAATAAACAAGCCCCGATTGGTGTAGTCTCGTAGTTCTTCCTCGAGATTGGAGATCTCTCTCATCTGACCGATCGAGTAGTAATTGTTGATGATGTTCACCATGCTCATTACCCCTATCAAGGCAAATAGGATCCAGTTGTTTTGAATCCATTTCTCTTCGAGCAGACTACCCCCCATCAAGTCCCAAATCATAGCCTTACGTTCTTGGAAGCTCTTTTTTTGCTTCATCGAATCGTCACGAAGGCTCTTTTTTTGCTCTTCTCCCTCCATGGGAGTTTCTCTGCCGTCTAAGTATATTTCGTTGGGTCTTTGCTCTTCCATCCTTAGCTTTTGCTGTTATTATGTTTGCAAATTCATTTTTTCTCTGCCACCCTTAGCTTGGCACTGCGCGAGCGTGGGTTCTTAGCTAGTTCCTCTTCGCTCGGAGCAATGGCTTTGCGGCTCAGCGTGCGCCAATCGAGTTGTGGCATGCCGTAGATCTCTAGCTCAGCGCTATTGGGTGTGTCGGTGCTGCCATATCTCAGAAAGTTCTTTACCATACGATCTTCCAGCGAGTGATAGGCTATCACCACCAAGCGCCCCCCTGGAGCAAGTAGATCTGTGGCACTATGAAGCATTGCATCTAGCGCACCCAGCTCGTCGTTTACCTCTATTCGTAGGGCTTGGAATATACGAGCTAGTTGTTTTTTCTCTTCGTGGGCAGGCACCAAGCGCTTTACGGCTTCGAGGAGTTGCCCTACACGCTGCAGTCCTCCCTCAGTCTCTGCACGTGCCTTAGCTAAGCTTGCAGCCAGGCGGCGACTTTGCTTTAGCTCACCATACTTGTATAGCACATTTGCTAGCTGCTCTTCGTTGTACTCATTGAGCACGTCGATAGCGCTTTTCTTTGCTAGCTGATTCATGCGCATATCGAGTAGTGGAGCGTCGCTACGGAAGCTAAAGCCCCTCTCTTCGCTATCGAAATGCTGCGACGAAACTCCCAGATCTGCAAGTATGCCGTCTAAATGATCTACGCCATAATAGTCCATGAACCGACTCAGGTAGCGGAAGTTTGCCGCCACTAGCGTAAAGCGCTCGTCTTGCGGAGCGTTGGCCAGAGCTTCGGCATCTTGGTCGAAGCCAAAGAGCCTCCCTTTTTCGCCGAGTTTCTCCAGTATAGCACGGCTATGGCCAGCCCCTCCTAGCGTTAGATCGGCATAAATTCCATCCTCCTTTATGTTTAGAGCCTCTATCGAAGCTTCCAACAATACAGGTATGTGGTAATCGTATGCCCCATCCACCTCAATTGGGGTCTCTTGCTTCTTCTTGGAGTTTTTCATGAACGTTTGGTAATCTGTTAGTTACAATCTAATGCCTATAATTTGCTTTAGCTTGTCTTGCTTATTGTATTTTGCCTCCAAAGTTAGCACATTTCGAGCAGGTCAACAATACAATTTGCACCCCATTTCAAGAATAAGTTTTCAACATTTAAGCATTTCATCAACAAGCATAGCACTTATGGCTCCCAGCTATGTGGGGGCATGAGCTTCTATGGAAATCGGACTACAAGTCGATTTTTTGGAAGATTCATTGTCCATGCTCTAAGTATTTGTTGCTTGCAGTGATTTTCCACCTTTTAGCCAAATGTTTTTCTTTTATGATGTTTGTGTATCAGATCTGCCTTTCATTGCTCATCGCTACGAGTGTTTTGGCGCAGATGACCATTGTCATGAGAGGCGAATACGGAAGCGAAAACGAGCTGTGCCTAACTTCGACAATGCGTCCCCAAATTTGATTCAAATCAGAGTCGCACAAAGTAAAGTAGCTGTTTAGATTATTGATTTGTAAGTTTGGTTCATTGAAACCGTTGTGACTATTGCAGGTATACATGCAATATGTTGGGGGTTTCTTGTTTTGTGGAGGTATACACGTAGAATTTTGTTGCTTTGCTGTGGAGTTGAAATACTCCGTAAAGCTTGTGCTTGGAATAGATTGGCAGGGGTGGGATTTTGGTGTGTTTACGTACTAAATCGCCTGGCTTCAAAAGGTTACTCATTTTTGGAACTAGGAGCAAGGGATTCGTCGTTTTTGAGCGCCGTTTCAAATCTACGGAGGAAATTTTTGAATTCTCCGTAGATTTGAAAAAGTTCTCCGACGTTTTTAGAAAAACGTCCTATGATTTTAGCGGAGTTAAGGCTACTTTTTATCGACTCATTGAAGCCTCAAATTTCATATTCAATTGATGGTCAGCCTATTGTGAGAATCCATTATTTTGGCTCGAGAGCTCCCTCGCACGTAAATAACGCAAGGAAAAGCCACTTTTGGGCTGTTTTGATGCAGTTCAACTCCTGCATTTGGTGCAATCACGTACCAATTGCCCGATTTCGTCCTGCTCCACTTTGTTGCAAAATAGCCACTTTGTCGACCCTTCATTCTTGATGATACTTATGGCTGGCAAAGCTCTATAATATAGGGGCTGAAGGGTTGTTTGAAGTATGTAAAAAATAGAGGCCAAACTACAGAATGATATGCTGTAGTTTGGCCTCTCGTAAGGACCCAAGCGGTTGATTAGCAGCTCAGGATGAGCTGAAGGTGTTGCTATTCAATTCGCTTGCAAGAAATTGACGGGGGCCCTTTGATCTGTTTTATTACTGAATAAAATGAACTATTTACTTCAGTGTGCCTTGTTCGGCTTGTTCGATCATGCGCTCATTTGGCAAGATGTAAACTTCTACACGACGGTTGGCTTGGCGACCTTGTACGGTGCTGTTGTCGGCTACAGGTTCGTAGCTACCACGGCCTTCGCTTGTCATACGAGCTCTCTTAACACCCTGATTGCTAAGGAAAGTCATCACACTCATAGCGCGTCTTTCTGAAAGCGGGTTGTTGATTTGGTCTGATCCAGTGCTGTCTGTGTGTCCTACGATACGGATGTCGGTATCGACATTCTTGTTCATGTTTGCAGCAAACTTGCTGAGTGAAGTACGTGAGCTAGCGTTTAGGTCGCTCTTGTTTGTAGCAAAAAGGATTCCGCTATCGAAAGTAACCAAGATAGCTTCGCCATCGTTGATCGATTCGATGTTTGCATCTGGCAGAGCTGCTTCGAGTTCTTTCTTTTGCTTGTCCATCTTGGCACCAATCAGTGCTCCTGCAGTACCACCTACAGCAGTACCAATCACTGCTCCCATAGCTGTATTGCCAGCAACCTTACCAATGCCAGCACCTATGGCTGCACCTACACCTGCGCCAATACCACCGCCTTTGACAGTGTTACTTAGTCCGCATCCTCCTAGGCCAACTACTACGGCTAGAGCCGCAGCGATCATTGCATTTTTTTTCATAATAAGTGTCTTTAAAAATGTTTTAAAAGTAGTCTGTGTGTTATGTTCTTCGTATTAATGTAGTTAGATAACATTAATTGGATAAGCTTTGTTCCAATTGGTTTAAGCGGCTAGGCTTATGAGCGACTCGAAAAGTACTTCATAAACTGCATACGCTCGTACATCGTGGCACTCTTGATGCCACCAGCGTTGAGCTTGCCTTTAAACTCGTCGATCGAGTAGTATCCCTTGCGCTTCATCCAGTCTTCGACGAAGGTCAATACCTCGCTAACAGCTTCGGGGCCTTGCTGGTAGAGTAGGGTGCAGAGCTGTGTGGCGTCGGCACCTGCTAGTAGACATTTTATGACGTCTGCCCCGCTATGTATGCCCGTAGAAGAGGCAATGTCGATTCCCGGAACGAGGTCGCTCACGATTCCTGCATATCTGATGGTGTCTGCTATCTCTACCCCCGATGTAAATACGTTGCCGGCTACCATCTGTACCCTTTCGATGTCGATGTCTGGTTGGTATGCTCGGTTGAATAGTACTATTCCCTTTGCTCCCACAGCGCGTAGCTTGTCTGCCAGTGCGGGTACATTGGTCATGTATTTCGAGATCTTCACCATCACAGGAATTTTTACCTCTTCAGCTAGTGATCGTACTATATCTACATAGGCCCCTTCTGTAGCTTTAGCTTTGTAGAATAGGTCTGTTTCGAGCCTCATGATGTTTACCTCTATAGCATCTGCACCTGCTTCTTCGAAGTGCTTGGCATAGCTTACCCACGAGTCTGATCGGAAGCAGTTGATGCTTGCTATGACTGGTATGCTTAGCTCGGCCTTTGCTTGGCGAATGAAGTCGAGCTGTGTGCTTATTTCATTGCTCTTTACGTAAGTGGCTATATAGTCTTCTGCCCCTGGGAAGTCGTGTGGAGCAATCATTTGTTCTGTCTCGGCTTCTATTTGCTCTTCGAAGATCGATTTGAGCACTACAGCAGCTACCCCAGCTTCTTCGAGCTTTTTGAGCGTATTCATCTGTCTGGTAAGCCCAGAACTGGCAGCGATGATTGGGTTTTTGAGCTTTAGCCCTGCGTAATTAGTAGATAGATCCATCATTTCACTTTGCATAGTCGATAATAGTTTGTGAATGTGTGTTGTTTTACGTTCAAGCCAAGAAAGTTTTCCAGAGCGATGTCTGCTACAGATGCTTTCGTGCTTAGTACAAAGGTAATATATATTTTGAAACAAAAATAGCCACCAGACTAATGATGGCTGAATTGCTAATTGAGATTGAATTAAGAAAACAAGACAAATGAATCTAGCCAGTGAGATCTCGGTAGTTCCACTTCGTAGAGCCCTTTTGCAGAGCCCTCAAGGTGCGGGCTGCCAATGTCTGCCCAATTGTTGGATGTGACGGTGCTTATTCGATTGTTCAATTATTCGCTAGTTTGCAGAATAGTAAGTACTTTTGTACGACCAAATAGAAATAGCAGAATATTTAGCTCTCTGGAGATCCTATGGAATACAACTTTAAGGCTATCGAAGCCGAGATACGTGCCTTCTGGCAAGACAATGACGTTTACCGTGTAGTAGAAGATACAAACCGCCCCGCATTTTATGTCCTCGATATGTTTCCTTATCCTTCGGGAGCAGGCCTACACGTAGGACACCCACTGGGATATATCGCATCAGATATATATGCGCGTTATAAGCGTCAGCGTGGATTCAATGTACTACACCCCATGGGATACGATGCTTTTGGCTTGCCCGCCGAGCAGTATGCTATCCAAACTGGACAGCATCCAGAGATTACTACTCGTGAGAATGCCCAGCGCTATCGCTCACAGCTCGACAAGCTAGGACTATCGTACGACTGGAGTAGAGAGATTAGCACCTGCGACCCCGACTATTATAAGTGGACGCAATGGGTATTCATTAAGCTTTTCAATTCGTACTATTGTAAGCAAGCCGATCAGGCTAGACCCATCGAAGAACTGATGGAAGTATTTGCTGCGCAAGGCAATGCTGGTTTAGAAATTGCATGCTCGGAAGAATTGCATTTTACAGCCGACGAATGGAAGGCGATGGACGAGCGCGCTCAGCAAGAGCTACTGATGAACTATAGACTGGCTTACCTAGGTGATAGTATGGTGAACTGGTGTCCTGCATTGGGAACTGTGCTTGCCAACGATGAGGTGAGCGAGGGACTGAGTATACGTGGAGGACACCCTGTAGAACAAAAGCTGATGAAGCAGTGGTGTCTGCGAGTATCGGCCTATGCCGAGCGTTTGCTAAAGGATTTAGAAGGCTTGAACTGGACCGACTCGCTCAAGGAAACCCAACGCCACTGGATAGGACGCTCGGAAGGTGCCGAACTGGACTTCGCTGTGGATGGACACGATGGGCTAAGCCTGAGGGTCTTTACCACACGAGTTGATACTGTGTTTGGTGTAACATTCATGGTGCTAGCTCCCGAAAGTGACTATGTGAATCTGATTACTACTGCCGAGCAAAAAGTAGCAGTAGAGACCTATATACAAGAAACAAAGCGACGTACCGAACGCGAGCGAATTGCCGACCGACGAGTAAGCGGTGTGTTTACTGGTGCCTATGCACGCAACCCTCTATCCGACGAGCTGATACCGATCTGGATTAGCGACTATGTGCTGGCGGGATACGGTACGGGAGCCATTATGGCTGTGCCTGCACACGACACACGCGACTACGCCTTTGCCAAGCACTTCGAGCTACCCATCCGCCAGGTAGTATTGCCCGAAGGGGGGGAGCCAAGCGACCCTCTAAGCTGGGGCGATGCCATGGATAGTAAGTCGGGGACGATGATCAACTCTGGCTTCCTCGATGGACTGGATGTGCTAGAGGCAATAGCCAAAACGAAAGACTATATCAAAGAAACTGGACTGGGCGAAGTGAAGGTGAATTATCGCCTGCGTGATGCTACCTTTAGCCGCCAGCGCTATTGGGGAGAGCCTTTCCCAATCTATTATAAAGAGGGTATGCCCTATGCTCTACCAGAAGAGGAGCTGCCACTGCGACTGCCCGAGGTGGATAAATTCTTGCCCACCGAATCGGGCGAGCCTCCGCTAGGGCGAGCCAAAGGATGGCATACGGCCGAGGGCTATCCCTACGAGCTGAGTACAATGCCTGGCTTTGCTGGATCGTCGGCCTATTACCTGCGCTATATGGATCCGCACAATGATAAAGCATTGGTATCGGCCGAGAAGAATGCATACTGGCGCCACGTCGATCTATACGTGGGTGGCACCGAGCACGCTACGGGACACCTTATTTATAGCCGCTTCTGGAATAAGTTTCTATTCGACCTCGGCTTGGTGGTAGAGGATGAGCCTTTCCGCAAGCTGATCAACCAAGGGATGATACAGGGACGAAGCAATTTTGTCTATCGCATCAAAGATAGCAATCGCTTTGTAAGCCTAGGGCTGAAAGATCAATACGAGGTAACTCCTATCCACGTCGATGTCAATATTGTAGATAATGATGTGCTGGATATAGAAGCCTTCAAGGCTTGGCGACCCGAGTTTGCAACGGCCGAGTTTGTGTTCGATGCCGATGGCAAATACCACTGTGGCTGGGCGGTAGAGAAGATGAGCAAGTCGATGTATAATGTGGTCAATCCCGATGATATTATCGAGCGATATGGTGCCGATACGCTCCGATTCTACGAAATGTTCTTGGGCCCTTTAGAGCAAAGTAAGCCTTGGGATACGAATGGAATCGATGGGGTGCACCGCTTTTTGAAAAAGCTGTGGGCACTCTTCTTCGATGGCGTAGGGCTGCGACTAAGTGATGCCGCAGCTAGTGCCGAGGATCTGAAGTCGCTGCACAAGCTGATCAAGAAATTGAATTACGACATCGAGCAATTCTCGTTCAATACCTGCGTACCTGCTTTTATGATCTGCGTCAACGAACTTACGCAGTCGAAGTGCAGATCGCGTGTCGTATTGCAGCCACTGCTTAGTCTGCTTTCGCCCTTTGCTCCGCATATGGCCGAGCAGCTTTGGCAGCAATGTAGGACTGCAAATGATCTGCTCACTATAGTGGATGCCCCTTGGCCCGAGCTCGATGAATCCTATCTGGTAGAATCGACAGTGAAGTATCCGATTAGCTTCAATGGTAAGGTACGCTTTACGATAGAGCTACCTGCCGATGCCGATAAGGCTGCCGTGGAGAAAGCTGCCCTCGAAAGTGCCGATGCCGAGAAATGGCTCGAGGGGAAGAGCCCCAAGAAAGTGATCGTAGTGCCAGGACGGATTGTAAATATCGTGCTCTAAGGAGCTTGTGAGAGCTTGGCGCTCAATTATTACGCAAAACAATTAGAAAGAAATAGATAAACATGGGACAAAGTAAGACAGACGGAATGCATGTGGCAAAACAAAGTAATTTCGCTAAAATTCGTCACAATGTAACTGACTATATAGTCATGATGATTGGCATCATGCTATATACTTTTGGCTGGACAGGCTTCATCCTCTCGCAAAATATTACGACGGGTGGACTGGCAGGTATCTCTACGATTATTAAGATCGCAACAGGAATGCCTGCTGCTATCCCCTACAATATCATTAATATTGGTCTGGCGGTAGTAGGGCTTATCTTCCTTGGGTGGCGCTTTATGGTAAAGACTACCTTTGGTGTTCTCTTGCTCGCTGTAGTGATACCTATAGCCGAGTCGTTTTTTAAGAATCCTCTGCTTGCCAACGAGCCTTTTATGGCGGTAGCTGTGGGTTCGATCATTTGCGGACTAGGTATGGGTATGGTCTTTGGGGTAAATGGTAGCACAGGTGGTACAGATATCATCATGGCTATCATCAATAAGTACAAGAACATGTCATTGGGGCGTGCCATGATGATGATTGACTTCATCATTATCTCATGCTCGTACTTCGTCAATGTTTATATTGCAGGTGTGGAGAGTAGCCATGCTATCAACCTTTTGATCTTCTCGGCCGTAGAAGTGCTTATCGTTTCGCTTACGCTCGATTGGTACCTCAATAGTAATAGACAGTCAATACAGTACATGATCTTTAGCAATAAGTTTGAAGAGATAAACGAAGCAATAAAGAGCCGGCTAGACCGTGGTACTACCTTGCTCAATGCTACGGGTGGCTACTCGGCTCAGCCTGTAAAGGTGCTGATGGTAGTAACTCGTAAGTCGCAAAGTGTAGCTATCTATCGTATCATTCACGAGATAGATCCCAACGCTTTCGTGTCTGAAGCTGTAGTAAGGGGCGTATACGGAAGAGGATTCCAGCAGATAAAAGGCTAAGCCGAGCATAGCTGGTTTGAGATAAGGATGAAGCCTCGCCTACTGATAACAGGAGCCAGTGGATTTATCGGCGGATACTTGGTAGACGAAGCTCTGGCTCGTGGCTACGATGTAACTGTGGCTATTCGCCCGAGTAGTGATAGGAGCCGACTGAGCAATCCTGCGATCATATTTATTGAGCTAAACTACTCGAGTGCCGAGCTCGTGGCCAAATACGCAGATGGCTTGGCCCCTAGTGCCGACGAGCCAGCTTGGCATTATGTTATTCACAATGCGGGGATAACAAAATCGAAAGATGCAGCAGATTTTATGCGCATCAATGCCGAGCAGACGCGCCACTTGGTCGAAGGTTTAGCTTTGGCTAAGGCAAAACCAAAGCGCTTTGTACTGATGAGTAGTATGGGGAGTTATGGCCCTTTGCTCGATGAGTGGGCGGTACTCGACGAGTCTTGCACGCAGATGCCTGTAACAAACTACGGACGTAGCAAGTACTTGGCCGAACAGTATGTAAAAAAAAGCGGCTTGCCTTATAGTATTATGCAACCAACGGGTGTATATGGGCCATATGATAGAGATTATCTGCTAACGTATATGGCAGTTTCGAAAGGACTCGACTTCGCTACGGGTAGCAAGCCTCAGCAGCTTAGCTTTGTCTATGCTAGCGACTTGGCTCAAGCGGCTTTTGTAGCTATGGAGAGTGCCGAAGCTGCTAATAGGAGTTTCATCGTTTCGGACGGACAGACGATTAGTGATGTCGATTATGGCCAGATGCTACAACGCTTGATAGGCAAAAAACGCGTGTGGAGTGTAAGGGTGCCTCTTCCTTTGCTTCGAGTTGCTTGCGAGGCTGGACAGCTATGGGCCAATCTTACTGGCAAGATTACTGCTCTTAATAGCGATAAGTACGCAATACTCGCCCAACGTAATTGGCGCTGCGATCCCTCTGCCATTATGGCTCTGGGCTTCGTGCCAAAGTATAGCCTCGAACAGGGACTGATGGCTTCTATTCGATGGGCACGCCAAGAAGGATACCTAGTCTGAATGGGCGATACTTCGCACGTGGCTATTCGGAGCTTTGATCGAGTGACAATGAGAATCTTTGCCAAGCTTTTTGTCAATTGCAGCTTTTTGCCGTTCTTTGACCTAAGTTTTGCTGAGGAAGGCATTCGTGCAAGGTCGCAAACGGATTGGCTAAGGAGACTTTTTCTTGAGTTTTCATGATCCACTATTGATAATGAGCTCCTCTGAAAAGTAGGAAACATATGAGCATATTGAAGAAATTTCCCATACTAAGCAATTTGATACTGATCATACTCTTGTCGGTATTGATAGGCTTTCTGACTCTATTCTTAATAGATCGATATACTAAGCATGACCAGAAGATCGTGGTGCCCGAATTGAGAAGTAAGCAATTGGTCGATGCAGAGAATGCACTTCGATCCATTTCGCTCCGAGCAGAGTTGGTAGACTCTGTTTATCGTGAAGATGTAGCACCAGGTGCTGTGGTAGAAATGCTTCCTGCTCCTGGCAATTCTGTGAAGCCTGGGCGTATTATCTTTTTGACGATCAACGCTCGCTCGCCAAAGAAAAATATTATCCCCGAAGTCAAAGACTTGTCGGAACGTCAGGCTCTTGCCATACTCCACTCATTAGGCTTTGAGAATGTGGAAACCCGCTACGTGGCTGGCGACTTTTCGGATCTTTCGGCTGGTATCGAAACCATCGATGGCCGAGCTGTACATGCTGGCGATAGGATGCCAGTCAATTCGAGCTTGGCGCTGCTGGTAGTAAAGGTTAATCCATACGAAGTGGTGCCAGACTCTTCGCTGATAGACAACTCTTTCATACAACGAGACAGCACAGCAACTCCCATAGTCAACGAACAAGAAGACTCAGAAAGCGACAACGAAACGTGGTGGTAAATATGCAGGAACCTTGCCATTCGGATGAAGAAGCCCGCTCTTTGTGCAATGAAAGTAGTTTGTATGAAGAGGAGGATTTGACCGACGAGGAGTTTTTATCTTCGGAGGAACAAGACGAGTCTTGCCGATACGAACATTTTCGTTGTGTGGCCGACCCCGGACAGTCTCCTATTCGAGTAGATAAGTTCTTGGTAGATAGGATGGGGGGTACTACCCGCAACCGCATCCAACAAGCTGCCGAGGCAGGGGCTATCCTCGTAAACGGCAAAGCGATAAAAAGCAACTATAAGGTGAAGCCCTTGGATGTGATCACACTTGAGCTGCTGCGTCCGCGTCGCGAACTGGAAATAGAACCAGAAGAAATCCCCCTAAATATCGTATTCGAAGATGCCGATTTGCTGGTGGTGAATAAACCAGCAGGCTTAGTGGTGCATCCTGGGCATGGCAATTATACTGGCACACTACTCAATGCTTTGGCCTATTATTTTAGAAATGATAAGGACTTCGATGCCAATGATCCTAGGCTTGGCTTGGTGCATCGCATCGACAAAGATACAAGTGGACTACTGCTAGTGGCAAAGAATGCCGAGTCGAAAGTCAACCTAAGCAGGCAGTTCTTTCACAAAACTACCGAGCGCAGCTATAGGGCCATGGTATGGGGGCGCTTCGACGAAGCTACTGGTACCATCGATGCTCCTTTGGGTAGAGATCCCAAAGATCGGCTCATCATGACGGTGTATCCCCAAGACAATCCGAATGGGAAACAAGCCATCACACATTATTCACTTCTAGAGACACTGGCCTTTGTCAGTTGGATAGAGTGTCGCCTCGAAACGGGAAGAACGCATCAGATACGTGCTCATATGCGCCACTTGGGGCATCCGCTCTTCGCCGATGAACGTTACGGAGGTGATAAAATACTGCGAGGCAATCATACAGCACGCTACAAGCATTTTGTACAAAAGTGCTTCAATGCTTGCCCCAGACAAGCCCTGCACGCCAAAACGTTGGGCTTTACCCATCCAAAAACAGGACAGTTTATGAGCTTCGATTCGGAACTTCCCGACGATTTGCAGACACTTTTGTCACTTTGGCAAGCGTACTGCAACGAAATCGTATAGTACCCGATGCAACAGTAGAGATATTTATAACGCCAAGCATATAATAGAATAGGAATGAAAGCAAATGTAGCAGTGCTAGCCGGAGGTTATTCGGGTGAGTACAGTGTTTCGATCAGAAGTGCAGCAAGCATACTTGGCTGGCTGGGGCAAGATCCGTATAATTGTTACTTGCTGACGATCGATCGTGAGCAGTGGATGGTACATTGTCCCGACGATAGTATGCAGCCTCTCAATAAGAACGATTTTTCGTTTGAGTATCAAGGCCAGCGAATTGCCTTCGATTATGCGCTGATTACCATACATGGCACACCAGGCGAGGATGGACTGATACAAGGTTACCTCGACATGCTTCAAATACCCTACAATACGGGTGGAGTTTTGGTAGAAGCGCTTACGTTCAATAAATACATGTGCAATCAATACCTCAGAAGCTTTGGTATTCGTTCGGCAAAATCGATGCTCCTAAGGAGGGGGGATAAGCTTGATGAAGAAGCCGTACAAAAGCAGCTTGGCTTGCCGGTTTTTGTTAAACCCAATCTTGGAGGTTCTAGCCTAGCAACGAGAAAAATATCGGCCCAAGAGGATTTGGCCGAGGCTGTCGAAGAAGCTTTCGGAGTTTCGGACGAAGTAATTATTGAGAGTTTGCTGCAAGGAGCCGAATTTACTTGTGGATGCTATCCCAATGCCATGGGACAAGTAAAGGCTTTGCCTATTACGGAAGTATTGCCTAAGAATGAGTTTTTCGACTTCGATGCCAAGTATCACGGCGCAGTTGAAGAAATTACACCTGCTCGCATTAGCGATGAGGAGAGTAGTCGTATGCAGCAGCTCAGCTTAGAGATCTATCGACTCCTTGGAGCTCGAGGGATTATCCGAGTAGATTATATTGTGGAGGCCGATGGATTGCCAACCCTGTTGGAGGTAAATACAACGCCAGGAATGACTGCAACGAGCTTTATACCTCAGCAAGTGGCTGCCGCTGGCTTAGAAATGAAGCAAGTACTCTGTGATATTATTGGCTTAGGCCTAAAAGATAAGTAACTTTGCAAAGAGTATTCCGAAGCTCCGTGTTTTTGCTTCTTAATAAGTATGGGCTTGGAGTCAAAATAGGAGTTTAAACGAGCTGACATTACGATTAAAAACTACTGTTATGGATAATATATTTGATGACATCAGAGCATATAAAGACGAAGAAATAGTACAATCGGTCGAATTGCTGTGGCAGTCGCCCCAGTTTCTAAAAATGCTTTCTGTTGCTTTTCCAGATTCAAAGGTAGAGAAGCTCAAGGAGGAGATGCTTCAAATAAAGGGCGTGCGTGAGTATAAGCGTCGCTTTGCCTACGATGCTGTTCGTAATAGCATCAAAGTGGGGGTCTTTAGCCTCAATCTGAGTGGTCGCTCTAGGCTCGAAGGCAATCAGCCCTACACCTATATCTCGAATCATCGCGACATCATTTTAGATGCTGCTCTCTTGAATGTGCTACTGGCAGATATCGATTATTCGATGCCTCAAGTTGCCATAGGTGACAATCTACTTGTATACCCTTGGCTGAATACGTTGGCAAGGCTCTGTCAATGCTTCTTGGTGAAACGTGGCGTCAATATGAAGGAGCTGCTCAACAACTCGAAGCAGCTTGCAGCTTATATCTTACATACGATTGAGGTGCGTAAAGACTCGGTGTGGATAGCCCAACGAGAAGGTAGAGCTAAAGATTCGGACGATAGAACTCAAAGTAGCTTGGTGAAGATGCTTGCTCTATCGTGCGAGGAAGGTAGTCTGCTAGACCGTCTGAGGCGTTTGTCTATTGTGCCGGTTACAGTCTCGTACGAATATGACCCTTGCGACTACCTCAAGGCTCGTGAGATACTAAGGAAAAGAAATGAACCCGACTACAAGAAGAGCCCCGAGGAGGACTTGCTCAATATGCGTCGTGGACTAAAGGGATATAAGGGTAGGGTACATATGGCGCTGGGTACACCGCTCAATCAGATGCTCTACTTGGTCGATGAGCGCTTGCCTAATAATGCTCAGATAGAGCAGGTATGCAAGCTGATAGATCAAGAGATTCACTCGCGCTATCGACTCTATCCATGCAATTATATTGCGCTCGATTTGCTCCAGGATAGTAAAGAGTGGAGCAATCATTATAGCCAAGGCGAGAAGCAAACCTTCATCGACTATGTGATTAGTCGAGTAGAAAAAATATCGATGGAGAATAAGGACGATAAGGAACTCTACCGTATTATCTTGGATATGTATGCCAAGCCTGCCATTAACTTCATGCAAGCTACGAAGTAGTAGGATTGTATAATGGTTCTCGCTAAAAAGAAGACCGCTTATCCTCTGTAGGATAGGCGGTCTTCTTTATATGAAAGGCCATAAAAAACTCTTTTATAGTCTTCTTTTGATGAGGTTTAGGAATTCGTCGCGAGTTGTAGACTCTTCGAAGGCTCCTGTGAAATCGCTAGTTGTAGTCAGCGAGTTTTGCTTTTCCACACCACGCATTTGCATACACATATGTTGAGCTTCTATTACTACTATTACACCTAGGGGGTTGAGAGTGTCTTGTATGCACTGCTTGATTTGGGTAGTAAGTCGCTCTTGCACCTGCAGACGTCGGGCAAATACATCTACCACACGGGGCAATTTGCTCAAGCCTGTTATGAATCTGTTGGGGATATAGCCCACGTGCGCTTTGCCAAAGAAGGGTAGTAAATGGTGTTCACACATCGAGAAGAAGTCTATATCTCGTACTATGACCATCTGTTGGTAATCTTCTTCAAACATGGCCGATCTCAAAATGGCTTCGGGATCTTGTTCGTAACCTTTTGTGAGGTATTGCATAGCCTTTGCCATGCGCTCGGGTGTTTTTAGTAGTCCTTCTCTTGATGGGTCTTCACCTAGCAGGGTCAATACCTGATGATAGTGCTTTGCAAGCTCCTGCCTGGATTCTTTTTTCTGATCGTCGTTCATTTTTTCGATTAAAAACTTATTCGTACTCGGTCGCGCACAATGTAAATCTCTCGCGCATAGTTTGGGAATGCGGCTCTTAGGGTTTGCCTTGCTAGCTCAGCATCCTCCCTCGTAGCGTAGTCACCTACCAGCAGCCTCCAAAATGGGGCTTTGTAGGTGAGGTAGCAAGTCATCGTGGGGTCGAAGCTGGTGATTTGAGCAGCACGGTTGTTGGCTTCATGCTTCGAGCTTGCCAAATTGCCGTTGTAAACTTGTACACGGTAGCCTTGCATTACTCGTACGGTGCCGGGTTCGCCAGTTAAGATTTTGCTACTTGTAGATACGTTCCCAACCGAGGCGCGAACCTGTGCCGATTGCTGAATCTCTACATTCCCTTCGCCCGATCTGCTACTTTCTAATGCGTCGAAGATATTTCGCTTTGCTGTCGAATTGCTCTGCGCCAAGAGCCCCGATGGACTCAGTATCAGGATGCATAGTAGTGACAGTATGGCTAGCACTTTATGTGCGTGTTCGAATTGCTTCATCTTGTATTTTTGTTGATTGCCAAAAGTATTCGAGAGCAATAACTGCTCCCCTAAGTCGAGAGTCTTCGACCTTAGGGGAGCAAATATAATTCTAATTATGCAATCAGAAGGCCTCTACGATGGGTAAGAAGGTCTCTGCCTTGAGCGATGCACCACCAATTAATCCGCCATCTACATTTTTTTGTGCAAATAGTTCTGCTGCATTTTTTGCATTGCAGCTGCCTCCATAGAGTATGCTGCAGCCTTCGGCAATGTCGTTTCCATACTTATCGGCAAGCACCTTGCGTATAAATGCATGCATCTCTTCTGCTTGCTCAGATGTGGCTGTCAATCCTGTACCGATTGCCCATACAGGTTCGTAGGCCAGTGTGATTTTTGCAAATTCGCTTGCGGGTAGGTCGAAAAGTGCTTCGCGAATTTGCGACTCTACCAATTCGAAGTGCTTCCCACTCTCACGTTGTTCGAGCGATTCGCCTACACAAAAGATTGGACTCAATCCATTGGCCAATGCAAGTTTTACTTTTTCCTTTAGCATGGTGCTATCTTCGTGATAGTAGCTTCTGCGCTCAGAGTGCCCTATTATCACGTGAGTAGCTCCTGTCGATGCAATCATCGCTGCAGACACCTCACCTGTGTATGCGCCTGCTTCTTTGTCTGCACAGTTTTCGGCAGCAATATGAATCAAGTTTGGCGTTACTATCTCGCTTAGCTTGGCTAAGTGGATGAAAGGGGTTGCCAATACTACCTTGCAGTTGGGGGCTTTTGCACTCAAAGCTTGGTTCAATTCTTTAGCCATTTCGATTCCCTCTTGCAGATTGAGGTTCATCTTCCAGTTGGCTGCTACCATTTTTGTTCTCATGTCTTCTTCTTTTTATGATTTGACTTAGTGAATGTCTTCGTTCTTTTTTCGCTTCACATGCAGTAGCGAAAGTGAGGGGAAGAATCTTAGCAAAATAAGCTGTAGCAATCCGAAAATGCAGAATGCTGCCCAGGCTTTGAGTAAAGTTGTGCGGCCATAGCGTGGGCTTTTTGCTATTTCACTTCCCGTATGTTTTTTGACAAATGCCTCTACTTGGTCAATTTTAGGAAAGTCTGTATCGTTTACTTTGGCTCGTATCACTCCATCTTTGAGGATTACTAGTCCAGGGTTGCCACGTATGATAGTTTGGGCAACGCTTGCATCTACAAATAGGGTGGGATAGTCTGCACCACTTTCGTAGCGCCAAGTTTCTAGCTCTGCCGAGCTAGAGCTAGATAGTCCGTAAAAGTTGATACCGTTTTGCTGAGCATATTCGTATAGGGCATCTATCTGATCAATCTTGTTGATGCGAGCTTTGCTCCAGTTGGGGGCAATCAGTAAAAGTGTAATGCCTTTCTGATTGATCAACTCTTCGGTACGGTCAATTTCACCATCGAGTACTATGAAGTCTGATACCGGTGCTCGATAGCCTTCTTTGATCAGTTTTTCGCTGCGCTCGATATAGGTCCAAGATTCATCGGGCAGATTGTCTAGACCAAAACTCTGTCGCTTGCCCTCTTTTTCGTAAACAAAGCTGTATTCAATCTCGTCTTGAGCTGCACCCTCGGGCGTTTGAGTCAGTTCTTGTAGCGAAGCTCCTATTTTGTAGGGCCTGAAGTCGTAGATGGGCAGGTGCCTGTAATTGCCTATGGTGAAGACGATGATGCCAGCAAGGGCAAGCCCCGCAGGGATCCAACGTCCCATTCTCGAAAAGAGGTGGGTTTGCTTTCTTGGCCAACGTAGTAGGATGGTAACTGCCGCCATTAATACGATGTTTTTGAAAAACGTTTCCCAATTGCTTATGCTTAGAGCTTCGCCAAAACAGCCGCAGTCTGCCACTGGGTTGAAGATGGCGATGTATAGCGTCAGTGGCAGCATGAAGGTCATGAATGCAAAGGAAAGGATGGCGGTGCTTCTGCGGTAGATCCCCATGATGATAAAGGCTCCGAGCAAAAACTCGAAGCTGCTAAGCAGCATCCCCATCGTCAGGGAAATAGTATCCGCTCCTGGCCAAGAAAATGAGTTTAGATACTCAGCAATTTTTATGGCCGAACCCATTGGGTCAATAGCCTTTGATAGCCCAGAGAAAATAAACGTAAAGCCAACGATGACCCTGGCAAGCTCTACCAGTATCTTTATCAGCTTTTTATTTGCTTTGGTTTTGCTATTCATTTGCATAGAACTGCTTTAGGCTAATTGCTCGGGTTGATGATTCATTTCGTCGAGGAGTATCAGTGCAAAGATTGCATAGTTGATCATGTCCATGTAATTTGCGTCGATGCCTTCCGATACGCGTGTCTGTCCATCTAAATCTTCGATTTGCTTGGTGCGGTACACCTTGCTAAGTATTAAGTCGCTGATCGAAGAGATACGCATCTGCCGCCATGCCTCACCATAGTCGTGATTCTTGTTGAGCATCAGCGCTTTTGTTTCTTCCATCTTACGCTCGTAGAGTGACAGAGCTTCTTGGATGTCCATAACAGGGGCTTCGGCTACACCCAGCTCGAGCTGGATGCGACCGATGATCCCGTAGTTGATTATGCCTATGAATTCATCCTTGATATTGTCTTCTACACGCTGCTTGCCTACGGCCTGAATGTTGCATACGCGCTTGGCTTTGATGAAGATTTGGTCGGTAAGCGACTCTGGTCTGAGTATACGCCACGCAGCTCCATAGTCGTGGAGCTTGTTCTCGAAAAGTTTCTTTGCTCTTGCTATTACTTGGTCAAACTCTTGCGAGGTTTTTCTTGTATCTGTACTCATTGCAGTGTGGTCTTATTTCTGCTCTTGCTTCTTATTGATAGTCTGGCGTGAGATGTTCGACTGATCCTCGGCCAATTCGTCGAGCAAGGCTATCTTGAGCACTTCATTGACATCCTTTACGTAATGGAATGTGAGTCCCTTTACGTAGATGTCTTTGACCTCTTCAATATCCTTTTGATTCTCTTCGGAGAGGATTATCTCCTTGATACCCGATCGTTTGGCAGCCAAGATTTTTTCTTTGATTCCTCCCACTGGCAGCACCTTTCCTCGCAGGGTAGTCTCGCCAGTCATTGCTAAGTGTGCTTTTACCTTGCGCCTTGTAAAGGCCGAGACCAAAGAGGTAAGCATGGTAATACCAGCGCTAGGGCCATCTTTGGGGATGGCTCCCTCAGGTACGTGGATGTGAATTTGCCATTTGTTGAGAATATCTGAGTCGATGCCCAGCTCTTCGCTGTGGGCTCGTATATAATCGAGCGCAATAACGGCCGATTCTTTCATTACGTCGCCCAAGTTGCCTGTAAGCGTTAGCTTCGGGTCATTGCCAGGGTGCAGACTTGTCTCTACGAAGAGTATTTCACCGCCTACCGAGGTCCAAGCCAAGCCTGTTACGACACCAGCGTAGTTGTTGTCTTGATAGCGGTCGCGAATGTAACGAGGGCTGCCAAGAAATTCTTTCACATCGGCTGGGGTGATTTTATTGGGGTAGGGCTCTGCAGAGGCTGCTTTCTTCGTACACTTGCGAATGATGGCAGCAATCTGCTTTTCGAGTGTACGTACTCCGCTCTCACGTGTATAATTGTCTATAATGAATTCGATGGCCGACTTTTGGAATCGGATGTCTTTTTTGTCAAATCCGTGTTCGATCAGTTGCTTGGGCACGAGGTGTCGGGCTGCGATCTCAACTTTCTCCTCGAGTATGTATCCACTTACATCGATTAGCTCCATACGGTCTAGCAGAGGCTGTGAGATCGTGCCAAGGTTATTGGCTGTAGCTATGAAAAGCACGTGGCTGAGATCGAAGTCAATATCGAGGTAGTTGTCGTGGAACGCTTTGTTTTGCTCGGGGTCCAATACCTCAAGTAAAGCTGCCGAGGGGTCTCCCTTGAAGTCGCTATTCACCTTGTCTATTTCGTCGAGCACAAACACGGGATTGGATGTGCCTGCTTTCTGTAGCGACTGAATGATGCGACCGCTCATTGCACCGATGTAGGTGCGTCTGTGTCCACGAATCTCTGCTTCGTCGTGTAGTCCACCTAGCGAAATGCGTACATACTTGCGGCTCAAGCTCTCGGCAATACTTCGTCCGAGCGATGTCTTGCCTACCCCTGGAGGTCCATACAGGCAGATGATGGGCGACTTCATATCTCCTTTCATCTTGAGTACGGCTAGGTGCTCGATGATACGCTCCTTTACTTTCTCGAGGCCAAAGTGATCTTTGTCGAGTACACGTTGTGCACGAGCTAGATTGAAGTTGTCTTTGCTAAATACATTCCAAGGCAGCGAGATGATAGTCTGAAGATATTGCATCTGTATGGAATAATCGGGCGACTGTGGGTGCAGTCTCTCCAGCTTCTTAAGCTCGTTTTCGAAGGTTTCGGCCACAGATTGATTCCACTTCATGTGCTGCGCCTTTTGCCTGAGCTCTCGTACATCTAAGTCGTTGATATTTCCTCCCAGCTCTTCCTGTATGGTCTTTATCTGTTGCTGTAGGAAGTACTCTTTCTGCTGCTTATCCATCTCCTCGCGGGTTTTCATCTGGATATTCGCTTTGAGCTCGATCATCTGCACGTCTTTGTTGAGCAGATAGAGTAGGCGGTAGCCCCGGTCTTTGAGCTTGTCTATCTCGAGTAGTTCCTGCTTCACAACCGTGGGAGCCGAAAGATTGGCTGCCGCAAAGTTGATCAGATACTGCGGGTTCTTGATTCGTTTGATGGCATGTATCAGCTCGCGGTGAGGCTGTTCGATGCTAAGCTCTATGAGACGGATGCTCATATCTTGTATGGTTGATACGAGTGCCTCAAACTCGCGGTCTTTGCCCTTGCCTGGGTTAGTCTCGGGCAGCAATCTTACACGCCCCTTTAGGAAGGGCTCTTTGCTTGTAATTTCGTCGAGAGCAAAACGTTGCTTCCCCTGAATAATGGCCGTAGTGGTGCCACCAGGCATTTCAATGATGCGAATGATTTCGGCTATAACGCCAATGGGGTAAAGATCCGATTGAGTAGGGTCTTCTACCTCGGTGTCGATCTGGGTGATTGCTCCGAAGTAGCCTCCTCTTTTTTCGACATGTTTGATTAGTTTGAGCGATTTGTCACGCCCCACTACTATGGGTAGGGCTATCCCAGGGAAGAGTATCATATTGCGTAGAGCCAATATGGGCATCTCTTCCTCCATTTTGTCTTGATCGGGGCAGAAGTCGTCGTTCTCATCGCATTGCGATAGCATGGGTATTACCATCGAGATCGAGTCATCGTCTTCTACATCTTCCAATTCTATATATCTGTTGTTCATTTTCATTCTGTGTATTGCTCTGAGTTTATTTATTTTTTGAGCGATTCTGCAAAAGTGGGGCTTCCACCTTTGTTTGCTATCTCCCTTTCTCGGCCTATCTTAGAAAAGTGAATTGAGCAAAGGTTTACGGCCCATGACTCACTAGCATCATGTAGACTCGAAAAAGGTTTCGATATAGAGGCTCAAAGGTACGACTTTATTGGCAATTATTGCCCTTATTTCGATGCGGGGCTGCGTGTTAAGTGGCTCGGGAATATGTATTCTCGCTTTTTGTAGCCTGCTGTATTGAGAGCTTTCCGAAAAAGCTCAGTGAAGCACCGCTTGCGAGTCTTTTGCATTGATAGTATGAAGTCTGGAATACGTGCGAATCGCAATTATCGCTCCAGTTTTCATCAAGACAGAAATATCTATATGGTACAGAATTGCACTATTACTAGGAGTGCGAAGTCGAAAAATCGCCAAAAAAAGCCCGTTCCTTGCGTTATTTGCGTGCGATGGAGCAGTTGGGTCAAAATAATG
>CAZHWP010000019.1:0-6171 GCA_964535945.1 uncultured Porphyromonas sp.
CCCCATCCTGGGGCTAACATTAAAGATATGTCCTTCGGACAAGAGCGGGTATGGATTCGTTGGCGGGATTTGCGATTCCGGCATTGATGTCGTCCGCTAGGGGAATCCCCAACGGGGAGGATTTTTGTTTCTAGCCCCACGATGTTCTAGCGCCCCAGCGCTAGTTTCGTGGGGTGTGGATTTACACAGATAAAGGAGGCAGCATCAAAAAAAGATCTTTTTTTGATGCTGCCTCCTTTAAAGTAAGTGGATGTGCCGCTACGGCTTAGAAGCGGGGCTCGGTGAGCTTGATGTCTGCGCGGGTAGAGGGGCGGATGTTGTAGTAGGTAACGTTGTTGCTAACGTTTACAGTTACTACGGCTATTACATGTCCGCTCTCGGCTGGCAGAGCCTCGTCTTTGAAGAGCGAGTACTTGTAGGTCTCGAGCGCAATCTCTTCGCCAGCACGGTTTACCATCTTATTGCGATAGGTCGATGAAGTGCCTTGGTAGAAGGTCATGCCTTGATATTCTTTGAATTGGATGCCATCTACCTTGACGTAGGCCAGCGGATATTTACCATCTAAGATCTCCTTGATAGTTACCTCCTTCGGTGCGATCGCATGGCCTGGTTCGGCCTGCACTTTATCGTTGGTAAGCTCTACCTGTAGGGTACCATAGTAGTTTGTGAGCTTGGCTCCCTTGAGCGTACAGGTAAGCTTGTCGCCAAACTCATAGGGCGTGCCACCTTGCGCAATGGTCATTACGATGGCAGAGCCGGCTTCGTCTTGGATGTGGTGATAAGCCTTGAAGGGGAACTGCTTGCCGTGGTAGTCGGTAGTAACTACGGCTTGGATCTTGAGGTCGTCGTTGATAATCATTGATCCCTGTGAGGTACTCAATCCACTTCCAAGAGCCAGTATCTGGCTGATGGGTGTGAATTCGGATGGGATGCCTTGCCCTTCTTGCTGGAGGGTGAAGGTGGCTTGTGCATTGCCTGCTACAACGTTGATGCTGGCTGTACGAGCGGGGCCGTTATTGGCTGTAGCTGTAAGTACAAAGCCAACGGGCTTGCCTTGCTCCATGCTTAGCTCGAGGGTGCACCAGCCGCTTGCGTCGGCAGCTACCGTTGCTTGCCAGGTTTCGGCATCGGTATTGACTCTGATCTGTTCGGTGCTTCCGCCTGTTGCTGGCAGCGTGGCCGTATTGGGTGTTAGTGTCAGACTATTTTGCTCTTCTCCGCCGGCAATATTGATGGTCTCTTCGCCTCCAACAGCCCAGTCGGAGATCGTTCCTTCGGGGTTGACAGCATGCACGCCTCCATTGTCGAGGAGTATAAGCTCATAGATGTAGAGGTGCTTGCTTTTGTATTCCTGACCCTCGGGGATATGCCAGATATAGGTCTGCGAGGGAGTAATAAACTCGATCGCTCCGTTTTTTAGCCCTTTGACGGGTAGGATAACGCTCGAAACGGTAGACATTGTGGATGCGCTTTCTACCAAGGGCTGTATTTCCTTTGGATCGCCATAGTCTGAGAAGGCTGCATTTGCTAGGTTGAATTTTGCTGTTTGGCTCATGCCTTTAAGTTTGGCAGTAAGTCCGTTGACAGCGGTAGGCATATTTTCGCGGCTTACCTTGAATACGATCTTTGCCATCATGTGGTCAAAGTCGAGCCTGACATCTTTCTTTGGGGTTTTTGAGTTTGCTTTCTCTAGCTTGTTGGAGTAGAGTAGGTCGTTGTTTTTGAGGTAGAACTGATCGCTTACATCTACGCTCAGCATCATCTCTTTTACATTTGCTTGGTAGGGAGCATAGGCCGAGAAGCCCACATTGCCTTCCGACTCTGGGAAGAAGAGTCTGTCTTCGATGGCAGAAGCAATAAAGGTACCCGTGCTGTTGGAGGTTTTGTAGTGCTTATTGGCTGCAAGGAGAGCCTCTTGGGGTATCTCATTGCTACGATACATGTATACACCTATCTCGTCGTTGTAGTTCCAATAGGTATCGCCATTTCTCTGGTCGTAATCTCGAGGGATGATGTTCGATTCGAATTGGATGGGATTGTCCGAGCCGTATCCTATGTTATTTAGGTTTCCATCGTTGCAGCAGTCTTTGCTACACGAGCTCAGAGCTACTAAGCCAGCCAATAGACCTGGTATGATATGTTTGATTTTCATAATCTAATGCACTTGTTCGATAATACGTTTGTTTTAGGATCTGAGGTAGAAGGGATCTTGGCTTATTGCCAAAAGGTGGTGCTAGTCTGAGACTTTGTTTCGTCGTCGAGCGCGGGGAAGAAGGTGTATCCCGTTTCTTGTTCGAGAGCTTTCACCGTAGTGCGATGGTTGCTGTAGCTATCGCCCGAGGGTGGAGTCTTATGGTCGAATCGGAAGCCAGCAGTATAGTACTTATCGCCACGTTTCTGCACGAATGCCTTGTAGTATGCTGCAGGCACGGCTACTTGCTTGCCAGTTTTGTCGGTCGTGTAGACAATGTTGGGTTGCTGCGGGGTAGTTAGGATAGGTCCTGTAACGATATAGAGTGTATCGCAGTTTTTCATCCATGTCCTTCCCTTATTTTCGAGCTGAGCCCATACGCCACCATTGAGTGATTGGAGCTGGGGAGTCATATTGCTAAAGTAGAAGGTTGTCCAGTTGAGCTCTTTGGATGCGTTGCGGTCTCCGCTTGGTATCTGATGTCCACGGCTATAGCCACCGTTGTACGACGAGTATAGGGTGGCTTGATGAGCTTGTTCGATTTGTGGATCGTACTCCCATTTGTCATAACGGCCGCTGCCTACGTAGTCTGCCACGAGTGGGTAAGCTACCCATAGGGCTACTCGGTTTGCTTGGTCGAAGAGTAGGGCGAAGTTTCTCATCGTAGGGTTCTGAGGATGCATGTGTCTTACCACTTGCGTATTGGGGTGCATGGTAATGGTTGGCATCTCGAAGTAATCGCTCAGCTCGCCAATTACGGTGCTTTTTTTGATGGTAACGTTGTAGGTGTATCGTACTCCCGCTTCGAAGGGCTTATTTGATTTGCGTACTACCCAGTCGTAGGTCTGTCCCGAAGCGAGGATGAATCGTACAAACTGCTCGCCATTTTTTGCTGTTGGAAGGAGTAGGAACTCGGCCTTGATGGGGGTTGAAGATGCGTCAACTCGTCCTTGGAATGGGCTGTTGCTGCTTTCGTCTGGGCTGATGCTACCATCGGCTAGATTGAGGCTAGCCTTGGTGTTCATGCCGTGCATTTCAACCTTCAAACCATCGAGCGAGACACCCTCTTCGGCCTTTACATTGAAGACCAGTTTGGAAAGGATATGCCTAAATGATAGATGCTTGGGATCTGTTTTGCCTACATTCTTTAGCTCGTCGGAGTATAACCAATCGATAGCTGGCTGATTGCTCTGATCGCTCAGCTTGATGAGGGCCTTGTGGTCGGCACTGATCTCTGCTGTGTAGGGATAATAGGCAATGAAGTCGCCTTTCTCGCCATCGGCCATCTGTATATCTTGGGCCGAGCTTGTGGGGATGAATACGCCCGAGGCTGTGCTCTTGAGTATATACATACGATTGGCTGCAACTACATGTTCGCCACTGAGAGCTTGCCCAGGTTTTTTCATGAATACTCCTATGGCATCGTTGGGATGCCAGCTTGCATCGGCCGCTCTACTGCTATCACCCTTAATATCGCTGGTGAATGTGGTAGTGGCTTCGTTTTGATTGTTTATAGGCTCTGCTTCGTTGATGTCTTGGCATCTACTAAAGCTAAAGAGCATGAAAAGGGGGATTAGTACTAGCCCCAGATGCTTTTGGAATGGTTTATGCTTCACGTCTCTTCTTTTTTGTAGAAAGTTCGCTTGGTTACTATTTCTTATCTGCTTGGGAGATGGTTTCGTTTGAACGATTGTTAATCGTTGCAGAATGTCTCTGTAAAGGTAGTCAAAAATCATTAATTATCACACCTGTAGGGCAGTGATCGGAATGAACTGCATCGTTGTCGATGAATGCCTCGGCAATCTGGCTGCGCAGGTTCTCTGTTGCCATGCAATAATCGATGCGCCATCCTTTGTTTCTCGATCGGGCAAAGGTGCGGTAGCTCCACCAGGTATATTTTTGTTCCGATGGGTTGAGCATACGCCAGCTATCAAGGTAGCCCAGCTCGAGGAATTGGCTCATCCAGGCGCGCTCTTCGGGCAGGAAGCCGCTACTTTTTGCATTACCTATCGGGTCGTGGATGTCGATGGCTTCGTGACAGATATTGTAGTCGCCACAGAGTAGTAGCTTCGATCGATTTTGACGTAGCGACTGGACATAGTCGGCAAAGCGGTCTAGCCAAGTCATCTTGAAGGCCTGTCTTTCGTCGCCACTCGATCCCGAAGGGTGATAGATGCTAGCAATGGAAAGATCGCCAAAGTCGGCGCGTATCATGCGCCCCTCGTCGTCGTATTCGTCTATTCCCATACCATACTCTATGTGGTCTGGCTCGTGTAGCGAGAGGATGGCCACGCCACTGTAGCCTTTTTTCTTGGCCGAGAAGAGGTAGGGTTTGTAGCCCAGATCGATAAAGGGTTGGGCTTCGAACTGCTCTTCTTGCAGCTTGGTCTCTTGCAGGCAGAGTACATCGGGCTTGCTAGTGCCTAGCCAGTCGATGAATTCTTTTTTTAGCGCTGCTCTTAGGCCATTAACGTTATAGCTGATTACTTTCATTTGCTCTTTCTTTGTGTTGTAGGCTTAGTAGCCTTTGCAGATCATGCCGCTACCGAAGCAGAGATGCTGCTCGGCGTCGTAAATGACGGCATACTGCCCTGGTGCGATCCCTTGGATGGGCTCTTCGCTTTCGATACGATAGCCTTTTTCGGTTTTGTAGAGTAGCCCCTTGGTAAATTCGGGGGTGTGACGCACTTTGAAGCTGATGGAAACGGGCTCGTCATCACTCCAGATCCCTGCTTCGTAGGCATTCTCTGTAATGAAGTCGAGTTGCTCCATCTCGATGCATCTGCCGTATTGGCTTGCGGGGTCGTAGCCACGGCTCACGAGAATAATATTGCGTTTGATGTCTTTCTTGACTACAAACCAAGGGCCACCACTTAGCCCTAGCCCCTTGCGCTGGCCGATGGTGTGAAACCAGTAGCCACGGTGCTTGCCTACTACCTTGCCCGTTTCGAGCTCGATGATGCGTCCTTCTTTGCTGCCGAGGTAGCGTTCGATGAAGTCGTTGTAGTTGATCTTGCCTAGGAAGCAGATACCCTGGCTGTCTTTTCGTTTGGCGCTAGCTAGTTGAGCCCCTTCGGCAATGGCTCGTACCTCCTCTTTCATCAGGTGTCCGATGGGGAAGAGCAGCTTCGAGACCTGAGCAAAGTTGATCTGTGCCAAGAAGTCGGTCTGATCTTTGATGGGGTCACTGGCTGTAGCGAGGTAGGTCTTGCCATTGAAGAGTGCCGTAGTGGCATAATGGCCCGTAGCGATGTAGTCGAACTGATGCCCCCAGCGCTCTTCGAAGCAGCCAAACTTGATAAGCTTATTGCACATCATATCTGGATTGGGGGTGAGTCCGCGACGTACCGACTCGATGGTGTAGCTCACCACACGATCCCAGTATTCTCTATGTAGATCTACCACTTCGAAGGGTAGATCGTAGCGACGGGCTATCCATTGGCAGAGCTCGATATCTTCTTCGGCAGGGCAGTCTATGTAGCCTTGCTCATCTTCCATGCCTATTTTGATGTAGAAGAGCTGAGGCTTGAGTCCTGCCTGCACGAGCTGATGCACAACTACCGAGCTATCTACTCCGCCCGATAGCAATGCTGCTACCCGCGCTTGGGAAGGTATTTCGACAGTTCCTATTGATAAGCTCTTATTTGGCATAATTTTATTGACAGGTCATTAGCGAACAGTATCGTTTGTTGCTTACATGCGCTCGGGCATCTCGATGCCGAGCAGTCCCATGGCTTGCTTTTCGATCTGGGCTACGGTCTTGGATAGTGCCAAGCGGAAGCCTCGCAACTCTGTGTTTTCTTCGCGCAGTACCGAGCAGTCGTGGTAGAATTGGTTGTATTCTTTCACCAGCTCGTAGGCATAATTGGCAATAAGTGCAGGGCTGAAGTTTTGTGCCGCCTCGCTCATTGTGGTTTCGTATTCGCTCAGTCTTTGGATGAGGGCGATCTCTTTTTCCGAGAGCTCAAGGCTGGTGTTTA
>CAZHWP010000019.1:6181-29695 GCA_964535945.1 uncultured Porphyromonas sp.
GGTATCTCGTAGCCTGCGTCTGCAGCCTTGCGAAGCAGTGAGCAGATACGTGCATAGGTGTATTGGATAAAGGAGCCCGTATTGCCATTGAAGTCGATCGACTCCTTGGGGTCGAAGGTCATATTCTTGCGTGGGTCGACCTTCAGAATGAAGTACTTGAGCGATCCTAAGCCTACCATACGGGTTAGCTCGGCCATCTCATCTGCACTCATATCGTCGGTTTTGCCATTCTCTTCGGCAATAGCAGCTGCTTCGGCAATCATTTCGTCCATCAGGTCGTCGGCATCTACTACCGTTCCTTCACGGCTTTTCATCTTTCCTTCGGGCAGCTCCACCATGCCGTAGCTAAAGTGTGTGAGGTCTTTGCCGAAGGCGAAGCCCAGCTTGTCGAGGAGGATCGAAAGTACTTGAAAGTGGTAGTTCTGTTCGTTGCCTACCACATAGACCATCTTGTCGATGGGGTAGTCTTGGTAGCGCAGCTTGGCTGTACCGATATCTTGCGTCATATAGACCGAAGTGCCATCGGCACGTAGCAATATCTTTTCGTCGAGTCCCTCTTGGCTCAGGTCTGCCCATACCGATCCGTCTTCGTGCTGGGTGAAGATGCCCTCTTTGAGGCCTCTCAAAACCTCTTCGCGCCCCACGAGGTAAGTGTCGCTTTCGTAATAGATCTTGTCGAATCCGACTCCCAAGCGCTGGTAGGTCTTGTCGAAGCCTTCGTACACCCAGCCGTTCATTGTGCGCCAGAGTGTTAGTGTCTCTTCGTCGCCCGCCTCCCATTGGCGCAGCATCTCACGAGCTTCGGCCATCAGTGTGCTTTGTGCTTCGGCCTCTTCGGCTGTCAGCCCCGACACTTGCAGCTCGGCTAGCTCGGCTTTGTAGTGTTTGTCGAATTGTACGTAGAAGTGTCCTATCAGGTGGTCGCCCTTCATCTCGGCCTTTTCGGGGGTGATTCCTTCGCCCCACTTTTTCCAGGCGAGCATCGACTTGCAGATATGTATGCCACGGTCGTTTACGATATTGGTTTTCACCACACGCATGCCGTTGGCTTCGAGTATCTGCGCTAGGCTATAGCCCAGCAGGTTGTTGCGCACGTGCCCTAGGTGTAGGGGTTTGTTGGTGTTTGGCGATGAGTATTCGATCATCACTAGTGGGCTCGTAGCGTCGGCCTGTCGATGTCCAAAGGCTTCTGCTTGGCGGATACGCTCGAGCTCGACTATCCAGAGGGCTGGAGCAATGCTTAGATTTAGAAATCCCTTCACCACCTCGGTGCCTACTATGGCAGCGACGTTTTCTTGTAGGTAAGTGCCTATCTCGTTGGCTGTTTGCTCGGGGCTTTTGCGCGAGATCTTGAGTAGTGGAAAAACAACTAGGGTAAGCTGTCCGCTAAATTCTTTTTTTGTTTTTTGTATTTGCACCTGCTCAGCCTTTGGGCTTTGCTCATACAGGGCTGTGATAGCTGCCATTGCAGCAGCTTCTATTTGCTTTACGATAGACATTGATATGCTTATTTGTAGGTGAAGGTGAATCGTTGTAATCACTCAGTCTCGATCCTCATGTCCAAAGGGCTTGTATGGTGCCTGTATATAGGGTATGGAATCGAGCATACAAAGTTACACAATTTGCTGCAAACCTACTTGTCATTGTCATTAAGCTTGGGTTAAGAGTAGGAGCTTGCCCCAATCAGAACTAGTGCTGATTGCGTTTTAGCTGTTATTGTCAGGTGTTTTTGTATCTTTAGACAGGTGTTAAGTTCTTGTCCTTGCTTCCCAGAGCTTTATCGGGGCAATTTTCAAGATCTCAATCGTTAGAGATTTTATGTTTAGTGAGTTATTAACCCTGTTAGCGGGTCTGTTTTGTTTCTTGTTTCGTGGCTTTTCGCAAGCCTGTGAGCCATCTAATCCTCGACAATGTGACGCTATCTGGGGAATATGTCAATGGCTTGCCAGACATTGGCTACGATACATCGACAGCCGTCAAGGTGTATGCCCGAGATGGTGTGGTATATCTTGATGGACTGCAAAAGGGTGCCCTAGTTCAAGCTTATGCTCTTAGTGGCAAGTTGATGTACAGTAGCGTAGCTAGTGATTCGACGGCGCAGTTTTCATTGCCCAAGGGTATTTACGTGTTGCGCTTGGGTAACTATTCGAGCAAGCTAATCGTCTACTAAGAGCTGGCATCCCAGCTCGCTGTATGGGTCTGTCTAAAGCCGAGAGGGGCTGTGTCAAAAACAGATTTTTTTGACACAGCCCCTTTTAGGTGTGTAAGTATTAATAAATTGCGATAATGACAGAGTGCCTCTCCGTTTTTAAGTAACCCATACAAGGCCCACTTATTAGTTGCCTCGATAAGTGGAGTAGCCGTAGGGCGATAGGGTGATGGGGACGTGGTAGTGGCTATCGTCTTGGATCTCAAATACGACTTCTATAAATGGGTAGAAGCTCTTCTGACCCAACTTGCTGAAGTAGGGCTCGGTGTAGTAGCTGAGTTTGTACACTCCACGATGATGTTTGCCCTCCTCTTCTTGGAGGAACTCTTTGATCCTACCATTCCGATCGGTGGTTTTTTCTTCGAGTACTTGCCATGCACCTCTGCTGTCCATTTTTGATAATGCAATCTTTATTCCTGGAGCGCCTTCGCCGCGTGTAATGTCGAGGATATGGCTCGATAGTTGGTATTTATGCTCCTGCGATAGCGCCACGAAGCTTGTCAGGCCAAGTATGAATAGGATTATTGATAGTCGTTTCATTTTTTTAGTTTGTAATAATTTGGAGCGAGCTCCTTAGGCTGCAAGGTGTAGATCGCATACTAAGGAGCTCGCATCTTGTTTCGATGAGTCGAGGAAAGTTCCTGTCGTGCTAAGTTTATTTCTTGATAAACTTCTTGGTAATAACTCCGCTTTCTAGCTCAAGCCTGATGAAGTATACGCCTGGCGATAGCTGCGATAGGTCGATCACTTGCTCACGCCCCGAGTTGGCCATGCTGTTTACTCGTAGGTTTTTGCCAGTGGTATCAAATAGCGTAATCTTATTGATCTGGTACTCGCCACTCTCTACCCTTAGTTCGTTGACTGCTGGGTTTGGGTAGATGCTTATACTGCCCGATAGTATCTCGTCGATGCTGTTGAGATTGCCTAGTGCTTTTTCGATAGCTCCATGGGCATTGAGCCTTCTGCTATTTGCTACGAGTCCGTCGAGTGAAGCAAGCTTGTCTGCCCCATCGAGTAGGTGCTGCTTAACGGTCAATGCAAAGTTTGCTGGGTCATTTTTGTAGGCTTGTATCATAGCTTCTGGCATGGCAGCATACATCAAGGCAATAACACCCGATACCTGTGGTGTAGCCATGGAGGTGCCGGTGCTTTTTCGGTATGAGTTTCCAGGTACAGTCGAGAGTATGTCTGTTCCGGGTGCTCCTATATCTATGTTGTTGACTCCGTATCCAGCCGCCGAGTTTTTAACGTCGGCAGACGTCGTGTTTGTGATGCCTATTACATAATTGCTTGAGCAGGTAGAGGGCATGTCTCCTACCTGATCTACGTTGACATGTCGGTTTGGACTGGCTGCGCTACTCAAAATTCCAAGCTTTCCCATTTCGTCATACATCGAGCACCAGATGGGGAAGTTAGCTGGATTGCCATAGTCGATACCAAAGGATGAGTTTGTAGCCACTACAAATGCTCCCTCTTTACCATTAGTTTCGTTGTATTTTTTGCGCATCTCGAGGGCATACGAGTAGGCTGCCACCACGGTGGATTCTGTGCCCGAGCTACCTGCAATAGGCATTACTTTTACATTCCAGTTTGCACCAGCCACACCTTTGCCGTTGTTTCCTATGGCTCCGATTATTCCTGCTACGTGAGTACCGTGCGAGTCGGATGGGATGTTTGCGTTATTGCTGTACGCATTCCAGCCGTCGTAGTCATCGATGTAGCCATTATTGTCATCGTCGATGCCATTGTTTGGGATTTCACGCGTGTTTTTCCAGTAGTTTAGATCTTCATGGTTTAGTGCAAATCCTTGGTCTATCACTGCTACTACGATCGTATCGCCAGTTGCAGTATATCCGCCGGTCGTGTATTTCTCCCAAGCTAAGGGTAGCTGCATCTTTGTAGGTGCCCACTGCTGGCTAAAGAGTGGGTCGTCTGGAGTCTTTTCACGTAGGTTGAGGTTGATGTGGTTGTTTTGAATGTGCTTGATGTTGCCATTCCTCGATAGGTTACTGAAGATAGCTCCACGTTGCTTCGAGTTGTTGGTAATTTCGAAGAGCCAGATATTGAGGCTTTTCGATAGCAGCTGTTTGGGTTTGATCTGCTCACTAGAGTTTGCTGCAAACTCTGCGGCATCAACTCCCTCTTCGAGCCAGATGATAAACTCATTCTCTACAAAGGCTTTTTCTGCCTCTGCTGCCGTATTGCTTGTATTATTGGCACTGTAGTTTTCTTGTCCATAGGCTAGCATCGATAAGAGTAGTAGCCCTAGCGTTAGACTAATTTTGCTAATTAGATTCATGTTTGCTTGGTTTAGGTTTGTAATATGTGTTTTTATATCTCGTACGAGAGTGTAGGATCTTCATGCTTTACTCAGTAGATGAACGGATCGGTATTCGGCGGTGAGACATGAAGATCGACAGCATAGCGTAGGTTAATATCCGCAAATATGCACCGGTCTCTAACGCTTATTGTCAATAGTTTTGGTCGTTAGCGGTCTCCACTTTTAAGGCTCGTACTCTGAAGGAACAGCAGAAAAAATAAAAGTGTTTAGCAACGGTCTTGTTTTTTTAGTTGTTTGAAAGCGATACAAAAGTTTGCCCAGACAGCTTCTTGTTTGAAGATTATTTGTATTTTTATGGTGAGTTTAGTTCCATATTCTCGATTGCGGCACCCTTTAACCAGACAAAAGCTTGCCCTTTACTGCTGGGTTTTGTTTAGTGAGCAAATGAGCTCTGCTATCTGTTTTTTTGTCTAATAGGCTTTGCTGCAACTGAGGAGTTCCCAAAACAATAAACGAAGAAAGATTATGAAAAAGTCATTGTTAAAACTATTATTAGCTCTAGCATTTGTAGCAAGTTTATGCACACCATCTGAGGCACAAGTAACACTTCCTTATATCGAAGGGTTTTGGGGTGGCGTGTCTGGTATTCTTGATAAAGGATGGAGTATTCATGATGTTGATGGCGACGGTAATACCTGGCAGCATCACGCTTTTACCTCTCATGGTGGCTTCCACCGTCATGTCATCGCCTCTTCCTCGAAAGGTGATCTTACACCCGATAATTGGCTCATATCTCCCGATGTTTCAGGCGTAAAAAGCATTAGGTACTCTGCTGCTACGCTTGATCATTATTGTCGGGAGCATTATAGCCTTCTTATTAGCAAGAATACGAATGACTTGGCAGACTTTGTAGAGGTCTTCTCAGAGACACTTGAAGTTAGGTTTCATTACGATTACGTAATGGGGTTTATGTTTGACTATCGCGAGTTCAACATCCCCGAAGGAACCAAGTATATAGCATGGAGGCACCACGATTGTACGAATCAGGGAGAACTCAAAATAAAATCTGTACTTTTCTCGGACGAGAAAGCAAAGTTGACGTTGCCTTATTACGAAAACTTTGAAGGGCTTACTATGGAGGAATTGAAGGAAAAAGGTTGGTCTGCTCACGATTATGACTCAGATGGTCATAATTGGGACTTGGCATATACCAATGATACATGGGGAAATGCGATGGTGTCGGCTTCGAACTACAATGGAATCTCTTTGAAGCCAGATAATCGATTACGTACGCCAACTTTGCCACTACTTAAGAGCGTCTCGTATCGTATTGGTTCCGATCATAATAATAACTATCAAGAGCATTATACACTAGAGGCAACCGTGTATATGTCTAGTCCAACTGAGTATGTTACGTGGGTTGGGTCTGTTCCGATAGTCTCCGAAACAATCAATGTTCCTGGGACATCCAATAATCTGAATGGTGCAAACTTGGTGTATCGTCAGTTTAATCTTCCTCCAGGTACTATAGCGCTCGAGTGGATTCATCATGATTGTTCTAACCAGAGCCATCTAATCCTCGACAATGTTTCTCTTTCTCATGAGTTAAAGAATGTACTGCTACATGTTGATGGTGAGGCTGTTTCACCCATCGAATGCTACGTTCAAGACGGTGTCGTATATGTTAGTGGTATACAAACTGGTGCCCTCTTGCAAGCTTATGCTCTTAGTGGCAAACTGATGTATAGTAGTGTAGCTCGTGACTCGACGGCTCAGTTTTCATTGCCCAAGGGTATCTATGTATTGCGCTTGGGTAGCAATTCGAGCAAGTTAATCGTTGACTAAAACAGCCCCCAGATCTTTATTCTAGGGGCATCTTTCTAAAGCTCTTTGTAGCGATCGCGATCGAGGCTCGGAGCTGTGCGCTTGTAACCGCCGAAGCGGTAAGAGAATTCGAGGCTCAGGCTACGACCAAATTTGATGTAGTTGCTTAGGCTCTGCTGCAAACCCCAATCGACACGAACGGTGTCGTTGTCGCCATTGAATAGGTCGTTGAAGGAGAGTTTCAGTAGGGCCTTCTCTTTGGCAAAGCTGTAACTGAGGCTCGTGTTGTAGATCTGTCCGCCGCCTATGTCGTAAATCCCTTGTATGGCACCCTCGCTCTGGTAGCTAGCGTCGAAGTTGAAGCGTAGAGCAGGCAACATGGGGAGGGCATAATCGAGGGTCAGATTGATAAGCCCAAACTTGCCTCTACGCTTGGCGTCGATGAGGCCGGCCAGACCAGTAAATTTGTCTTCTTTGATTATACCTGTTAGGCTTAGGCTAGTATTGAGCGTGGGAGCGAAGCTGGGTGTCCAGGGTAGGTAGAGGTTTAGCCCTAGGTAGTTTGAATAGTCGAAGTTGAGCAAATAGATCCGTGCCTTTAGGTCGCTGGCCGACTGGTAGGTCTGCTGTAGGATGGCATCGCGGTGCTGATTGTAAAAGGCTGTCAGGATGTATTTGCGTTTGTAGATATAGCTTAGCGAGCTGCTGTAGATCTTTTCGGGCCTTAGCATCGGATTGCCAGCTATCGATAGGTAGGGGTTGACATGGCTCACGGTGGGCGAGAGAAAGCGGTACGAAGGGTAGCGCTTGTTGCTATTGAACGAAGCCTGCACGATATGCTCGGTCGAGGGCATCCAGCTTACGTTTAGGCTGGGGTAGAGCGTCCAAGCCTTCCAAAGGGTTGCACCGTTTCGCTCTTTGTTTCGATACCACTCGGCATGGAGCGATAGCCCACCACTCAACGTGGGTGATAGCTGCACGTTGAGCTCGGCAAAGGCTCCTGCTGTTTCCTCTGCTAGCGTCATTTGGTTTGTTCCTTCGGCAATGGCTTGGCCGTCGAGGCTTGTTTGAGCATCGATCTCGGTGATCGACTGGGTATAGAATAGCCCGTGGCTCAGTTGGAATTTTCCCCAGGCCTGCTCTTTTCGTTGGATGCTTGCTTGCAGGGCTCGGATGCCTTGTGTGTTTTCGCTGAGCAGTGTGCTGTTTCCCTCTATGAGTTCATTTTGATACTTGCTGTGGTAAGTCGTATAGCTCATGCGTAGGTCGAAAAGCTTGGGTGCTAGGTAATCGAGCTGTACATTGTGCATGGGGGCACTCAGCTTGTCGGGGCTGCTGCTTTGAGTGGCGGGAAGCTCGTCGATACTGAGGCTATTGAAGCGTTTTTTCTTGATTTGCGAATCGTAATAGTAGTATCGTGCTGCCAGTTTGCCACTGGCCATGCGGTAGCCGGCTCCCAGATAGAGACTGCTGCTACTGTTTCTGATTTGGTCCTGCCCCAGCATGCTTATGTGCTTCGTTTGCTCTCCTAGGCTGTGCCAATAGTCTAGCTGATTTTCGGTTTCGCTGCGTGCTAGACCATATCCACCTCCAGCATTGAGGTGCCACTTGCTACGGTCTATGTATAGATCGCCCGTTAGTGCATAGCTATGATCGCTGTTTAGGCTGTAGATTGGTTTGATGAGGGCCTGTGTAAGCTCTTCGTCGGCCTTTATTTCATCTATGATCAGGTTGATGGCTGCACCACGCACCCCAGTCGAAGCAGGAGCACTGTGCATAATTTCGACCCTGGCAAGTCGGTTTACGGGCATGGCTTTAAGCACGGCTATTAGTTGTTCGTAGGGGATGGGGCTTTTGTAGCTGTTGAATAGGATGCTTACACTCGATGCGCCGACCAGGCTTATCTTGTCGCCCACGATGCTGATACCAGGAATTCGCTTTAGGGCTTCGAAGGCGTTGCTAGCCGTGCCACTCTGCTTGAGTAGCATCGGTACATTGAAGCTGAGACGACCGTCTTTGACCTGTGCGATTCGTTTTTCGCCCTTTACGTAAAACTCGGGCAGTGCGATTGTGGCCGAGTCGAGCTGGATGCTCAGCGTATCGCTCGCAGTAGGACTTTGAGCTTTTGCTGTGTCTAAACTCAATAAGTAGATTGCGGCTATGATAAGTATTGAAAAGTGATAGCGGTACATAATATAATATTGTGTATGAGATCGTAAGTGTAGTTTTTCAAGGGGGCATTGCACCATGATGTGATACTTGCTTGCTAAGATAAGCTGTTTTTTTCATCTTAGAGTCTTGCTTTGCCTTTCACTTTAGGGGGCCTTTCTTTTCTAGCTCACATGTTCGTGTTACTTTTGTGGTAAACGTCAAGCTGTTCAACCCTTAATTTAGCTACTTGCTATGTACTTAAAGATTTATTTGGGCTATCTGTTGCTAGTCAATCTCGTTGCATTCGTTCTCTATGGCCTTGATAAGCTAAAGGCTGTACGGGGAATGTGGCGGATACCCGAAGCCAGTTTGCTGCGCTGGGCTAGGCTGGGTGGTGCACTCGGTGCATTGCTGGCGATGTTTTTGTTTATGCACAAGACGCGGCACAAGAAGTTTCTGATACTTGTGCCGCTTTTTCTGCTTATATGGACTGCTCTAACGCTGGCTCTCTTCTCGCTTCGATAAAAGGATGAAAAGACTGGTCTGAGTTCTCATTTATAGTTGCTTAAAGGGGGCTAATCTCGTCAGTTCCTATTATTTTTGTAGCAAACAAATATCTATTTTGCTATGCAAGAAGCTACAGCTCCCTTTACGATTGCACGCAAACGAGGGGCGGATTTCCTTCAGCCATACAGCACGGCGCTGTATCATATCTTGTTCTTTGAGGGCAAGGGCCGCTATTCGCTCGATTTTAGCGAGTATTCATTTGCCGACAAGCATAGCTTGATCTGCTTTGCCCCATATCAGAGTTTTGTGTGGCAAGGCGATGCAGATGCAGAGGTCTATCTCCTCAGTTTCCATAGCGACTTCTACTGCATAGAGTACCACAAGAAAGAAGTGGCCTGCAATGGATTGCTCTTCAATAATATCTATTTGAACCCTCATTTTTCTGTCTCGCAAGCAAGGCATAGCCAGCTCATGGGTATTCTGGAGCTGATGCAGGCAGAGATGCTCGATGGGGCGAGTCCGTTTAGCGAATCGGTGCTGCGCTCGTACTTGCAGCTGATATTGGCGCTTTGCAGCCGAGAGAAACAGAGCGAGACCGCCGAGAGCGAATCAAGACGGGATAGCCATTTGGAGATGACTGCTATCCAGCGACTCATCGATACGCATTACCTCCGCGAGCGTAGTGTCTCTTTTTATGCTGCTCAGTCGGCACTTTCGCCCAATGCTTTTGCCAAGAAGACACAGCTTTACTTTGGCAAAACCCCCTCTCAGCTGATCCAAGATAGGGTGATCCTCGAGGCGAAACGCCAGCTACATCTTACCAGCAAGTCGATCAAAGAGATTGCCTATGCCATGCATTTCAACGACGAGTATTATTTTAGTCGCTATTTCAAGAAGTGTGTGGGTATGTCGCCGCTGCATTACCGCAATGGGGTGGGGATTTCGATCGTCTGAATCCAATCGCTTTAGTCCTAAATTGAGAAAAATGTCTATGAATAATACCGATTTGTGCATTTTCTGTTGAGTTTAGCGCCTGTAATTTTGCATTATGAATTATTGAACTCTTTGCCGAATACGATCACTAGGATATGGATCGCGGGTAAGAGCATGCAAAAACTAACTAAACTCAATAGAAACAATGAACAAAATCATTCAATTTGGACTTCAATTTCTGGTAAATAGCCAAACGTATTTCATTCACCTGGTACGCATCTCTATATTCATCGTTATGTTTTGGATCGGTGGGCTCAAGGCTTTCCAGTACGAAGCCGATGGCATCGTGCCATTCGTGTCGAATAGCCCATTTATGAGCTTCCTATATCACAACTCCAATAAAACTGCCGTCAATGAAGATGGAAAGACGGTGAAGGAGTATGTCTTGCACAAGAATCCCGAAGGGAAGATGGTGGCGAAGAATATAGCGTGGCACAAAGAAAATGGTACTTATCCGTTTTCGTATGGCTTGGGTACGATGATCGTATTGATTGGTCTGATGACCCTGCTCGGTATTTGGTATCCCAAGATCGGTGTGCTTGGTGGCGTGCTTACCTTCGGAATGTCGCTCGTTACACTCTCCTTCCTCGTTACAACGCCAGAGGCTTGGGTGCCAAACCTCGGAGGGGATATGGTTACACCACAGCACGGATTTCCATACCTCTCGGGCGTAGGGCGTTTGGTAATCAAGGATATTATCATGCTTGCTGGAGGCTTGCTCGTAGCAGCCGATGCTGCACGTCGTATACTGGCCCAACAGAAAAATTAATCCATAGAAAAACACAGATGGAGCCCTTTGAAGAAGAGCTCACGAACTTTAACTTTCTTACTTTCTTTTAATGATGAGGGGCTGTGTCAAAAACAGAGTTTTGACACAGCCCCTTTATAGTGTGTAAGAATATATGAAGAGCAAAGCGTGTTTTCGCACTTCTGAAATAGTCATTATTTATGTTGCTTAGAGCGAAGCTTTGTAGTCGATTGTCGTATAGATGCAACAATTATTGCTATATTTACGTGGCTTAAGCTATACTGAGGGATTTATTGCCTTATAGTACGAGTCGAACGAAGAAGCGTGAAGTGTTTGACTATCATTGCTTGCATTTTGATAAGCTTCTGTATCTGAATGGGATTCCTGAGCTTCCCCTAAAAGTGCTCAGCATATAAAAGCAAAAAAAAGATGAACTATAATGACTACTCAATGGAATTTAAAGCCCTTTACTGCCGAGGAGGAAGTGGAGGGAATGCGACTGGCAAGCTCTATGAAGCTGGCGCCAGTGATAGGGATCCTGCTCTACAGGAGAGGTCTCAAGACCGAGGAGGAACTTAAAGCCTATTTTAATCCGAAGCTCGACGACCTGCACGATCCGTTCCTTATGAACGATATGGATAAGGCCGTAGAGCGACTCAATAAGGCGATTGGACGAAAAGAGAAATTACTTATTTATGGCGATTACGATGTCGATGGTTGTACTGCCGTTGCGCTCGTATACAAGTATCTGAGGGCTACAGGTTGCTCAGAAAATCTGATAGATTTTTATATTCCCGATAGGTACGACGAGGGATATGGCATCTCGAAGCGCGGCGTTGACTATGCGGCAGACTTCGGTGCTAAGCTAGTGATAGCCCTCGACTGTGGTATAAAGGCTGTA
Organism: uncultured Porphyromonas sp.; assembly: GCA_964535945.1. Classification (GTDB taxonomy): domain Bacteria; phylum Bacteroidota; class Bacteroidia; order Bacteroidales; family Porphyromonadaceae; genus Porphyromonas. The sequence continues at coordinate 17,796 of CAZHWP010000019.1, forward strand.
GAGAAAGTGGCCTATGCCAAAGAAAAAGGGATCGATTTTATTATCTGCGATCATCACAACCCCGATGATATGCTACCCGATGCGGTGGCTGTACTCGATGCTAAGCGTGGCGATAATCAGTATCCATTTGAGCATCTGTCGGGTTGTGGCGTTGGCTTTAAACTGATGCAGGCATATACACGTAGCAACGGACTGCCCGAGAGTAAACTCTTCAAGCTGCTCGATTTGGTGGCTGTGAGTATTGCTGCAGATATCGTGCCCATCATGGGCGAGAATCGTATCTTGGCGCACTTTGGCTTGAGACAACTCAATAAACAGCCATCGCTAGGGCTAGCTGCTATTATCAAGACCTCTGGCTTGGGCAAGAAGCGTATCGATATGAATGATATTGTCTTCAAGATTGGTCCTCGCATCAATGCCTCGGGCAGAATGATGAACGGGCGCGAGTCGGTGCAGTTGCTCTTAGCTCAAGATGGATTGGAAGCAAGCACGCGCAGTGCCAATGTGGATAGTTATAACGACCAACGTCGCGAACTTGATAAGGTTGTTACCGAAGAGGCGATCGATATGCTCGAAGAGCTGAGCAATCCCGATAAGTTCAAGATACTCGTGATCTTCCGCCCCGAGTGGCATAAGGGAGTGATTGGTATAGTGGCGAGCCGCATTACCGAGCGCTACTCTAAGCCTTGCATCGTATTAAGTAAGAGCGGGGAATATATCACAGGTTCGGCTCGATCGGCAGGGCGCTTCGATGTCTATCATGCTATCGAACATTGCAAAGATCTGCTACTCAACTTTGGCGGACATACCTATGCAGCTGGCTTGACGCTTAGGGAAGAAAACCTCGAGGCTTTCAGAGACAAGATTAGCCTTTATGCTCAAGAGAATATTTGCTTGGAGGCGCTGGAGCCACAGATTGATATTGATGTAGAGATCGATCTTAAGGCCGTGAATGTTCATTTGCTTAAGAATCTGAAGCAGATGAATCCATTTGGGCCAGACAATGAGAAGCCCGTATTCTTATCGAAAGGAGTGAGGGACTTGGGCTCTAGCAAGGCTGTAGGAAAGAATAAAGAGCATCTTAAGCTCGATCTAACAACTGTGCTTAATCCAGGGCGTAGTATCAATGCTATCGCCTTTGGTATGGCAGAGCATCTGCACTTGGTGAAGCATTCGAGCTTCGATGTTTGCTATACGATCGAAGAGAATGACTATCAAGGCCAACGCAGCTTGCAACTCCTGGTGAAAGATATTAAGCCTACCGATTCATAGCTCGATAATTACCTGTTATTATCTCCGTTGAAACTGGCTAAGACTCTTAGTAAAACTGAAAGAGGCTACATCAAATCTGATGTAGCCTCTTTTCGTTTAGTGTGTCTTTTTGAAGCTTACAGTAGTGAGAAACTGTAAAGCAGCTTAGGTGAATTTACTTGATGATAAATTTCTGTACGAAAGCAGCTTTGCCATTGCTCGTAATGCGGAAGATGTGTACTCCATTCTGCAGACGAGTAGGGATGTTTACGCTAGAGCTTCCTGCTGGAAGGGGCATAGATACTACCTTTGAGCCCAAGAGGTTAAATACTTCGAGCTTGAGGTTCTTGCCATTGCTAGCATATTGTAGCGTGCAGTTGCCATTCATCTGAAGGAGTTTTACCGACTCTAAGCCGATCTGCTCTAGGCCATTCAAGTTGCTAGGCAGGTAGTTGTAAAGGATGTTTAGCTTGGCAATCTCTGTGCCAGGTGCTCCCTGTACCTGATTGTAGTAATTCATCTTGAATGTAGTGCTGTATGGGCTCTGGCTCATACTCATGGGTAAGAACAGGTGGAACGAAAGTGCCCCTAGTCTGTCTGTGTATACGGTACCCATGTATTCGTCTTCGAACGAGCTGCCTTGTGGATCGAGGTCTGTAGCTGATGAACCATCGTCCAAAATTCCTTCGGGGAAGCAGTTGGTCGAGCACATGCTAGCACTTCCTCCATTTGGTAGGTTTGCTGTTAGTCTGCCCCATACTGGTACGGTATTGCTAGTAAGGTTTCTTAGCTGTAGAGCACCATTGCCGTCTGTTACCATTTCTACACGAACAGGTATTTCGGGAAACATCGGGTCGGGTGTTGTGGTTACGGCCTCAGTTACAGTGATAGTAGCGTTGTCTGCCAACTGTTGGTCGTGATAGAAAAACGCTACTTGTTGGGCTGCTACACCAGTGATGGCCATCAGAGCAATGGCCAGGCTTGTAAAGATTCTTTTCATCGCAATCTTATTTCGCTTGAGTTTTTACTTGGTTTTTTAATGTCTATTTATCTCCTAGCAGGCTCTGCTGTAATGGGTACAACCGTTACATCATACACCTCTTTGGTCTTGGCGTTGTATACGAATACAACGACCTGATAATCTTCGGCTACAAAATCTTTGATAGGTAGCGGATTGATGGTGTAATTATACGAATAATCTTTGAGGTGAACAAATTTTTCGCCCCAAATTCCATTTATTGCAGCACGTAGTACGTGTTGGTGCTTGTATGTGGTGCTAGTAGTACCATTTGGTAGTATCTGATCGGCAATGATGTTGTCTTCCACGAGTAGTACCTGAAGCATGGCATCGGCTATCTCTGGATTGCCTTCCAAGAACAAGCCTTTGGCAGAAACTTTGATCGAACGCTCGCCCGTAAAGTGTGCTTCGGCGCCTACATTTAAGGGTGCAGTCTCATTGTTGTAAATGTTCTGAACGATCTGATCCCACGAGTTGATGTTTGAGTTGGTAAAGCCCGTGTCGCTCTTCTTGCGGTTAAACATCGCAGCAGGTAAAGCTAGCGGAGTAAATTCGCTTGCGTAGGCATTGCCTGCTTCGGTCTGGAAGAGTGCTGGTACGAGGTGTGAGCTACCAGCGTGGATCGCTACGATGGTAAACTTTTTGCCGTAGGTATTGTGTAGGTCACGTAGTTTTGCAGCTGCCTTGGGGCAGTTGTTGCATAGCTGGCCTGTAAACTCTTCGGCTAGGATATATCTATCGGTGTGAGGATTGCTGAGGTCGATGGTTGATTCGGTGGGATCTTCCTCTTCGATTGCAATCGGAGCAGGTATTAACTGTTCGTTTTCGTCTATCTTGTCGCAAGCCACAAAGGGAAGGGCTAGGGCAAAAAATGCGCTTACGATGCTTATCTTTTTCATTGCTTTGCTGTCTTTTTGGCTAGGTTATTAGATGTTGGCGTTATACGAGAAGTAGAAGCCTTGGGTTTCTGGTATGAGTCGGCATACTCCACCCGAGCAGTTCATACCTGCACGTGTTTTGCCATAGGCGAGTGAGAAGCGGTGTGACCCACGTGTGTAGGCTACCGAGCCCATATAGTAATGCTCTTTGGTCTCGCCAATGTTGTACTGCTCAGATACTGTAAACATGAACGAAGGCAATAGGCTAAGTTCTGCCAAGCCATAGATCCAATCGCCTTGGTCTTGCTTGGTGTGTAGGTACTGTAGCTCTGTGCGCAGTGTTACTTTTGGGCTCAAGCGGTGCTTGCCGTCGTAAATGAATATGTGCGCATAGATATTCTCGGGCTTGTGTGAAGCCGAAGATTGTAGGACCTTATTGTTCGAAATCTGATTGAGGTACGAGAAAGAGAAACTGTAGGTTGGAGTCAATTTCTTGCTTATTTCGAGGTTGATGTCCGAGTAGTAAAGGTCGCCCATGCCGAAGAATGTCGATGTGTAGCCATCCGTTCCCATCAGCAATTCGGGGTCTTCGCTAAACCACTTCTGGTCTAGGCCACGAACATGCGAGGCGTTCAGTTTGATGTGCGTGCCATAGCGGCCACCCAGTGCTGTGTTGCGCTTAAACTGGTAGGCAAATTCGCCTTGGAAGGCCCATTCACCTAGTGGCTGTGTAGCATAAGGGTAGATGGCTGCCAAGGAGTATGTGTGAGCCTGTGTAAAGGCTGGCAGGTGGTTTATGAATAGTGCTGTTTGCTGTGCACCACGTTGGCTACGAAACGAGAAGTTTTCGCTACGTTTTGCCTGCAAAAGCATACTCATACCCTTCATCGAATACGAGGCCGAGAGCAATGCTGCCTGACCATCGTGGTAGATGTATCCATTGTCTGCCGAAGGGTCGTTGTATTTATATCCGTACTCGCCATAGAGTGAGAAGCCACCCTTTTGGAAGTTGAGGCGAGCGCCCATAATGGGGATATTCAGAGGTAGATTCAGACGTTTTCTATCTTCACCTACACCGACGTAAATGTCTTCATCTTGTTCGTGCTTAGTAACGAACGAAGCTCCGAGCATAAGTCTGGTACCCGACTGATCCATCGAGCGTACCCATTGGTCGATGTTTAGCTCAAGGTCTGAGCCATATATCGAACCTCTATCTTTGTTGAAAACCTTTAGTGTGCGGTCGAAGTAGTTGCGCTGTTGTCCAGCAAGGGCCTTGAAGCTGAGCCCTTTGAATGGCGATATCTGAATCCTTGCACCACGTACCGAATTGTCGATGCCGAGCGTGCGCTCTTCGTAGGTACGGAATATCATGCCACTACCAAACTGATCGTAGAAGTCGCCCAGTGTAAGCTCTACGTTGTTGAATCGTCCAGTCAGATACATATTTGGCAGACCGCGGCCTGCAGTTGCTTCGTGACCAGGGAGCGGACTTCCCAATTCTTCGAATCGGGCACCAGCCTCGATGAAGTTGTTTTTGATAATAGCCGATACGTAGCTATTGCCAAACCACTTAGCTTTGGTCTCTTTCTCGGTAGAAAGTAGCATATCGCTTTGGATATTGAAGCTGCTAGTAAATGGTTGCCATATGGATGGCGTTTTCTTTGCAGACTGCAAAGATGTAAACACGGGATTGCTTGTCCGAGTGCTATCGCTTTCCGATGCAAATGCAGCACAGCTACTTGCCAGTAGTATGGCTGCCGAAATAGTGTATCTCTTCAAATTCATAATCTGTCTTAGTATCGATGGTGTTATTCAGCATCCTGACCAACCTGCGCTCTATATTCTATTTTGTGGGCGGCGTGGGTTGGTCAGGTCTTGCCTTAGGGTTCTTTAGATTTAAGGATAATGTGTGTGTGTTGTGTTTTCAGAACCTCTCCTGCAAGTAAGCTGTATTTATTTCATTATTATTCGGCGAGCTTGCGAACGATTTTGATCAGTTCAGCTTCGCCTCCTTCGGTATAGCCGGTGTGGGAATACGCGATCTTGCCTTCGCCATCCACTATAAATAGGGCTGGGATGAGTGAAACATTCATGGCACGTTTGAAGTCGCTATTGCTGTCGAGTAGCACTTCGTAGTCCCAACCGTTGCTATCTACTAGAGGTTTTACTTTCTGGATGTTCTGCCCCTCATCTATAGATACCGCTATCAGCTTAACGCCTGTTTCGTCTTGCCAATCGGGGTAAACCTCATGAATAGCTTTCAGCTCGCGCAAGCATGGCTTGCAGTTGGTAGCAAAGAAGCTGATGATGATAGGCTTGCCCTCATTACTGATTTCACTTGTTTTAACGGCTTTGCCGTTGATGTCTTTTAAGTCTACCGCTGGAAGCTGTGCGTATGCATTGATGCAAAAAAGCAATCCAACGAGGCTAAATAGGATCTTATTCATGTTTTTGTCTTAGGTTGTTCTACTTTCTTAAATAGTTCATAGGAGCGCAAATATAGTTTTTTTTCTCATCCATACCATATTTGCACGACAGATTCTTCAGATTATTTGAGATTATTACGCTTTTCTCATGGTTTTCTCTCCGTATTTGGTGTATTCTATTCACTTTCATGCTTTGTGTTTATAGAGCCAAACTCAGAAGACTGCTAGCTGGAGTTCGTGTTTCGTAAGTATAGTCTCTGTATGCGATGCAAGGGGGGCAACGCTACTTGATCTTATAGCTTGCTTTGACGGTGATGGAGGCAGTCTTGAACTTCGAAGTCGTATTGAACGAGCCTCCCCAACTGTAATCTTCATCGCTGTTTTGTCCTACAATCTGGAATACCCCCATTGCCGAGTTACTCATCTTGCCTAGCGTGGCTTTGCTACCTTGGGCGATTACTTGTGCGCGGTTTAGGGCATCGGCCGAGGCTTCTTCGAGCATGTCGATCTTTAGGTCGTTTAGCTTTGTGTAGTAGTAGCGAGGATGCAAAGAGTTGATCTCTACGCCCTTGTTGATCAGCTCAGTAATGTCTCGTGATACAGACTCCACGCCTTCCACGTCCGACGAGCTTACAGTGACGCTTTGCTGTAGCTGATAGCCGCTAAAGCGATTGACCCGTTCGCCCGTATGGCTGTTGTAGCTGCTCTCGTAAGTCTTGTCCATACTGATGCTTGAGTACTTGAGTACCGAGTCGGGTAAGTTTTTGGACTTCAAATACTCTGCCACAATATTTTGCTTTTCATGCAAGGCTGCATAGGCTGCCTGTAGGTCTTGCATCTGCACCTGATACTGAGCGGTCCACACTATTTGATCCGACTTGAAGTTGCGCTCAGCCATTCCCGTTACCGAGATTTGTTGTTTTTGGCTGCGCATGCCTTTTACTCCTGCTCCTAAGAGCCCCAAGCCTATCACGAAAGCTAGGCCAACGATCAGTGAGATAACGATTTTTGAATTCTTCATTCTCGCATGTTTATTTCTACATTTTAGCGGTAATACAGTCTATCAATTCTTACTTGCCTAGAAGAGTCTACGTCAGAAAAAAAAGAATTCCGACTCAGCTCCGTTTATCCTCGAGCCTTCTCAATTGCTTGCGCTTACCACAGTCTATCCGTTCTATCAACCGACAAGATACAAATTTCCGTCCATTTGGAATCGCTAAGCTGTATCTATTCTATCTAATCTTTAGAGCAATGAAAGAGATTGGGGTTTATTCGGGTGACTTTGTTAAATAGAATACAATGCTTTATTGTTGGGCTCTTGTGCTGCTCCGTCTCAAGGTCTTGAAGCTGAGAGCGATCGGATGTAAATAGGGTGAATATAGAAAGCGTATCTCAATAATATCGCAGATTATTGCAGCTATACAAAGGTGTCATACAAAGTTTTTCTCTGTTTCGAACGTTTAGCTTATTAATTATTAGTATTTTTGCAGCTGTTATCGTTTCCGAAGATCGGAAACAGAAGTAGAATAGATCAGAAAAATTATGAATAAAATCAGTTACGCTTTAGGCCTTAGTATTGGCAATAACTTCAAGAGCACGGGTATCAATAATATTTCGGTAGACGACTTCGTGCGTGGCCTACAACATGTGATGAACGACCAAGAGCCCGAGCTAGACTACAACCAAGCAAAGGAAGTAATCTCGGAGTATTTTACTCGCTTGCAGGCCGATGCCATAAAGCTCAATAAAGAAGCTGGCGAGGAATTCCTGAAAATTAATGGCCACAAAGAGGGCGTGGTAACTCTGCCCAGTGGCTTGCAGTATGAGGTGATAACGATGGGCGATGGCCCTAAGCCAAGCATCGACGATAGCGTAGAGTGCCACTACCATGGTACACTTATTAATGGTATCGTATTCGATAGCTCGATGGATCGTGGCGAGACAGCTACGTTCCCGCTCAAAGGTGTTATTGCTGGGTGGACAGAGATCTTGCAGCTCATGCCAGTAGGCTCGAAGTGGAAAGTAACTATCCCTAGCGACTTGGCTTATGGCGATCATGGTGCCGGACAGCATATCCAGCCAGGTAGTACGCTTATCTTCATCATCGAACTCAAAGCTATCGTATAATAAGAATCCTATAAAAGAATCTAAGATATGAAACGAGTAATCACTTACATGGGCATGGCCCTGCTATGCCTATCGCTTGGTGCACAGGCTGCCAAGCCACCCAAAAAAGCAAATCGTATCCCTGTAGTGAAAACTTATGCCGACTCTGTTGCTTACGCCATGGGTTTGGCTTATGGCAATAGTTACCTGCGCAACACAAGCAGTATGCCTGGCGACTCGATTGACCGTATGTTGGTGGGTAGAGGCTTTACCGAATTGATTATCAATGAGCCTCTGTTTTCAGAAGAGCATGGACGTGCAATGCTTGAGACTTATTTCAAGAATGTGCAAGAAAAAGAACTGAATGAGAGGGGACAAAAGAACGAAAAGTTCCTCAAAGAATATAAAAACAAGGCCAACGTAAAAACTACGGAAAGTGGCTTGCTATACAAACGACTCAGACCAGGACGTGGTGTGAAGCCTACTGTGCAAGATACTGTGGTGGTAAACTACGTAGGACGTACCATCGAGGGCGATGAGTTTGATAGCTCATACAAGCGCAACGAGCCAGCTACCTTCAGCCTACTTAGGGTGATCCCCGGTTGGACAGAAGGCCTTTGCCTAATGGAGCAGGGTAGTAAGTACGAGCTGGTGGTTCCTGCCGAATTGGGCTATGGCGACCGCGGTGCCGGACAGATGGTGAAACCACGCTCGGTGCTTGTTTTCGAAATCGAACTGCTGGAAGTAAAGCCTTTCGTAGAGAAAGAACCAGCTAAGGCAGATGAAGCTAATAAGTTGACAAACGAAGGTAGTTTCAAAAACGCAGAGCAAGCCAAGCCTAAGGGCAAGGGTGCCAAGAAATCTTCAAAGTAATCCTATCAGGATCACTTTTGGCAGGCAATTTGCCTGAATGCAACAGAAAATAAACGAAACAAAAAAGAAATAAAGAATGAAAAAATTACTGATTGGCTTCGTGTCTGCAGCGCTTCTGCTCGGCACAGTAGCTTGCAATAAGGGGGCTTCTAAGCCTAGTACTGATAGCTCTTCTCAAGACTCACTCGCCACAGCGATGGCTATCTATTTGAGTGGTCAAGTTCGTAGCACGATGGATATGCTCAAAATGCAGGGCAACCCAGTAGATTCGATCCATGTACTCAAAGGATTCAAAGAGTCGATCAATGATAGTACTCGCTTTTCCTATTTCCTCGGTGGCATTATGGGTGCCCAGATGCGTAAGGATCTCGAAGCCGATGGCATCGATCTAAAGAAGTTTTTCAATACATTCCAAGCTGCTCTGCTAAACGATACTTTGTCTATCTCGATGAGCAATGAGGAGTCGCATAGCTTCCTACAGAAATTCCAAGAGAAGAAGCAAGAGGCTGCAATGATGGAACAGTATGGCAAAAACAAAGAGGCTGGTGCAAGCTACATGGATGCCTTCAAGAAAGAAGAAGGTGTGCAAACTACCGCTTCGGGACTAGCATACAAGGTGATCACCCCAGGTACAGGCAAAACTCCTAGCAACGAAAGCACCGTAAAGGTGAAGTATGTGGGAACGACTGTCGATGGCAAAGAGTTTGACAAAAACGAAGAAGGCATCGAGTTTGGTGTTACTGGCGTTATTGCTGGATGGACCGAAATGCTGCAGCTAATGAAAGAAGGCGAGAAAGTACGCGTAGTAATACCTTACGACTTGGCTTATGGCAGCAGAGGCAACTATAGCATCGAGCCTTTCTCTACGCTCATCTTTGATATGGAGCTGATCCAAGTAAAGTAAGCAATTCTATCTTTGACCAATATTTTGGTATAGTATTGGCTTAATATTTATATAAATAAGGCCTCGTTGTGTGTATCTTTGCGCTGCGAGGCCTTATTTTATTTGTGTATCTCTCTAAATGAGAGCAGGATTGTAGTATCTTTGCTTGCAATATGTATTTGCAATAATTTCAAGTAATATAGGAAAAATCAGATGAAAAAAATCACACTTCTCGTCCTGGCTATTGGCTTAGCTTTTGCCAGTTGTACAACAAAGAAGACTTACCAGATCGCTGGTACAGTCGATTCATTGACCAATCTCGATGGTCAGATAGTTTACCTTGGCGAAAGCTTTAGCTCGATTGTTGATAGCACAACGATTGCCGATGGTAAGTTTGTGTTTAATGGTACAGCTAGCGACACGGCTAAGCTTTTCTTAGTCTTCACACAGGAGAGACCAGGCGTGTCTTTTGTGCTAGAGGCTGGTAATATCGCTATAGATTTTCCAGAAGGAGCGGCTACGGGTACTCCTCTCAATGACGAATTTCAACAATACAAAGACGCAAAAGAGGGCTTGTCGAAAGATTTTATGACCCTTATGAATGAGGTCGAAAGCGACTCTACATCTACTCGTACAGACGAAGAAAAACGTGAGCTACTACAGGGTGAGTACGACAAGATGGTTCAGAAAATTATTGCTGTATCGGTTGCTTGTTTCGAGAAGCATACCAACGACGTGGTGGGTGCTTCTGCATTCCTCGACGTGCTAAGCTCACCAGATCCAGATATGGAGCAGCTAATGGCTCTTAGAGCTAAGGCTGGCGACATCGTATTGAACACTGCTGGTGTGAAGGAATCGCTCGAAATGGCCGACAATCTAGCTAATACACAGGTAGGAAAGATGTTTGTAGATTTCGAAGGTCTAGATACCGATAGCAACGAAGCTGTTTCACTGAGCAAGTATGTTGGCCAGGGCGACTATGCACTGGTAGACTTCTGGGCATCGTGGTGTGGCCCTTGCCGCGGCGAGATCCCTCACATTGCAAATGCATACAACAAGTTCAAGGACAAAGGTCTGAAGGTGATAGGTGCTGTAGTTTGGGACAAGCTCGATGCACATCAGTCTGCCAAGGAGAGCCTCAAGGTAGTATGGCCACAGATCTTCGACAATACCGAAGGTGGTAAAGAGCTGGCTACTAAGTATGGTATCCGTGGCATTCCAGAGGTGATCCTCTTTGCGCCAGATGGTACTATCGTAGCTCGTAGCCTACGTGGCGAAGAAATGCTAAACAAACTAGCCGAAGTTTACGCTGCCAACTAAGCATGCTAGCGTAGGCTTAGAAAAGCCGAAAACAGTGAAAGGGTCGAAGTCCAACACGTGAGGACTTCGACCCTTTCTCTGTTTTTTTAGGAGCCGCTATGTTGTGAAATCTTTCTCGGGAGCGAAGACTTTGAGCGATCGTCCATAGACCTTGATGTCGATTGTCTTGCCAAGCATGATGGGGTCGCCATCGAGGTGAATAGCGGTTTCATCTTCCTGCTCTATCAGTACATGCTCTACCTTGTAGGTGTCGAGGTTTGAGTTGCTGGTGATTCGTTTGGTAAATAGCTGCAGTGCAAGCTGAGGAGCCTCGAGCGGCGTAAAGGGTCGTAGTACTACGAGGTCCATCTTGCCATCTTCCAGCTCGGCATGTGGAGCGATGTAGGCATTATTGCCGTATTGAGGAGCATTGGCACAGGTTACCAAAAATGCTTTTTCGGTGAAACTTTTGCCATCGATCTCTATTCGAAACTTTTTGGGTGCGTATTTGATATATCGCTCTATCATAGCTACCGCATAGTTTATAGGGCCACGGCGAGTTTGCCTAGCAAACATTTCGCTCACCTCGGCATCGTATCCTAGGCCGCAGGTGCAGAAGAAGGGTTTCTTGTTGGCTTCGCAGCAGTCTATGGTGCGTAGGTGCCCTTGGCTAATCACCTCTATGGCTTTGCTCACTGTGAGCGGTAGGTTGAGTGCCCTAGCCAGGCCATTGCCCGAGCCCTTGGGAATGATACCCAGTATCACAGGGGTGTAGCGCAGTACCTGAGCAATTTCGTTGATGGTGCCATCGCCTCCAACGGCTATCACGGCATAGTATTCGTTTTCTACTGCCTCTTGTGCTAGCTTGCTCGCATGCCCAGGCTCTTTACTAAAGGTGATAAATACCTCGTAGGGACCCTTGCTGAATGCCTCGGCAATGAGTCCTGGGATATGGCTCTTGGAGCCAACCCCCGAGACCGGGTTGATGATTACGAGTATTCGTTTGCTCATTTCTATGGGTGCTTTGTTGGGGCTTAGCCCTTGCTAATGCAGAGCGGATAGTTGGCGAGGCGCTGTTCGGCCAGTGCCACGTATTTGCTTTCGGGGCGCCCATAATTGCAGTAGGGTAGTATGGCAATGCCTCCACGGGGAGTGAAGTCGCCCCA
>CAZHWP010000019.1:29705-34030 GCA_964535945.1 uncultured Porphyromonas sp.
TAGCGTGGGTTCATCAGCTCGATCAAGTCGTTCATGATGATGTTTACACAATCTTCGTGAAAGGCACCATGATTGCGAAAGCTGAAGAGGTAAAGCTTCAGGCTCTTGCTCTCTACCATTTTCACATCGGGGATATACCTTATATATATAGTGGCGAAGTCGGGCTGATTGGTGATGGGGCAGAGACTGGTAAACTCGGGGCAGTCGAACGTTACCCAGTAGTCGCGCCCCTGATGTTTATTGTCGAAGCTCTCTAGCGCATCGGGGCAATAGTCGTTTTTGTATTCGCTTTTCTTGCCCAAGTGGCTCAAGCCCTCAATTCCTCCTCGTTGGCTACTCATATTCTGTTGTTTCTATTAAGATCGGACTACAAAAATAGTCAAAAGAATCTGTTCCACAGCCAGCATCCAATAAAAGCCCCCGTGTAGTCAGCTACTACTGAGAGGTTATGAAGCAGAGCTTTCTTGAATTCAAAAGAGGTATCAAGTAAGGTGTCTGATGTAAAGAAAAATGTGTAAAGCTGCGTGTGGAGGGGGCGCTCATCAAGAGATCTCTACTTTGATTGCTCAAGTGTAAAGCAATTCTGGAATAGAATCCAGAATGAGTCAAATAAATTTAGTACATAGAATCTGTTTAATAATCCGTCACGAGCCGAACGGTATGCATAGTGGTGTGAGAAGTCGGAAAATACGAAAGTAGGTGATAAACAAACTATGGCTAGGTTTACCTTTTGTTCGGTTTTTATTCATCTAGTAGTTCATCAATCTTTTAATCAACGCTTTTTCTCTCATTTCCATTTGTTTGGTGAAATCTTTAAAAGATTTTGCACTTTGAACTATTTGGATATTCCATAGTTTTACCGTCGCTGCATAACCTATTAGTTCTCCGATCGTTTGTTCAATCTCTTCGTTCTCATCAGATTCGGGATAGATAAAGCCCCCAACATTGCTTTTTGGTTGTATAGGTAGGAAATCAACTGGTGGATGTCGTTTCTGTCTAATGCATTGTTAATAGACAAGCGTTTGTACTTGGCATCAAGCACAAATGTTCCCTTTTTATAGAAATCAGGATAACGAGGGTAGGAACGATGGTTAACAAATAATTGTATGCCATTCTTCCTTTCTTTGTTTTTGGGGTGAGTTAAGCCAATTTGCTTCAGTATGCAGTTCAGATATTCTTCCCAGAGCCAAGCTCCATCGAATAATAATCCGTATACTTTTTGGGGGTCAGCACCGTAAGTAACCTTCTCTCCTTGTAATATTTGCATGCAAATCTTTTGCAACGGCTTATACTCCGTGAAGTAAGGGTGAGATATCTTTTTCGAATTTGCTGAAAGAACTTTTTCTCTCGCATTTCGATTGTATCTGTTTTGCGTAATCTGACAAAACTTGCTTATGATAGCTCGTGTTTCACAATCAGTATAGAGAATACCACTTGCCCAAGGATGCTGTTTTATGTGCTCTATTGTATGCCTTATTAGCTGTGTGAGGTTGTTGTCGTAGCTGTGTTCTCGTGTTGAATATGCAATAGTACCAGCAAAGGGATTGTTTAGTTTAACATGACGTTTTACATCGATAGCACCCTTTAAATATACGTCATTCCTTTCTTCCCTTCTGTATGCTTTGTATAATCCCTGTAGATAAGCTTTTTTGAGGTAATAAGGAAAGAGATATAACAAAAAATCCCAAATGCTTTCTTTATGGGAAGTTTGATCGAACTTAAATAAGTTGATTGCGAAGACGCGCTGTAACATATAGTGTAAGAAATAATCTCTCTTGTCGTGGCGTGCAAATCGTGATGTGATAGTAAGTGTAGAGTGGTTTCGCCCGACAAATCCCATTAGATTGTTTGTTGTCAGTATATTATTGTTCAGTTGAAAAATTGCTGTCTGCTCGATATCGTCTTGGTACATACCCAATGAGTTTGGTAAAACGAGCAAATCTGGATTTTTCAAACATAGTTCATCTAAGCTTTCATTTGCGATCGACAATAGATTTTCGAGATGATTTTTGGGCACTTCGTAGCTTCCACAATTATTGTCAGTCGTTGGTTTCAGCATAGTATGCAGCTTTCAATTGGTTTAATAGGTCTTGACTATCTGACATTCCTCTCAAATATTCTTTCAAGAGAGGTTTGAGCCGGTATTTCCAAATATCGTCATAGTCATTTCTTGCATTCCCTTTATTGTCTAAGAAATATGCCGCACCGATTTGGTAGGATTCTCCCAATCCTGGGATTTCTTTGATTTTTTCGTTTAGTGAATTCACTCTGTTGATGGCGTCTTTTGGTAGGTTCATGTTCTGTGCACTTTCTTCAGCACTTATCTCCACCCACGTAAATCTGCGGCGCATTGCAAAGTCAAAGCTTTCAACCGAACGGTCAATATCGTTCATAGTACCGATAATGTACACATTTTCGGGAATGTAAAATGCATCCTCTTCTTCACTGTGCATATTTGAGTATTGTGTGTATACAGAGCCATTGCTCCCTCGATAGCTTGGATCAAGAGAGAAGAATAACTCACCAAAAATACGAGACATTTCACCTCGATTGATTTCATCGATGATGAATACAAACTTTTTTCCGATAGCAATATCTTTAGTGTATATCTTGTACTTGCTTTTAATGTACTCGCCAATGGCTGTGGTATATGGCTTCCAATCTCTTATGTCACCTTTTTCTATATAGTTTCGCAGCATTTGTTTGGTGATCGACATCTCTGTAGCAGTTTCTGTTTGAGGAACAGCTGAGCACCCTTTCTTTTTGCCAATTTGAACGTTGAATTTTCTTTTGTAGGTCGGAGTTTCTAGTACTAATGGGTTTTGTGAAACATCTTCGATGAATTGCTCATATATCTCATCGAAATTATTTGTTTTTTTAGTCATTGCTTTTTTGCAAAAACTTTTGAATACTCCATCTTTTAGTTCAAAACCTATAGCTCCATTCTCGTCTGGTTCTGTTGGGCGTAATCCTTCCACAAAATCGCTGTAGTCGTATGAAGGATGAAACTGTATAAATTGCCATTCTGCACCCATTTTTTCAGCCATTTTCTTTGCCAAATAGGTCTTTCCAGTTCCCGGAGCTCCTGTAAAAATGATGTTGTAAACCTTTTCAAGCAAAGTGATTTTTTCGTCGAGATATTTATTCATGTTAATTGTAGTAGGTTTGATATTTTTTAAGTGTTGATATAGATGCCAAGGAAGAGTTTTGATATCCATAGGATTATCTGGCTGCAAAGCATGGTTAAACAGTTTGTTTAGTTGGTAGCTTTGCTTTAAAATATCGTCCTTCTTGTATTTTTGGATTTTCTCTGTCGTGTGTTCCTCGATTAAATGAATTAGTTCATGCATCATATCATAGCTAATAATCGTAGTCATCAGCTGAGGCTGTAGCGATACAATAAGTCTATGGGTGGCAGCAATTCGATTTTTGCTTGTGTACGTTCTTATTTTGTTTATTAGTTGATCGTATAGTTCCCATTGTGGTATCTCTTGGCTCTCTGCGATTCCTTTCAGTAAAGGTGCAATTTCACTCCACGAATTTTTGATGTTCTCCCGCTCAACTATTGTGAACCATCCTTGCTTAAGCGATGCAACGCACTGATCAGTAGAGGTCTCGAAAAATTCTTCAAAGACTTCTTTTACCCAGTCCTTATAATTCACCTTTGTTATTGATTCATTAATAAATCTAGGTACAAAACTTTGGTATCGTTCAAGCCATTTACTATCTGCAACTATTTGATCACAATAGTACTTCAGAGTTTTCTTTTCATTGCTCATATGTTGTATGTGTTGATTCAATTAGATTGACAATCCAAAGTGGTATGTCTTTTCTATATTTGGACTCTCTATGGTTTGTGTATTATTATAGTTATTAGTTGCCCATTTGGAGTTATCCATAGTATAGTTTTATTATTCCTTTTTTCCTGTTGGGAGTTGACTGAGGTTGAAGTCAAGAATGAGCCCCCCTGATGTATGTCTTCAAACTAAAGTTTACCACTGCAAGTTTAGTTAATTTATTTTTAATCTAATTGGTTTTAGGATATTTTTCTTTTCAAAACCCTCCTTTTTTTGTGAGAGGGCGTTCGAAAAGAAAAATATTATTGTCAGTGTCCCAGGTTATTTTACTCATCTCGTATTTTTTTCGTCTCCATTTTAGTGTATCTATTTTAATTTGTTTTCTGATTTTTAATATTTTATCTCCTCTACCCATATAAACGTCGGCAGGAGTAAGGTTATCAAGCGATTCGTGATAACGTTCGTTGTTGTAATAATCCACAAACTCTGCGATGGCAGCCTCCAGTTCTTCGGGGCAGTAATAATTGT
>CAZHWP010000020.1:0-32974 GCA_964535945.1 uncultured Porphyromonas sp.
CATTAGTCAGGTTAAAGTTGCCACAGATACTAAGACACTTGGCACGCCAGTTACTACGTCTTACCATTGGGTGAACGAAACTGAGGCCGCTACGGCCAGTAGTGCTATACCTAAGGTGTCCTATATAACTCTCTCCTGCAAATGGCAAGCGTTCTTCGGCAAATTTAGCGTCGGCCAGCTCTTCGGGGCTGAGCTTTTGGAAGTTATCAAATACTGCATCGAAAATTTCAGAAATCGCATTGCTTCCTTCAGCCCTCTCTCGAAATAAGTACTCATCGCCAGGGAAGGCTTTCTTCTTTACTACGGCTAGTCCAGCACCCTCCTGACCTCTATTGTGCTGTTTCTCCATCAAAAGATATAGCTTATTGAGACCATACATCCAGCTGCCATACTTCTCTTGATAGTATGCAAGTGGCTTTCTTAGTCTCACCATAGCTATTCCACACTCATGTTTTAGTAGCTCCATGCTCTTTTGTTAGCTTGTATAAAAGAAATGGTAATAGAGTCTTCCGCAAGGCTGTCTCATATTACCAGTTCTTATCATTAGATATTATCTTTTTCCTTTTTGTTGTTGCCTACGCATTGCCTCTTGTTGCTTTTGGGCTTCTTCGAGTCGCGCCATCCACTTCGACTTCTTTCTAGGCTTCTTTTTGTTTTCCTCCAATTGCTTGAGCAGCTTATCTTCGTTGATGATATATCGCGAAGCTAAGTACTGAAGTATCGTAATGAGCGATGAGAGGAAGTAATAATAACTTAGGCCTGACGCATTTTGGTTGAAGAAGAAGAAAAACATGACAGACATGATGTATGGCATCCACTTCATTGCTGCCATTCCTTCTTGTCCCGTATCGTTTTGGCTCATAGTATACTTCGTGTAGAAGATGTTTGTAATAGTCATTAAGAGACAAAACAAACTGATATGATTGCCCAAGTAGTTGGTTACGAGAGGGATATTTCCCGTCCACGAAATAATAGCATCGTAAGACGAAAGGTCATTGGCCCAAAGGAAGCTCTGTTGCCTAAGATCGATCGAGGTGGGGAAATACATGTACATAGCAATCAAGAACGGCATCTGAATAAGCATGGGCAAACAGCCACTCATTGGGCTGGCTCCAGCCGATCGATAGAGCGACATCGTAGCTTGTTGCTTTTTCATCATCGTTTCTTGGTCTTTGCCTGGGAACTTATCACTGATGGCCTTTACTTGCGGACGTAGCACACGCATTTTTGCCGATGACAAGTAGCTTTTGAACGTCAATGGTGAGATCAAAAGCTTGATAAGGATAGTAAGCACCAAAATCATGATACCCCAATTTGAGATAAAACCCTTGAGAAGCTCCACTGTAGGGATGATCATAAACTGATTGATCAATCGGAATACGCTAGCACCTAAGTACACCAAGCGCTCGAGATTCAATTTGTCCGCCGAAGCTAATCCTTTGTCATACCCACTCAGCATTTTATACTTCAATGGGCCAAAGAAAAACTCGAAATTAGCCTCCGTTCCCGCTCTTGTATCAAAGGGAAACGTAGCCTGCATAGAGCAATCTTTGATGAACTCGGAATCTGATGGGTACACTTTGGTCTCGAGCTTATTATTCTCGAAGTTATTTTCAGAAATCAAAACAGCACTAAAGTACTTATCTTTGAATGCAACCCACTTAATAGGTTCTTTCACCGACTCTGTATCGTTCTTTAGCTCACTCAGACGGTCGACATCGCCCGATGGAAACTTATAGTAGATGCTGGAGTATTGATTTTCAAACTTCCATGATTTCTCTTGTCTTCTGATACGTTGCTTCCACTCGAGATCTTGCATGGTCATATTCGAGGGAAAAATCTGATGCAAGTTTTGACCACTAATATGCATTTTCACACGGTAGTCATCCTTCAATAGTGTATAGGCTATATCGAGATAGGCTGCACTATCGAGGCTGAGTCGCATTGTGAGCGACGAATCCGTCTGACTTATCGCCTGGAAGTAGAGATCTTGCGTATCAACCATCCTACTATCGGCAGTACGAAGTGGTAGATTAAAGTTTACATCCTCTTCGGTGAATAGGTATAAATCTTTGCCATCGTATGTCTTGTATTCTGGCAACTTAACTGACTCAATGGCTGCCCCCTTGGAGGAAATACTAAGCTCAACGTGTTTGTTTTTCAGTTGGAAACTTTGGCTTGTTCCCGAGGCTGCTTTGCTAAGCAAGCCGTATTGCATCTGCAACTTATCTGTTACTGAGCTCGTATCGGTGGCCAATCTGGCTGCATCTGCCAATGCTTGCAAGCTATCTGCCTCAACGATGGCCAATGAGTCTTGTCTGAACGCTTCTCGCTGCGCTTGCTGCCTTGCTTCAATGGCAGCAGGGTCTGGTCTATTGAGCCAGCTAAACCCTAAAACAACAAGCCCGATTAATACGAGTCCAATGATTGTATTCTTATCCATGTATTAAAAATCGATGCATGAGCCTTATCAAAATCTAGTTTTATGGCTCTACTGCTTCGTAATGTTTTTTCGTATTTATATTAATTAGAATTCTTCTTTTCGCTTTCTTTGATTGCCTCTTTCACAAAAGCAATAAACAGAGGATTGGGCTTTAAAACTGTACTATTGTACTCGGGGTGGAATTGCACTCCCACATACCATGTATTGGAAGGCAACTCAACTGCTTCTACAAGACCAGTCTCTGGATTTTCACCCACACACAACATACCAGCTTGCTCGAAAACCTCGCGATACTGGCTGTTAAATTCGAAGCGGTGTCTGTGTCGTTCTTGGATAAACTCAGAACCATATGCTTGAGCTAGCTTACTACCCTTCTTTAACGAACAGTCATAAGCACCAAGTCGCATCGATCCACCAAGATCTGTTACAGTCTTCTGTTCATCCATCAGGTCTATTACTCGGTGTTCAGTATTAAGTGTAATTTCAGAAGTATTGGCATCGGACCACCCCAATACATTGCGAGCAAACTCTATCACCATACACTGCATTCCCAAACAGATACCCAGCGTTGGTAAATCATTCTCTCTACAATACTTAAGGGCACACAACTTGCCTTCTACACCACGGGCTCCAAAGCCAGGGGCAACCAAAACGCCGTCCATATCCTTGAGCTGTTCGGCAACATTTTCTTCCGTAAGTTTTTCGCTCTGGATACTTACAAGATTTAATTTTCTACCATTATATATAGTGGCTTGTAGTAGCGATTCATCGATCGACTTGTAAGCATCTTGAAGCTCAACGTACTTTCCAACTAGGGCTATATTAAGTCCCTTAACGGCCTTATTTTTACGATCGAGGAATGCGTTCCACTCCTTCATGTCTGGCTCGCCCTTTACTTCCAATCCTACCTTACGCAACAATGTTTCGTCAAGCTTTTGCTCCTGTAGTACCAATGGCACTTCGTAGATGGTAGAGAGGTCGATATTTTGAATAACAGACTCTGGCGAGACATTACAGAAAAGAGCGACCTTGCGTAGAATGTCTGGCTTTAGCTCGTGTTCGGTACGCAAAACCAAGATATCTGGCTGAATACCTACCTCTTGAAGTTGCTTTACCGAGTGTTGGGTGGGCTTGGTTTTCACCTCGCCTGCAGCAGCAATATAAGGAACAAAGGTCAAGTGTACACAGATGCAGTTTTGACCAAGCTCCCATTTAAGCTGGCGCACACTTTCGAGAAAAGGGAGAGACTCTATATCGCCAACAGTGCCACCGATTTCGGTAATAACAAACTGATACTGATTTTTCTGACCCAAGATTTTGACATTACGCTTTATCTCATCAGTAATATGTGGAACCACTTGCACTGTCTTGCCCATATACTCACCTTTACGTTCCTTGCGGATTACATTTTGGTATATACGGCCTGTAGTGATATTATTGCCACGCGAAGTATTAATATTGAGGAATCGCTCATAGTGACCTAAGTCCAAGTCGGCTTCATGCCCATCGGCGGTTACATAGCACTCACCATGTTCATAAGGATTGAGGGTGCCAGGATCGATGTTAATATAGGGGTCGAACTTCTGAATCGTCACACTGTATCCCCGCGCTTGTAGCAACTTTCCTAACGACGCTGCCACGATGCCTTTTCCCAACGACGAGACCACGCCTCCCGTTACAAAGATGTACTTAGTATCTACCATAAGAGTTTCCTATCATTTTTCTTTTGCTGATCAGTATCCAGAATCTTTTGGACAGCGACTGCCAAAGGCTTTTCGGAGTGCCCCAAAGTTACACAAACAGACCTGTCTAAAATCCTGTGCAAAGATACAAAAAACGCGCAAAATGGAGCGGACAGTTCAATGGCAAAGTCAATGATTTTAGAGCAACCTACGAATTACTCCTATCTCCCAAAGCTAACAAGCTAAAAACTAACCTGTTGTACGATTACTCCAAGCATCATTATCGAGAGAACCGATAGGGATAAAGAGTCTTTCCGCTCACAAGGAATCGAATATCAACTATGAATATCTACAAAGCACTGCAAATGTCGAGAATGAGCAAAAGTTGACTAATAAAAGAAAAAATAGTATTTTTGTGAATAAAGACATAGCTGAAAATACAATTCTTACAATCGGAACAATGTCAACAACAAGGACTTTTCTCGTAGCCCTACTTTGCCTATTGGCTCTGAGTGGCTGCCACAAAAAAAAAAAAGGATACATTATCAAAGGTAGCGTAGATTCTATGATCCATCTCGACGGAAAGTTAGTATTCTTACAGCTCCATGATGACATAAAGCTAGATAGTACACTGGTACGAAATGGACGCTTCACTTTCAAGGGAGATAGAGTGGATACTGCAGTACTGGCATATATAAGTACTTACGAACTAGATCTGCCAGCCCTAGATTTTGTACTCGAAAATGGCGAAATCATTGCCAATATCGGCAAAAATACGGCTACTGGCACTAAACTAAACGACGCCAATACGAAGTATAACGCTACGAGAATACAGATCAATCAGGAATTTCTTGAGTTCATTCAGAAGCTACAATCCGACAGCAACAATCATACTCAACTCGAAATAGAAAAAAAACTGACCGAGGCCTTCGATAAGATGCAGAGCCGTGAAGCTGAATTAGCAAGCGACTTATTCACCGAGCACCACAACGATGCGTTGGGAGTCAAGAGCTTCCTTGCCTTACTTCACAATCGCCCAGACGATGCAATACGAGCCTTAGAGCTTAAAGAAATGGCTGGTCCAGTGGTGCAAAAGAATAAACAGATTAGCAAAGCTTTAGCATTGTATGACAACCTAGTTTCTAGCAGAGTTGGAAATGATTACAAAGAGGTAGTAGGTATTGACTCAAGTACTGGTGACACACTTAGACTGAGCCATTACCTCAGTCAAGGCAATTACACCTTGGTTGACTTTTGGTCATCGTGGTGTGCACCTTGCCGTGACGAGATTCCATATTTGAAGAGCGCCTACGAGAAATACTCAAGAAGGGGACTTCAGGTAGTTAGCATTGCGGTCTGGGATACGCCTGAGCAACACAAAGCTGCTCTAGCTAAACTTGAAACATCTTGGCCTCAAATTTTTGACAATAGCGAAAATTCAGATGCTGCCTTCAACTATGGCATAACTGGCATACCGCAGATATTACTTATAAACCCTGAAGGAAAAATTGTGCATCGCAATCTACGTGGAGAAGATATACTAAGCAAACTCGAAGAGGTTTATCCGAGCAACACTAAGAACAAAAACAACAGGAGAAGACGCAAGTAAATAGAACCTGATGGTGACTGTGCAGAAAATGACTGACCATAGTTAATGCTCTTTTTAACTACCCTTCTACACCAGCTTTACACGGCCAGATAGTGAAGACAAGAGTTTGCTAAATTCATCAAATACTCGTTACTTTGCATGCGTTTTTGCATACTCATTTGTGAGAAGACGGCTGATCGTTGACAAAAATGGGATCTAAAAGCGTAATTAGCTGAATACAAATACGCGTCTAAAAAATACTATGTACGTTGAAGTAATAAAATCAAAAATCCACCGAGCCACTGTTACCGAAGCCAATCTTAACTATGTTGGTAGTATCACCATCGACAAAGACTTGATGGACGCATCTAACTTGATAGAAGGCGAGAAAGTGCAAATTGTAAACAACAATAACGGAGCTAGATTTGAAACGTATACTATAGCTGGCGAACGTGGAAGTGGTGTCATATGCCTTAATGGTGCTGCTGCTCGATTGGTACAGCCAAGTGATGTGGTCATTATCATGGCTTATGCTTGGATGAAGCTAGAAGAAGCTAGGGAGTTTAAACCAGCTGTGATCTTCCCAGACGAAAGTAATCATCTACTCTAAAACTTGCATAGCTCTTACTTCAAGCAATATAAGGACTCAGAATCATACATATTGAATAATAACAAGTAATTGCAGTGGCTATACCATTAAGTTGTATTTGCCACTGCAATTGATAAAATAAGAAGAAATATCATGTTCGAAAATCTCAGTGAACGCCTCGAGCGATCGTTTAAACTACTCAAAGGCGAGGGCAGAATTAGTGAAATAAACGTTGCCGAGACACTCAAAGATGTGCGCAGAGCATTGCTCGACGCCGACGTAAACTACAACGTCGCGAAAGACTTTACTGAAACAGTCAAGACCAAAGCGCTGGGACAGAATGTGCTCACGGCCGTAAAACCCAGCGAACTGATGGTAAAGATCGTACGAGACGAACTTGCAATCTTGATGGGTAGCGAGGCTGTTTCGTTGAATCTCGATGGCAACCCTGCCATTATTTTAATGAGTGGTTTGCAAGGATCGGGAAAAACTACCTTCTCGGGCAAGCTTGCCAATATGCTCAAAAACAAACAGAGCAAAAAGCCCCTTCTAGTGGCTTGCGACGTATATAGACCTGCTGCGATTGAGCAGCTACGCATATTGGGCGAACAGCTTTCTGTACCAGTATACAGCGAAGTAGACAGCAAGGATCCTGTACAAATTGCAAAGAATGCGATTAGCCAAGCTAAACAACAAGGCAACGACGTTGTTATAGTTGATACAGCGGGACGTTTGGCTATCGACGAAGAGATGATGCAGGAGATTGCTGCCATAAAGAATGCAATCTCACCCTCGGAGATACTTTTCGTAGTAGACTCTATGACTGGGCAGGACGCAGTAAATACAGCCAAGGCTTTTAATGATAGACTCAACTTCGATGGCGTAGTACTGACCAAGCTCGATGGAGACACTAGAGGAGGTACAGCGCTATCTATTAGAGCTGTAGTAGATAAGCCAATCAAGTTTGTTGGTACTGGCGAGAAGCTCGAAGCTATTGATGCATTCCACCCCGAGCGTATGGCAGATCGTATACTCGGCATGGGTGATATCATTTCTCTGGTAGAACGTGCTCAAGAACAATTCGACGAAAAAGAAGCACGTAAGCTTGAAGAAAAAATTGCTAAGAACCAATTTGACTTTAATGACTTCTTGGGACAGATACAGCAGATCAAGAAAATGGGTAACCTCAAAGACTTGGCTGCCATGATACCCGGAGTGGGAAAGGCTATTAAGGATATTGACATCGACGATGACGCATTCAAAGGCATCGAAGCTATCATCCACTCCATGACTCCCGATGAGCGCAAGCACCCTAGCCTATTGAACGGACAAAGGCGTAAGCGCATTGCAATGGGTAGTGGTACAACCTTGCAAGAAGTGAACAGACTGATTACTCAGTTTGATCAGACCCGAAAGATGATGAAAAGTATTCAAGGCTTCAAGGGAGGTAAAATGCCAAAGATGCCTAAAATGCCGATGGGAAGAAAAAAACCTTAAGCCTCAGTTATATAGGCCATAGGGATATTACTAACATATAAATAATAAGAACAACGTATGAATAATACCTTTCAAATACTCGATGGCAAGAAAGTATCTGAGCAAATAAAAGGAGAGCTAGCAGCCGAAGTTCAAAAAATCTTAGACGCTGGAGGAAAGCGCCCTCACCTATCAGCGATCTTGGTAGGACATGATGGTGGAAGCGAAACATATGTGGCGAGCAAACTAAAAGCCTGCGAACAAATTGGCTTTAACTCGTCGCTCAAGCGCTTCGAATCTGATATTACTGAGGAACAGCTCTTAAAAGAAATTGAACTTCTAAACCAAGACGAAGACATTGATGGCTTCATTGTGCAGATGCCTTTGCCTAAACACATCAACGAGCAAAAAGTAATCGAGGCTGTTGACCCTAGCAAAGATGTAGACGGATTTCATCCGATCAATGTTGGTCGTCTTAGCATCGGACTGCCTGGGTTCTTACCCGCCACTCCTCAAGGTATCATAGAGCTACTAAAGCACTACCAGATAGATACCAAAGGCAAACATTGTGTTATACTTGGTCGCAGCAATATTGTAGGTAAGCCCATGTCGCAGCTGATGCTACGCAAGGGTGTTCCTGGCGACTGTACTGTTACGATCTGCCATAGTCGCACCGAAAACATCAAAGAGATATGCCGCAATGCAGATATTATCATTGCTGCTTTGGGGCAGCCTGGATTCGTTACTGCAGATATGGTAAAGCAAGGTGCAGTTATCATAGACGTTGGGATTACACGTATTGCAGACGATACTCGTAAGAGCGGATTTAGAATTAGTGGCGATGTAAGCTTCGACGAAGTAGCTCCACTTTGTTCGTACATCACTCCAGTACCAGGCGGAGTAGGTCCAATGACTATTGTATCGCTGATGCAAAATACGCTTAAAGCACAGCAGTTACTGAGTAGATAATCCATAGCGACTCTTATACTAAAGAAGGCTCTTCCAGATTGTTGGAAGAGCCTTCTTTTATTTTTAGTCCTTTTGCGATGCATCCTTTCTCAAAGGTTATGAGAGGCGATCTAGACTATTCGAAGTTGAATGTAAGCATAATCATGCGTGTTTGAGCCTTCTTGATTGCTTGTGTGTAGACTATATTATTGTCATCAACCAGATCTGGTCTATCATGCTCTACCACATTGGGCAGACCAAAGGCAAAGCGCAATTCGGGACAGAGCTTAAAGAATGGTAAATAGATATTACATCCCATACCTATTTGCAATCCATAGTCCACAGCTTTGTGATAGATCGGCTGACCTTTTTTACGTCCCATCTCCATCGAGCCGTAGATGCCTCCTATCAAATATGGACGCATATTATTGAGTCTTCTAGAACTATACTTCAATAAGAGTGGCACTTCTAGGTAATTGGAGCGAACAGTAAAACGCTCGATCTTTTCTTTGCCGTCAGAGTAGGCATACACCTTATCGCCAAAGTGAAGAGTAGGCACGATCCTTAAATTAAGATTCTCGGATAGAGCCATATCTCCTATCACACCCACACTAAAACCAGGTGTATAAGTTGGAACCTCGGCATAAAGCACCTTACCATCGAGCGGAGCGAGAGAGAGGCCAGAGTTGCGAATTACAAGGTCTTGTACATGTACACCTACATGAAAGCCTAGGTGATACTTGCTGTAATCGGCATATGGCCTATTCTGCATCCTTTCGCGCTGAGCGTGCAATGACAAGCTACAAGCAAAAAGCAACAAGAAAGAAATAAGGCTAATTGATGCAGATCGGAGCGAGCTATATATATTGTTATTATGCATATTGTTTGTGCTGATAACGCTTTGTACTGCAAAGATATTGTATTTTTGCAGCAATAAGTAAAGTTATAGCCCTGTGAAAGTAATAAACTTAGGAGAGTCTAGCTCTCTTCTCAATCGCTATGTCTACGAAATGCGCAACGTGGACATTCAAGGCGACTCTTTGCGCTTTAGAAGAAACATCGAGCGTTGCGGACAGCTCATGGCATACGAAATAAGCAAAGTATTAACGGCTACGCCTACTACGTGTCGTACACCGCTAGGAGAATCGATATGCCTCTTACCTCCCAACGATGTAGTACTGGGAACAATACTGCGTGCCGGACTTCCTTTTCATGAAGGATTCATTAGCTATTTCGACTATGCAGAGAATGCATTCGTGTCGGCCTATCGCAAGTATAAGGATAGACTAAACTTCGATATTCACGTCGAGTACCTCGCCGCCCCTTCGCTAGAAGGAAAAACCCTCATACTATGTGATCCGATGCTCGCTACGGGAGCCTCTATGGAGCTGGCATACAAAGCTTTGCTGCGACATGGAAAACCCAAGGAACTACATATTGCTTCGATCATTGCAAGCCAACCAGCCATCGAACACCTCGAGACTCACCTCGAAGGTGATGCTCAAGTGTGGGTGGCAGCCCTCGATCCAGGTATCGATGAGCACGCCTATATTGTGCCAGGACTTGGCGATGCAGGCGACTTGGCATATGGGTCCAAATTGTAATGCTCACAAAATAGATGCTCCAAGCCATTGAGCTACTAGCTCCTGCCAAGGATTTATACACTGGTATCGCCGCACTAAGTCATGGGGCGGACGCTATTTATATTGGTGCTCCATCCTTCGGCGCTCGCCAAGCTGCTGCGGTCTCGCTCGAAGACATTGCCGCACTCTGCCTCGAGGCTCAACTATATCGTGCTAAGATCTATGTAGCACTCAACACAATTCTATACGATAGCGAAATCGAAGAAGCTCTCAAACTAATAGAGCAGCTGTACGAACGTGATGTCGATGCCATCATAGTGCAAGACATGGGACTGATCCAAAGCAACACCACCCCCATAGCTCTTCACGCCAGTACACAATGCCATATCGATAGCATAGAACGGGTCAAAGAGTTGGCTGAAGCCGGAATTGAGCAGGTGGTATTAGCTAGAGAGCTCGACCTAAAGCAAACACGAAATATTGCGCAAGCTTGCCCCGAAGTCAGAATCGAAGCCTTTGTACATGGTTCACTCTGCGTAAGCTATAGCGGACGCTGCTACCTTTCGCAACAATTCAAAGGACGGAGTGCCAATAGGGGTGATTGTGCCCAGCTATGCAGACTACCCTACACGCTGATCGATGCCAAGGACCAGGTAATCCTGAAGGATCAATACTTACTCTCGCCAAAAGACATGAATCGTAGCCAAGAGCTTCGTCAAATGTTAGAGGCTGGCATTCGCTCGTTCAAGATCGAAGGTCGGCTCAAAGGCCCGTCGTACGTCAAGAATACAGTTGCTTATTACCGTCAACTGATCGACCAGCTCATTGCCGAGCAGCCCCATCTATATTGCAGGCAGTCGGTAGGTGTTCATGAGTATCGTTTTACGCCAGACCCAAGCCGCAGCTTCAACAGAGGCTTTACGTCCTTGCTTCACGGCAAAAACTCCAAGCAAAGCAGCAGCATCAACCCCTATACAAACAAGAGTATAGGCAAAGCAATCGGGACGGTACTACGAAGCAAAGGAAATAGAGTGCACTTAGAGTATCACAACAAAACTGAGAGCATTGTGCCAGGCGATGGAGTCTGCCTTTTGGGAACAGACTCACTATGGCAGGGGTCGAGTGTAATCAAGGTATACGAAGATGCAAGCATTGAGCTCGACAAGCCCCTGGCAATAACTGCTGGCACGGTGCTCTATCGCAACTTCGACCTCAAGTACGAACGCATACTAAAAGACGAGAATAGCGCACGCCGACGCATTCCTGTCCTGCTCAAGCTCGAAGATACCTCTTCAGGTTTCCGCCTAAGTATTTCGGCAGAGCACTACCAAACTGCATCGGTGCAACTCGATGCACCACTCGAACTTGCCAAAACATTCCGCCCCGAGGAGATCAAATTGCAACTAAGCAAGCTTGGTAATACTCCGCTAGTAGCAGAAGATGTTGAGCTTGCTCTGAGCCAAGAGTTCTTCATTGCCAATTCGCAATTGGCCAAGCTCAGACGAGAGGCTACAGAACGCTTCATCGAAGTGGCAAAAACCCCGACCCGCAAGACCTACAATAAAGAAACCCGCAAGTCCGTTATTAGCAAGTCGTATCAAAACAAGACGCTCGACTATCGGCACAACGTGAGCAACGCTATGGCAGCAGACTACTACAAGCAGCTAGGAGCAACCGACATCAAGCCCGCCTTTGAAATTGCGAGCGACGATAGCGCTGCCCTCATGAGCTCCAAGCATTGCCTCAAGGCCTTCCTCGGGCATTGCCCACGCCTTGGCCAGTCGGTCCTCCCCTATTCAGAGCCACTACGTCTTGTTAATGGCTCGATGGACTTGAGGCTACAGTTCGACTGCCAAGAGTGTCTGATGACGATCTATAATTATTCAAACAATAAGAAAAAATGAAAAAGCTTATTTTCTCTAGCACCTTAGTGCTTATCTTCCTACTCACATCTTTCACTGCATTTGCACAATCTAGGTCCAAGCAAAAGATCAGATACAGCGGACGTGTGGAAGCTCAGTGGGGCTCAGAGTACAACCTTTCTGTACTAACATCACATGGGATTCAATTCAACAAACACCTACAATTACGAGGAGGTACAGGTTTTATCCTTCCCCTATTCAACCAAGATCATGGCGATGGTAGCTACTACAACCAATTGGGCATACCTATGTTCATCGAACTGGGAGGTATGATGCTCGACCGCAAAGTATCGCCCACCTATCTAGTAAGATCGGGTATCGAACACTACTTTTACCAATCTAAAGTGTGGACAAATCATGGATACTACGAGAGAGAAAGATACGACAACACTTTCTTCACACATTTCTCTATTGGTTGCGGTATCCAGTTTAGGCGAATTCGCATAGAACCCTATATGGGCTTAACGCTGCGCAGCAAGGATGTGGTAAGTAACAACAACATCGAATATGTTACCGGATTTGCAATGTGCTTCTAAGAAAGAGTCAACTAGCAAAGAGGTAAATAAACCTTTGACCCCTTAATCGAAAACAGCCCTTAGCGAGTAATGATTACTGCTAAGGGCTGTTTTGTAGTTTTACTAAAAGTTCCTCGAACTCCGCTTGCTCTTAATCTTCGACTTTAGACTTACGAACAAAGAAGATGTGAGATAAGTAACCTACAATTACAAGAATTAGACCTAGGAATAGGCTAAAATTGCTCGTTGTACTAGTAAATTCGGGAATTGCGAGTACCAAAACTCCAATCAAAAGGACGATGGCACCGAGGTAAGTTGAGATCTTGTTCATATCAATATCTTGTTTTTATTCTTTGCAAAGTTTTCTAACTGCAAATAAAGCAATAATTCTTCAATTAGCAGTACTTTTTGCTAGACAAGAAACCCTATTCTCTCAAATTACAACGTTTTTGATAGCTATTGCCCTCTATTATGCTATAACTCAAAAATCTATACACCTCACTGTACAGACTTCAGGCATAAAACAAAAGTCTCGTTGATTGGGATTTTTGCTTACATTTGTATCAACGAATATAACTGTCTATGCTACGTCTATTGTACCTTCTATATTGGTTAGTTTTCGCCGGACCCGTATTTCTGCTACTAACCATCCTTACAGCTCTCTCTACTACTATAGGTAGTCTTTTGGGCTACAGTCGAATCTTTGCCTATTACCCAGGCAGGTATTGGTCTAAGGCTACCCTACTCATCGCTCTTTGTCCCATCAAAGTAAAGGGCAAAGAGCATCTACCAGATCGCAAGGGAGCCTACGTAGTCATGGCAAATCACCAAGGAGCCTTCGACATTTTCATGATGTACGGGTACTTAGGGTTACCCTTCAAATGGGTACTAAAAGAAGGTATCAGGAAGATCCCTTTAGTTGGTAAAGCCTGTGAAGCTGCAGGTTTTATTTATGTAGACGAGAAGAAACCCTCATCTATCCAGCGTACTATAAGCGATGCGCAACGAGTTTTAAGCGAGGGCAGTTCGATATTCATCTTCCCAGAAGGTAGCCGCAGCAAAACGGGTAGAATGAGTCGCTTCAAGAAAGGAGGATTCGTGATGGCTTCGGCTCTTAATGCCCCTATCATTCCGATCTCATTAGACGGGTCGTTCGACGCACTACCAACTGGAAAAATCATCCCAAGGCCACGCAGACTAACACTAACTGTACACCCCGCCCTAATGATCTCTGACTTTGGCGAGCCCCCCATGAATATTCAGTACGCAGCACGTCGCACACAAGAGATTATTGGCTCGTCCATAAAAGCAGAGATTATAGCCAAGCAAGCGAGTGCAGAGAGTAAAAACAGCCAACAAGAATCAGAACAATGAAATTAGAACACCATACAACAGCCAAAGCTGGAGAGATTAAAGCCTACGACGAAGCGAATGCGCTCTACATGGGCTACGTAAGTTATACCCTCGACGACGACAAACTACTACTCGAGCATACGGTAGTAAATCCAGAGTATCGAGGACAAGGAGTTGCCGAGAAGTTAGTAGAAGAGTGTGTAGCTTTATGCAGACGTGAAGGGTGGAAAATAGTTCCAATATGCTCGTATGCCGTAAAGTTGATTGGCCGAAAAGAGGCCTGGTCCGATGTCTTATGACTCACGATGAGTTTATTCTACTGAAGACCATCGAAGACTTTCGGTTGATGGCCGATCCTGAGCGAGCCCAACATTCGCAGCGCTACTTCAAGACGGGTCCAGGCGAGTATGCCGAGGGCGATCTGTTTTTGGGTCTAAGTGTTCCGGATATCAAAAGCTACGAAAAGAAGTATCGCCCGTGGTCGCTTGGAGTTTTGGAACAGCTCTTGCAACGCCAAGAACACGAAATGAGACTGCTAGCTCTGATCGCCCTAGCGCAGCAAAGCGAACGCAGCAAAGACAATGCAGAGAAGCAAGCCATTCTCGACCTCTACCTTAGCAACACCCATCATGTAAACAACTGGGACTTAGTAGACTCTTCTGCTCCACGCATTGTGGGTTACTATGTGGCTACTTGGCCTGCCGAAAAAAGAGCTAAACTGCTAGACAGACTAGCCCATTCCGACTTGCTCTGGGAGCAACGTATTGCTATGGTAGCCAACTGGGGACTCATACGAAAGGGCATCTACGACGATACGCTACGTGTGGGAGAGATACTACTACATCACAAGCACGACCTCATCCACAAGGCCCTAGGATGGATGCTTCGCGAACTTGGCAAAAAAGACCCTGCACGCTATTATGCCTTCATCGATACTCATGCCCACAGCATGCCTCGTACTGCACTGCGCTATGCTATCGAAAAGCTGGAGCCTGAAGAGCGAAAGCATTACTTGGGATTAAAAGCAGCAAAATAGTTTCTAAGTTATTTCCCCCTTTGAAAGTGCTAAGCCATTAGCTTGGCTACCATTGATAATCTGCGTAACTTTGCAAGCAACTTTGTAAACTGATCAGTTTATCTTTTCGGCACTTAATCAATCTTTCTGAACCTATGAAGTACGGATTTGTAAAAGTAGCAGCCGCTGTCCCTTTTGTAAAGGTAGCCGACTGCGATTATAATATTTCTCGCATGGAAGCGATGGTACTTGAGGCCGAAACCAAAGGCGTTGAAATACTATGCTTCCCCGAATTGGGAATAACGGGCTATACCTGTGGCGATCTGTTTTTGCAGCCCTTTTTGCTCAACGAAGCAGAGTTGGCCCTCTGCAAGCTAGTAGAGGCTACACGCCACACGAAGGTTATGGTCATAGTGGGTATGCCATTGCGCGTGGAAGAGAAACTATTCAATGCTGCGGTAGCTTTCCAATCGGGCGAGATACTAGGGGCCATTCCTAAGACCTACTTACCAAACTATAGAGAGTTTCAAGAAGCTCGTTGGTTTTCAGCCTCCGACGCCTTGCAGTACTCTACAGTTTACTTGGGTAAGCACGAAGTACCCATCGGACACAACCTTACCTTTCGATCGGGCAATGTAGGTGTAGGTATCGAGATCTGCGAAGACCTGTGGACCCCCTTTACTCCTGGCACCAGACTGGCTCTATATGGTGCACAGATCATCTTCAACCTTTCGGCTAGCAACGAAAACGCTGGCAAGCATGGCTACTTGCGTTCACTCATCCGTGCCGTATCGTCGCAGGGACTATCTGCCTATGTATATGCCAGCTGTGGGTTTGGCGAGAGCTCTACAGACTTGGTATACACAGGCAAAGCATTCATCGCCGAGCTGGGCGAGATAGTAGAAGAAATGCCGCGTTTTGAATACAGCGAACGGATGATCATCAGCGATATTGATGTGCAGCATATTCAAAACGAACGCCTCATAAATAGTAGCTTCAAAGCTGCTGTTACTCGCTTTACTGCAGACGAACGATTCTCATCTATACCCTTCAATTTGCGTAGTCAAAACGATTCACTACCGATGACACGCCAAATTGAGGCGAAGCCATTTATGCCCTCCAAGGCCGACAAAGACGAACGCTGTCAAGAGATTATCAACATACAGGTAAGTGCTTTGGCACAAAGACTAAGGCATATACATGCAGAAAAAGCAGTATTAGGATTGTCGGGCGGCCTTGATTCGACGCATGCCCTGATGGTATTGGCAAAGACCTTCGACTCACTAAGCCTGCCGCGTAAAAACATCATTGCTATTACAATGCCGGGCTTTGGAACCTCAAAGCGCACCTACGAAAACTCGCTAACACTTATCGAAGAGTTGGGGGTAACTGGCATCGAAATAGATATCAAAGATGCATGCTTGCAACACTTCGAAATGATTGGGCACGACCCCAACCAACACGATATCACTTTCGAAAACACGCAGGCAAGAGAGCGCACCCAGATACTAATGGATATGGGCAATAAGCTCTCTGCCCCGGTAATAGGTACAGGCGACCTATCTGAGATGGCACTTGGCTGGGCTACATTCAATGGAGACCATATGTCCATGTATGCGCTCAACGCTGGAGTAGTAAAGACTCTGATACAAGACCTCCTGACCTATGTGGCAAAAGATCAAAAGCTCAGTGCCAAAGCTAGGCAAGTATTGTTGGATGTATTGGCAACCCCCATTAGTCCAGAGCTTACTCCTACAGACGAATCTGGAAACATCATGCAAGCAACCGAGAGTCTGGTAGGGCCATACGAATTGCACGACTTCTTCATCTACAACTTCCTATACAATGAGTTCGACCCCGAGAAGATCTTTTTCCTCGCTACAGTAGCATTCAAAGATGAATATACCCCCAAAGATATCAAACATTGGATGAGAGTCTTCTTCCGACGATTCTTCGCTCAGCAGTTTAAACGAAACTGCATGCCCGATGGGCCCAAGGTGAGCTGTATCAGTTTGTCGCCACGAGGAGAGTGGCGTATGCCAAGTGATGCTCATAGTCAAATGTGGCTTAATAAAATAGATGAAATTGAGCTTTAAACGAGCTTAACACAATACTGTCAATCAATTTATCAACAATAATCATGAGTAAAGCAACACTTTTTGTATTGGCTGCTGGGATGGGTAGCCGCTATGGTGGGCTCAAACAGTTAGACCATTTGGGACCTTCTGGAGAAACTATAATGGATTATAGTGTCTATGATGCGATCCGTGCAGGTTTTGATCGCCTTGTATTTGTGATTCGTCGATCTTTCGACGAAGCCTTCCGCAACGAAGTAATCGTAAAGTATAAGGATAAAATTGAAGTTGCTGTCGTATATCAGGAGCTAGATGCCCTACCCGATGGCTTTGAACTACCAGCTGGCAGAGAGAAGCCCTGGGGAACGAATCATGCCGTGCTGATGGCAAAAGACATCATCAAAGAACCCTTTGCAGTAATCAATGCCGACGACTTCTATGGGCGTCATAGCTTCGAAGTATTGCGTGAAAAACTTGCCCGAATGGAAGGTAAGCAAGGAGAATATTGCATGGTAGGATACCGAGTTGGCAATACGCTTAGCGAGCGTGGAGGCGTTTCTCGAGGAGTTTGTGAAGTAAACGAAGTGGGCAACCTGAGTGATGTCGTAGAACGTATTGGTATCGAACGTATCGAAGGGCGAATCGTATTCAAAGACGAAAATGGTATCGAGCAAGAGCTGCACGAAAACACACCTGTCTCTATGAATATGTGGGGCTTTACCCCAGAGTACTTCGAGCACTCGGAGCGTATGTTTATTGATTTCCTTCGCGAACGCATAAACGAAGCCAAGAGCGAGTACTTTATTCCAACCGTAGTAAACGACCTTATAAAAAACAAAAAAGCGGAAGTAGAGGTATTAGATACTACATCAGAGTGGTTTGGCGTTACTTATGCCGAGGATAGACCATCGGTAGTGGCTAAGCTACAAGCCCTAGTAAATGCAGGAGAATATCCTGCAAAACTCTTTTAAGTAAAAGAAACAACAATAACCAATAATACAAATATGAACAACTATTTCAAAGTAATCCTGATAGTACCTGCTGTAGCAGGTGCTATGTTGCTTACAGGCTGCAACTCGGGAAAGAATGATGCTGCTGCAACTAAAGCTGCTAGCGTGCCTGCCATTGACCTCACAGCAATGGATACTACCGTACGTCCACAAGACGACTTCTACCATTATGTAAATGGTCAATGGATCAAGAATAACCCACTGAAGCCTGCTTATAGCCGCTACGGATCATTCGATGTATTGGCCGATAGCACCCTTGAGCGCGTGCATGGAATCGTAGAAACTCTGGCCAAAGGCGAACACCAGCCTGGCACAAACGAATACCGTGTGGCCACAGTTTATCGTCAAGCAATGGACAGCGCTACTCGCAATAGCTTGGGTGCAAAACCAATCATCGAAGAGCTGAAAAAGATCGAGGCTATTGCAGACAAGGCTCAAGCAGTAAATTGGATTGCAGAGTCGGCAAATGAAGGAAATAGCATTCTTTTCGGATCTTATGTCTATACAGACCCAAAGAGTAGCAACGAGAACATGTTTCACTTGGTGCAACCTTCACTGTCGCTCAGAAACAAAGACTACTACACCAAGACAGATGCAAATAGCTTAGAGATAATGGCTGCCTATAAAGCTTATATGGAGCAAATCGCTAAACTTGCAGGCTACGAAGAAGCAGATGCCAAGCGCATGGCAGAAAACGCCTTGAAGCTCGAAAAAGAAATTGCTGTCATGTCGTATAGCAATGAAGAGCTACGCGATACATACCGCAACTACAACAAGATCGAAGTAAAAGGCTTTGCCGATACTTACAAGGCATTCGATTGGAATACTTATCTAAAGGTTCGTAACCTATCGGATCTAAAAGATTGGGACGTGTCACAACTCGACTTCTTCAAACGTTTCGACACTTGGTTTGCAAAGGTCGACATCAACGAGCTGAAAGACTTCTTCTTGATAAACAACATCATGGATGCTGCTCCATTCTTGAGCGACGACTTTGTGAAGGCTAACTTCGACTTCTTTAGTGCCAAAATGAGTGGAACAAAAGAACAGCACCCTCGCTGGCGTAGAGCTGTAAACCTAGTAAATGACATGCTTGGTGAAGCGTTGGGCGAAGTATACGTAAAACAATACTTCCCACCCGAAGCTAAAGAAAGAATGCTAGTAATGGTGAAGAACCTACAGACTGCTCTTGGCGAACGCATCGCTAATCTCGACTGGATGTCTGACGAAACAAAGGCTAAAGCACAAGAAAAACTGAATGCCTTTACAGTGAAAATCGGATACCCCGACAAGTGGAAAGACTATAGCACAATGAAAATTGCAGGCGATAGCTTCTACGCAAACATCAAGAGTGTACGCAAATGGGCTCACGAAGACAACATGGCAGACCTCAACAAACCGGTCGATCGCGATCGTTGGCACATGAATCCTCAAGACGTAAATGCATACTACAACCCTACTAGCAACGAAATCTGCTTCCCAGCAGCTATTCTACAGCCTCCATTCTTCAATATGGATGCAGACGATGCTGTAAACTATGGTGGAATCGGTGTAGTAATTGGTCATGAAATGACTCATGGATTTGATGACCAAGGTCGTAACTTCGACAAAGACGGCAACATGAACGACTGGTGGACCAATGCCGACGCCGAAGCATTTAATGCATCTGCTGCTAAGCTTGCTAAGCAGTTCGACGCTATCGAAATTGCTCCCGGTCTAATGGCAAATGGCTCACTTACATTGGGCGAAAACATTGCCGACCAAGGTGGTGTATTGGTATCTCATATGGCGTTGCACAATGCTCTTCGTGATAAAGCGAAAGACAGCATCGATGGCTTTAGCATCGACCAACGTTTCTTTATCGGATACGCTCGTCTGTGGGGGCAGAACATTACTCCCGAAGAAGAAGCTCGTCTAACTCAAATCGACGTTCACAGCTTAGGATTACTACGTGTAAACCAGTGCTTGCGTAACATCGACGCCTTCTACGATGCATTTAGAGTATCTACAGAAGACAAAATGTATCTTGCACCCGAGCAGCGCGTAATCGTGTGGTAGCAGAGTCCATAAGCTAAGAGCCCAGTTCAAAATAGGGTCTCAAGCTAAGCTTCACTCCGAAGCAGTTACACAAAATCGAGTAGGAGATAAACACCAATCATAGGTTGTTTATCTCCTACTTTTGTTTTAGATAGCTTGCAGAGTTTCAGACTTATAGTTTCTGAGGGGTAGCTAGCCACCCCAATACTGTGTACAGATAAGCTCTGAAAACGAAAATCCAATTCAAAACGCTGCACTGTATACAAATCTGAAATAAGAAGCCGATACTGTAAACAGATTCAGGAGTATACAGAAGCAAGTGTAAAGCAATACAGGAATAGCAGCTCCGAAAGTGATGTGCAAAATCTGGACACTTCATTGCCTAGCTTTTCCATCCTTTGTTTCCATATTTCCAAGCTGATGGCAATACATTTCCAACCAGATGGAAACTTATTTCCATACCGATAAAAATATATTTTCATCTAGGTGAAAATGTTTCGATATATAAGACCTATGAAAAAGTATCAGTTGAATGTATAAGTTCTTTAGATAGGATAGTCAAATGCTTGGTCTAGGAACGGCAATAGCTCTGCCTTTTCCATCAGGAGAGCTATCACTAGAGCTGTCTTCTTCGAAGAAGAGTAAAGTATTGAGGGCTATAGAGAATGGGAGCTATCCAGCCCAATCACTCAAAACGAATACTCTTAGCTGGACGAATGCGCGAGATAATATGCGCTGGACCAATTAGCATCAACATGATCAGTAAGACGGTAGCAAGATTGACCAATATCCATGCGAGGAAGTCGTACCCAATGGGCACATAGTCTATAAAGTAAATCTCGGGGTCGAGTATCGCTAGCAAACGCCACTTATACTGAATATAACTGAGCAAGCCTGCCATTAGATTGCCCCAAAACAGACCTTTAAAAAGAAGCATCATGGCAAGATAGAGGAAGCTCTTTCTAAGACTAGACTCACGAGCTCCCATAGCCTTGAGTGTGCCTATTAGCTGAGTCTGCTCCATTACCAATACCACTAGTGTAGCTATCATCGTGAAGGCTCCTACAAGCCCCATCAATGTAAGCAGTACCAGCACGTTGGAATCTAGCATTGCCAGCCAATCGACGATCACGGGATTAAGCTCGTCTGAGGTATTGATACTTAGCCTCTGATTGCCGATATTGGGCGAGCTTGCAAGCTTATGACTGATCCGATCGAGGTAGGTCAATGCTTTGCTAGCATCGTCGACGGATATCTGTAGCGAACTACATGCATCGGCACTAAGCTTCCCCACCTTTTGTAGTGTTTGGATAGGCACTAGGGCTATGGGTAGCGTCATGGACACAGCTCTTACTGTAGCCACTAGGGTAAAAGCTCTTATGCGCATCTTTTCGGCAAAGAAATAGCATATCACTCGCTCACCAATTTGCAAATTCATGTCGCGAGCGAGCTGTTCGGGCAAGACGATTGGATGCGAAACGGTGTCGCTATTCGAAAACTGGGGCATGAACCCTCGCTCTATGCTGAGCTTTTGGAATGATGAGTCGAAGCAGGAATCCACCCCATAAAGCATAAGCCCTTTGTAGGCCGAATCGGTTTTTAGCATTGCCACCATCTGCAGCTTGGGAGAAACAGCTTTCACTCCAGCAATGGCTTCGATTTCCAATTTCAAAGCACCATTGGCTTCGAATGGAACTCCAGCCTCGCCATACTTCTGAATACTGATATGTCCCGTATGTGAATAGATGGCTTCGGCAACATTCCGTTTGAATCCTGTAGTGATAGCTATTGCAAGTAGCATCACCATGAGCGACAATGCTACACCAATCACCGAAAGACGGATAATGGGTGCCGTTCCTCCTTTGCTACCCCTACCTTGGTAGAGGCGTTTGGCTATAAAAAACTCCAATCGCAGCATCAGACTCTCTTATTGATCGAGCAAGTTTCTAAGTGAACGGTTCAAGTAAAAGCGTTCATTCTTGTCTACATATACCGTTACTGAGTTTAGCTCTAGCTCCTTACCATCAAGTAGCACCCTATTTCCAAATGGCAGCACAAGCAGTTCCTTACCCTTGTGCTTAACAAGCAGCTTGGGGCTTTCTTTCTTAGCACCCGCAGCTAGGATTTTGAATTCCATCCCTTTAAACACCTCGTCGTGAGGAGCAAAGGCCTCTTCGGTCAGTTTGGGCAGTTTGCCTTCCAATTCGAGCAGTCTACACATATATTCGTGCAATTCATAATTCATCAGCACTCCTAGCGATTGATTCATTTGCGGATGATAGACAGCCAAGAGTACTTCCTCGCCAGTGTGCCCGTGCGACGTGAAGCCTACACTACTATGATCCTTGTATAGGCTCGACACAAAGGAGCCCAGCTGTCCACTGTATAAGGTCCCCTCAGCACCACGCCTTCTTTTCTCGGCAGGAATCGGACTCTGCTTATAGTCGCCACAGCGATTGAGCTGATCTAGCTCTTCATCGCTGAGCTTATAGCCACAATATTTTTCAAACAAGGCTTGCACCTCACTATTTGGAGTCTTATTCAGCAGCTTTGCCATACCATCTGCTGTTAGTTGGTAACGACTCAGCTGCGCAAATAGCTCATCCTTATTGCGTTTGTCGTAGCCAGCTATGTCGTAGCGACCAATGCTTATGCCGCTATTGCCATGGTCTGGCACGATGATCACTGCCGTCTCGCCATCTTCTTGGGCAAAGCGCAACGCTTCGGCACATGCTCTATCAAAGGCCAAGAACTCTGTAACGATACCCACTGGATCGTTGGCATGGGCAGCCCAGTCTACCTTACTTCCCTCTACCATCAGAAAGAATCCATCCTGAGAGGGTCTGAGCATATCGATCGCTTTCCTTGTCATCTCGGCAAGCGATGGCTGGCTCAAGGTATCTCTGTCGAGATCGTATTCCATATCTCTATCGCCAAAGAGTGCCCACATCCTGTCGCCAGTATAGCTAAGCATAGATGCCCTATCGTCGAGGAATAGTCCATAGCCCCGGCGCTTTAGTCGCTGTTGTTGCTCGGCACTCAACAAAGAGACTCCCCCACCTATCACTACATCGAGGTTTTGATCTACCATCTGCTCGCTAATCCAATCGTAACGCTTACGACTATAGCTATGAGCCGAGCAATCGGCAGGTGTGGCATGTGGAAACTCGCAGCTAAACACCAAACCGGTTTTACGTTTCTGCAAAATTTTTGCTCCTTCTAGGATCGTAGCTAAGGGTGTATACTGCCTACTTGGGTCGAGCTGGAAAAGATCGTTGGCGCCATCGGAGTACGGATAAGTAGAGACGAAACCTGTAATAGAAGGAATCCCCGTCATATAGCAAGAAGTAGTAGGAGCCGAATCGCCAATAGGAGCATTCGAGCTGTACGTAACCACTGTACCACAAACATAGGGATCGATGGCAAGGTGCAGTTTGCTTGGGTCTTGATAACGCTGATACCATCGTGCCAGCGAAATGGCCGAGACTGAGGTGCCGTCTGGAATCATCAAGATCAAATTCTTGACTGGTTTTACTGTTGGGGGCAAGGCTGCCTGCAAGCCAAAGCCGAGCAGACAATAAGCTGCGAGCCAATAGAAGAGTCTACTTTTCATCGTTCATTTACTTTATTAGTACTACTGCAAGAGGTCGATCATTTCTTCGGGACAAGGACTTAGATTTTCGAGGCCCTGCTCGGTTACAAGATAGGTATTCTCAATTCCAACTGCCCCTTTATCTGGTACAATAAACTTGGGCTCGAAGGCCACTACCATACCAGGTGTAAGCAGATCCTTACTGCGCTCCATCATCACAGGCATTTCATTGACTTGCAATCCTATACCATGCCCTACGAAGCGCGCTTGCTGGGTCATCCCCATAAAGTAAGCTTCGGCCTTAGCCTCCTTTACCATCTCCATCGACTCGATATAGATAGCTGCACAGGATTTTCCTACGGGGGCATTCTTCATTAGTCGCTCGTGCATGTCCACACTCAGCTGGTGCAGACGCTTGGCTAGATCAGACACCTCACCGATCCTAAAGCAGCGGCTAATGTCCGTCACATAAGGGCTATAGTTTCCAGCCATATCAATCATGAGGCACATACCCTCTTCGAGCTTGGTGCCATTAGCTCCCAGAGGCAGAGCTGGCTGGCCAGCACCACCGAGCGAGAAGTCGTAGGGAGAGGCTGCATCGGCATTCTTTCCTGCCAGTATGGTACCCATATGTACTTCCATACTGGGGCCATAGGTGCGGAAAATACCTATCGAACCCATTTGGCGCATACGATATTCGAGTTCGAGCTGAAACTCGTGATCGCTCATACCAGGCTTATAAAGCTCGGGTATCTGTTCGTAAAACTCCTTGTGCCTCCATGCAGTACGACGTATTAGATCGATCTCGAAGTCGGTTTTGATCATCCTAACTTGGCGCATAAAGTTGCTTGCACTACCAAACTCCGCATTAGGGAAAAGAGCTTGCTGACGAAGTATATCGCTATAAGGCAACTCATCGAGCTCAACTAAGACACGCCTTGGCATATCATAGCCCAGCGACTGCAGTATATCGGGGATTTGCTCAATCTTACGTATCGGATGCAAAGCCTGCTCGGCAGGAAGTACTGGGCGACGCACAAAAAACTGTGCCTCGCCACTCGCTGGGATATAGGCTGCTCCCATAAAAAGGGTTCCAAAGAGGTATATTAGATTTACATTGCTCGCTATCAATACGGCATCGTATCCTTCGTCAATAAGTGCTTTCTGCACATTACCTTGTCTGAGTTTCAAGTCGGCACTGAGTGCCTGTTGGTCTATTGCTATCATGTCTTAAAGGAAGTAATTAATATATCGGGGTGCTAAAGATCAAATCTTCACCCTCTGCAAAGATACTAATTAGCCAATGAAGAATTACGAGGCGAGCTGGATTTTGACAAAGCTTCGAGCATAAACTACCTAGCATAACAGGATATGCAGTGGGACTATCCCGCTTAGCCTGAGGAGCTATACTGGACTGCGTTGTAATGAGATCGGACTTCAAGAATAGCACAATGAAGTACAGCAATCCGTTCTCGTAACGTTGGGACTGTGATCTAATGGAAGAGTATATATACGAGGCTCTTTTTTTCAAAAAGAGTGGCAGTAGCGAACCCATTTGGTATGTCGCCACTGCCACTCACTACAACCGATTCAGAGCAATTGCGAAAGCTCTAATAAAATAAGCTACAAGCTGTTATCATTATGCATTACTCTCTAAAACTTATAGATGGCTCTGCATTGCAAATTACGTCCTGGCATATTGTATCCATCTTTTTCGACATAGTTTTCGTCGAAGATGTTGATCAGATTGAATCCAAGGCTCAGCTTGCTATTGACATGATAATAAATCGAAGCATCAAAAAGCAGAGTCTTAGGCATACGAATAAGTCCCTCGGCAGCAAGCTCTGGCATCTCTGCTTCTAGAGCAGCTTTAAGGTCTGGACGCACTTCTGGATAGTAGCTGAACCAGTTTTGCTCGATGCGATGACCTATAAATCGACCGTTCAGCATTAGCTCTAGCCCATTGTTGGCTCTATACTCCATCCCGAAGCTAATATTCTGCTTACGTACATAGTAAGTATCTACCCATTTTGATAGGTCTTTGCTTACCTTCATCTTAGCATCAAACATAAAAGTAGCATTCATAAAGGCTCTCAGCGAGAAGTTATAGTTTGCTAAGCTACCAAAGTCGTAGGCTAC
The DNA here is from genome assembly GCA_964535945.1 of uncultured Porphyromonas sp. Classification (GTDB taxonomy): domain Bacteria; phylum Bacteroidota; class Bacteroidia; order Bacteroidales; family Porphyromonadaceae; genus Porphyromonas. Next base: position 25,968 of record CAZHWP010000020.1, read on the forward strand.
TATTGCTTCTAAACCACTCATTCGTGCCTTATCACTATTAATAAAAGTCTTATATGCAGGCATATCTCCATCTGCTTTTATCGATTTTGAGATAATCATATCACGATGATTGGTGTGGAAATAAGTTAGATCGAGCTGCACACCATACTTATAGCTACTATATCCAACCCCTAGGTCGAGGGTTGTAGATTTCTCGGGTTTTAGATCAGGGTTGCCAATAGTGATTCCCGTAGGACCATCATACTTGCCCGATTTTTGATATGCATCGGGTGCTGTAAATGCCGATCCGAAGCTCGTGTGAAAGAAAAGCCCTTTCACAGCTTCATACTTCACACCAATACTTGGGTTAATGATATTGTAGTTTTCGCTTTTGGCTTCATTGTTTAGCAGTTCGTTTTTCTTTAGTCTAAAAGTCATGAAGTCAGCACGTGCACCTGCAGTAAGATTCAAAGCATCCTCAAGAAAGCTCAGCTTGGCTTGAGCAAATAAGCCTAGGTTGTTGGTTGCATAGCCTGGTTGATATGGCTTCGTGGGTTCTCCTGGATTTGAAAAACGCTTGGTCTCCGTATCATGATTTTGGCTATCGAATCCTACTAGAAGATGTTGCCCCCAGAGGGAGATATCGTCCTGAAGCATAAAGCCATACGATTTGGAGTCGGACTTGTAGTTGGCAAAGGCTGTTTCGTCGCCTTTATTGTAGTTCTTGGCTTTTTCTATATTGAAGTAGGGCGAAAACTTAAGGTAGTGATTGTCAAGGTCTGCCAACAGCTCCAATGAAGTCGAAGAGCGTGCTAAGTCTTTCTTTTTCCTACCATACACTCCCCATATACTTCCTCCCGATGGAATATCTGCACCATTGAAAAAACTCTGATACACATTGAGAGATACATCCTTACTAAAGTCGTAGCCCAATCGAAGTCTACCTGTATTGATGGCATAGTTGCTTCCTTCCATTTTAACCCCCTCGGTAGATGGATCGATGATAAGCTGTTCAATCTTACTTAGTGGCAGGAGGTTGTTCTTGCCAGTTTTGTAGTTTTGCCCTTTATTGTCGAAAGCTAAGCTGAGGTCAAATGAGAGTTTGTCAATCAACGCACCTCCAATATTGAAGTTGCCCGCTGCAGCATGATAGCTACCCCCTACGAGGCTAAAGCTACCTCTGAGTTGCTCCTTCGACTTGGCCGTAATAAGATTGATTACCCCACCCATTGCGTTGGTTCCATAGATAGAAGAGAAAGGACCTTTGAGGATCTCTACCTGCTATACTTAGACAATACAGCCACTCAATATGGACAAGCAATCCCCTCCTCATTGGGTGCATTGACACAGACTTGCGACATCCCAGAAGACCTACCAGGTAAGTTTTCACACTCGGTGCCCGAAAATGCCGACATGTCTTGCGATGCTGTCAATATTATTGTAGATGGAGAGTCTGAGATAGTAGAGATCCCAGCAGGAAAATATGATCTCTGCGTTGTGAATCCTACCCCAGGAAGAAAAATTTGGATCGCTTCGGGTAGCAATGGACGCTTAGACGACTTCGTCTTCGAAGAAGGCAAGCTTTATCGATTCAAAGCAGAAATGAACCCAAGCAACCCAAGTAACGACCACGTTGTCATCACCAGTACTCCTTACGAGGTTTACGCTCCAGTCGAAGACTTGGAAGGATCGGCCAACGATGGCACAGTAACTCTAAACTGGACTAGCCCACACAGCTCAGAAAGTACAGCTACGATTTTCAAAGAAACCTTTGAAGACGGATTTCCAGACAATTGGACTACGATAGACGTGGACGGTGATGGACACAATTGGGAATACTATATCTTCTCAAATGGTGGACACTTCACAGGACATAACGGTGGCAAATGCGTTTCTTCTGCTTCGTGGAAGGGTGGAGGCATAGGGCCTCTTACGCCAGACAACTACCTAATCACACCCGAGCTGGATATACCTGCTGGAGCTCAGCTCAGCTTTTGGCTTTGCGCTCAAGACGCCAATTACGCAGCCGAAAATTGGAAGCTATACGCTTCTACAACTGGCAATAAGCTCGAAGACTTCACAGAGCTGCTCCATTGGGGTACAATGACTCCAAAGGAAGCTAAGAACCCAGGGCTAGATAGACATATCCCTTCTCGTGTACAAGGCGCTTGGTTTCCAAAGATTGTAGATCTACCCGAAGGCACTAAGTACTTAGCCTTCCGTCACTACAATGACAAACCTTTCTTCTGGCTCAACCTAGACGATGTAGAAATTACTGCTCCTGGAGATACTCCAAATGCGATCACTTATAGCGTATATCGCGATGGAGAAATGATAGCAGACAAGCTAAGCGAGCCTACATTCGTAGACGAAGAGCTAGAAGATGGACGCTATGAGTATTGCGTGAAAGCAGACTATACATCGGGCTCTTCAGAGACAGTATGTATAGAGGTAAAAGTAGGTGGTGAAAACTTGCCTACCATATCGGACCTGCAAGTAAGCGCAGACAACAATGCAAATGTTAGCCTCAGCTGGAAGGCTCCTGTAATGAGAGGCCCTGTAGTATTATCCGAAAGCTTCGAGAATGGCTTGCCAGACGATTGGGCAACGATCGATGCCGATGGCGATGGCTATGGATGGATTATCCACGGCAATCGTGGCTTCATGAGCAAAGAGTGTATCTCGTCTGCCTCGTATATGAACTATGGTGTAGGTGCTCTGACACCAGACAACTACCTGATCACGCCCGAATTGGATCTGCCAAACGGTGGAGAACTAAGCTTCTATGTTTGCGCTCAGGACAATAATAACCCTGGAGACCACTGGGCAGTTTATGCTTCTAACAACGGCAGTACTGTAGCAGACTTCGTAACTCCTCTCATAGAAGAAACACTGGTAGCTAAGGACGCTGGAGAAATAATCGACCCAGAGTTTACACGCGACGCAAAAACTCGTGAGCAAGGTACTTGGTACAAGAAGACTGTAGAACTACCTGCTGGCACCAAGCACGTTGCTTTCAGACACTTCAATTGTGAAGATAAGTTTTGGATCAACTTAGATGTGGTGAAGATAACTACCAATAACAACTTTACTTACAATGTGTACAGAAATGGCACAGAGGTAGCGAGTGAACTTGTACTTACAGACTTCACCGAAAACCACGTACCTGCTGGAGATCAAGAATACTGCGTTGAAGTAGTATATCCTACAGCCATTTCGGATAGAGTATGCAAGACAGTAAACGTACCACAATCGACAAGCCTCAATCCGATTAGAGAGCTCGAAGTAAAGCAGATATCGGGAACTCAAGACGTAGAGATGAGCTGGATGGCTCCAATACAAAGAGGAACAATCGTGCTAAACGAAAACTTCGAAGAAGGTTTACCAACGAGATGGACTACAATCGATGCTGACGGAGATGGATATACCTGGATGCAAAAGAACAACTTCGTAGGTTATCTAGGTGGTAAATGCATCTCATCGGCCTCTTGGATGGGAATGGGTGTTGGGCCACTTACTCCAGACAACTACCTTGTAACTGAGGCTCTGAATTTACCAGCAGGTGGCAAGCTAAGCTTCTGGGTATGCGCTCAAGATGTAAATTATCCTGCCGAAGAATATGCGATATATGCTTCGAAGGGCGGCAATACTCTTACAGACTTCACACAGACTACAGCTCTACATGAAGAAACTCTAGGAGTAAAAGAAGTACTAGACTCTAATGGAAAAGTGCAGGCTACGTGGTTTATGAAATCTATCGACCTGCCAGCTGGCACTAAATATGTAGCCTTCAGGCACTATAGTAAGACTGCCAATTTCTGGATCAACATCGACGAAGTGTCCATTGCTAGTGAGGGTGGAGCATCCGAATACAGCTACAACATCTTCCGCGATTCGGAATTGATTGCCGAAGGCATCAAGGAAGGAAAATACATAGACAAGAACGTTAGCGGAGGTTCACACAATTTTGGTGTTCAAGTGAAGTATCCTCATGGAGTTTCAACTACGGTATCAAAATACATCGTAGTAGTAACAACGATCGAAGACGCAACTGCAACTAAGCCATACACACTACGTATCATCGACAAGAAGATAGTGGTAGAAGCCCAAGGATTGATCAGTTTATTCGATGTCACAGGTCAGCTTATGGCAAACGGCGAACAGCATGTCGAGTACGACGCTCTCAATGGAGTATACGTGCTACGTGTAATTGTAGATGATGTAGCCTATGTAGAAAAGATTGCCATTAGATAGCAACAAACATCTTCATATATTATCCACTACATCAATCGGTTTATGGTGGGCAATAGGTGAATGATGATCAGAAGCTCTTGGGATAAAACAGAGTTCCCAAGAGAAAGGTAGTCCTCCCATGCAAAAATCTTCACTGCATGGGAGGACATACTTTTTCAAAGCAGTTCATGGCATTCTCCCATTATCTTGCGAGCTTTACATCGTAGTGGATACAACTGAAGCAAGGAACTCAGGCTAGGTACGCCACAAAACTCAAAGATTTATCTCTACACATGAATATTCTAATAATTAGCTCCTCTATAGCTCCATATCCTGGGATGTATTCTTCATCCAGCTTTTATTCAAAGATTCCTTCATAGAAATAAAACGCAATCAATAAAAAAGACTGGCCATCGTTAGTTGATGACCAGTCTTAACAATATTGAAAGTCTAATACGCAATAAACGTTTAGCGAACTCGAACCTTCTGAACGTACACTTCTTCTCCAGCAAAGCGTAAGCGAAGGACATAGATGCCAGCTTTGGCGGCCATCTGGGTAGCACCAATGGTGCGTTGTTTTGAGATAAGTCTACCCTGTATGTCGAACAAAGATGCTTCAACTTCCTGATTTGTATCGATCACTACACAAGCTTCGCTACCATAAACCTTTAAGTTTGCGATTACCTCATCGATCGAGGTAATCACATTAAGCTTAATAGGCACCTTTGGAGAAGTACCTCCACTATACTTTACTTCCAGTTCGTATGTGTGCGTACCAGCAGAGATCCCAGTTTCTGAAAAATGCTCATCACTAACATTAGCTATCAGTTCTTTATTGCGATAGATATTATACGACCAATCTTTTCTACCATACTTCTCACGTGCATACTGAGGTTCAACCCAAGATAACTGTACATGGTCGCCAACTACATTACCTTCGATATCAAATACTGGGAAGTACTCAAACAATTCTTGCGGTAGCTCATCGAAAATACCACTGACTACAGTATCTCCATCTGGAGCGCCAGTAATTGGATCAAACTTCTTTTGACAACGCAAGAAATAGTGTTTACCTTCTTCGATCGGGATATCATCGTGAACAGAATTGAAGCCACCAACGTAGTAAATCTTCACACCTGGAGTAGGATTGACTACACATAGGTCATAAAGACCGATTGGAATAGCTACGCGAACAACATTATCTACTATAATATTCTGGGCATCACAGGCAATATCGGCATCAACTGGCACAAAGTGCGTGAAATATGAAGCTAGGTCTTCGGGAATATCACAGTCTTGCGTAAAAGGAGATCCTATCGATGGCATAGCATTACCATATTGCGTACCAGTCTGATCCAAATAAACTTGATACCCTGTTCCGTCTGTCCACACATTGTGCGCTTCTAGGTAGATATAAGCAAACTTTGTAGGATCATAGACTATTACATCTACAGATTTTTTTGGTGAAAGTCCACCGTCATTATAGACTACTTCGAGCTCATATGTATGAGAGCCAAACTCCACATCAATATCTACATAGCTATTATCAGAAACAGTTTTAATGAGTTCCGTATCGCGATAGATATTGTACTTGAAGTCGGTTGTAGGATTAGTATCTACACCTTTTACTTTCACATTATCCAAACATACTCCAAAATTGTCAGTCGACTCGAAGTGTCGAAATGCCAAGTAAACCTCTTTGCCGGCATATGGCTTTAGGTCAATAACACGCGATTTCCACGATGCACGTTGCTCTTGAGAATTGGCAGTTACACCTTTATCTTGACGGATTGGATTTTTGAGACTTTCCTTTATCAAAACAGTAGTGAAAGCACTAATATCACTCGTGGTTTCTGAAAGAAGAACACTATAAGTCTCATCGGTTTGAGATAGCAAGAGCCCGATATTGAAAGATAATTCAGCATCGGTTTCTGGCACAACAAACTTTTTTGTGATTAACCAGTTATCGGGAGTAAGCGCAGTGTTTCCGATGTATGATCTTGAAGCAATCGCTTTGCCTTCACCATCAAACCCATAATATTGTGGCTGAAAGTGCCATACAAATCCATCGCCATCGGAATCGACATTCAACCAGCCTGCTGGAACCTGGTCATCGTCAAAACCTTCATCGATAGGGATCAAGTTGCCTGAAGCTGGAGCATCCCAATTGAGCTTTACATTGCGGCCCTCAACTTTGGCCTCAAGGTTTTGTACTGGTAGATACTGTCCTGAGTCATCAGACCTAACAGGTTCTGTCTGAGCAGCAAGCATAGCTACACTAAATAGCACGAAAGTGTCCTGACTTCGACACGCATCACCCTTGATTTTGTATATGATTGATTATTCGGTTTTTATGTTTTTCAAATTGCTTGTTTGGGTGACGCAAGCAACAAGTTAGCTCGATCGTTCTCTCTACACGTCCGCTCTTGCCCAAAGGGCATATCTTTAATGTTAGCCCCAGGATGGGTGCTTGCGAAGCAGCACCTTCCTGGGGTCAACGAAGACGACCCCTATCCCCCGCCCCCTATTTCTGCGCTGTGCCGACGGCACAGCGCAGAAATAGGGGGCGGAGCTGTATCAGCGGCCATCCACGACCCCACGAAGGATTGGCTACGCACAATCCATCGTGGGGCTAACAATAGGGATATCCCCTCACGGGGAAAAGCGAACGCCATCTTTCCCAAGAAGGCTATAGCGTAGATCGATCATACTTGCTTCACTTCAATGGGGAAGTCAAATCAACACTCTTTACATCGATTCTATTAACACGATTCTGAATCGAATCAAATGGGTGA
>CAZHWP010000021.1:0-32379 GCA_964535945.1 uncultured Porphyromonas sp.
ATCGAGATCAGAAAAAAAGCTGGCGCCAAGCAGTAAGAGACCTGCATGCAGACTCCCCTACATCAATTCGTGTCGGGGAAGTCTGCAGACTGTTTGGCGTAAGCAAGCAGGCATACTATAAGTACGATAAAGATGCTGCTCTAGAGAAGGGTGCAAGGGAGGAGTTTGCCCTTCAATATATCAAGGATATACGCGAGCTAGATGCGGGAATTGGTGGAGTTAAACTCTGGCATATGTACAAACGAGAGTTTGTCTTTGACAGCCCAATTGGCCGAGATCGTTTCTGTCGTATTCTAGATGAAAATGGCCTAAAAGTTAGAATACGACTCCGAAAGCCGCGAACAACAGACTCCAGTCACGGTCTTCCCACTTATCCTAATAAGATAAAAGATTTTCTTCCTCAGGCAATTAACCAATTATGGGCGAGCGATATAACCTATATCGTAATTAGGGATAATGATTATCGTTATCACTTTTGCTATTTGTCTCTGATTCTGGACGCATATAGTGAGGAGATCGTAGGCTGGTCCGTTGGGGCAACCCTTGAAACCACGTATCCCCTGAATGCCCTCAAAATGGCTCTGAAACGAATTGAAGGACAATCTGTTCAGCTCATACATCATTCAGACAGAGGCTGTCAGTATGCCAGTAAGGAATACGTTAATCTACTAAAGGATAACGGTATAGAGATCAGTATGACTGAGTCGGGAGATCCAAGAGACAATGCTCAGGCTGAGCGCATCAATATCACGATGAAGAACGAACTATTGAAAGGTAAGACCTTCAGATCCATTGATGAAGTCATTGCAGCTGTCGCCGTTGCAGTGGACTTCCACAATAATCGCAGACCTCATATGAGTGTCGGAATGTTGACACCTGTCGAGGCCGCTAAGCTGACGGGCGAAAGGGATATGAAGTGGAAGAGTTTAAGAATGAATGCAATAAAAGCAATAAAGGGAGAGCTGGGGCAAATCGCTGAAAAAGGTTTACCTTTGGAGGACTATCCAGGGTCTCCTGTCGGGCTACGCCCTCCAGTCAACCCTGGATAGGGATAAGAAAATGAAGTAAACCTACACTAGGGATAACTTCTAAAAGTCAACTAAGAACAGTAATAACAAACAAACCAGAGTCAACCGAAATCAGGAAAAGACATTCGCTTTGAATTCTTTACTGAATTTTCTTCTTGTTATGGACATACGTCTTTTTTGTTAAGGATACTGTTTTTTCTTTCATCGTCATATCTTAACTTGTTGTCCAATTTTTGGGGAGTATTATACTTTTGTGAGTCAACCTTTTTCAGGCTAAGACATGTAGAAGTTTTCTACTCGGGGGGCTTTTCATAGTCAATGAGATCTACTTTGTGTATGCGGCTTATTGAATCAGGAATAATTCGTGCTTTAGCTCTGTGCCATCTTCGAGCTGAAAGCTCAGGGCAAAACGATGTTTTCCTGGCTTCTCTGCCTTCGCGTGCATTTTTAGATACAATAGGTATGGGGCTATCAATCGCAAATCTTCATTACTCAGCTTATTCAAATACGCTTTGCGCCAAGTAAGCCCTAATATATGATCGTGAAACTGATTTGCGTATGATACTTCGGGATCTGATTCCTGTAGCTCCTGGTAATTGTTGGCGATAAATGGGGCATAGCTTCCAAACTCCAATTCTACCACCTCTCTCAAACTTGATCCAGCAGGATAATCCTCGTTAAAGTCGTCTAATGCAACGAGGTCAACTCGCTTAATGTCCATACAGACTGCTAGATTTCCTGGCGCCCAAACGAATTTTTTATAGTTCATGTCGTTATACTTCATACAGAACTCATCGTAGCATGGATGGTTAGAAAATGCTAGTTCACCCTTAACTTGTGGTCTCCAACACCAAAGATCATCATCTAATATTGCATTCTCGTCAGGCATAAAGAGTTGACTTGGGATGGTGAAGACAGTTATAAACGAACGCTGATACTGACCCGCATAGTGTTCATTTATTTCTTTTTTCTTGCAGGAGCTACTAAATGTTAGAAAAACAAGCGTAGCGCTCAGTGTGATAATGTGTTTTCGTTTCATATTTGCCTAGGTTTAATTGGGTTTGATATTTATTATCGTTTTAACTGCAAACTGGAAGTTCCCTGGAGTTGTTACACTTAATTCTTGACCCCCCCTATTATCTCTAAATGTTGGACCAGCATTGCAGTCAAATACATCTTTTTTGAAAAAACCGTTGTGACTATCACCCGAACCCCAGTTGTTGTGATAGTATGAATCGTTAACTGGATATTTCTTATAGACATTTCCGTCCCAATCATAAAGTGTGATAGTTTGTTCCCGTTCAAGGACACCATCAATAACCCAAGCATGTCCACCTGTTTGGGTAGGAAAGAAAAAGAAAATATTGTATTCGCTTTGACAACCTCTTATGTAAACGGGAAGTTTCTGGCTAAGAGAATAGTCAATGTCGCTTCTCTTGTATTTCCTTATGTTTGAAGTTGCATAGCCAAGTTGACTAAAAGTTGATTGAGCACGATTGATCGTAGATCCCGTTTCTGAACAACTCCATTTGTTTCTTAGTTTATCCCCTATTTTTCTAATATACCATGCTAAATGATCCCAATTGGCACTCGGTTGCTGGTATGCGTTTTTTGTCAAAATGTTCCAATCTAGAACTTGTCCACTAAGTGATGAGGGATGCTTGTGGTAACTTGTAATTTGACTTACTGCAATTGCAACACAACCAGCAGGGGCATTTGAAGAACCACAAGGAGGTGCGTGTAAATTGTATGGATATCCTTGATCCCATTCAACAGGGAGCAAGATTTCTCTAGCAGTTATTTGCCATGGAGTTGTTTCTGTTAAGTCTGGGTTCCAGGGACTTACATAGCCATCGTCTTCAAATTCCGTTACGTATTGTAAGTACTGATTCCTTGGGATGTTTGCCATTTCTTTTGCAGTTAGGATGCCCCGATCGACAATTTTTTGTCCAAGAAGTTCGTAGTAGTAGTTCACACACATTTTGGTAAAAAGGGCAAGCCCAGCGTTATTTGCAGTATCTTGAATCGAAATGGTTTTATTGTCTAGCATGGCAACAGTTTTTAACGGAACGTGTCTATCACCTACTAGCATCATAGAGCCTGACGAGTTATTGAACCTTACAATGTATGCAACAGTGTCTACTCTTACATTTTCACCAGATCTGGAAGATTCATTGATAACCACAATTGGATCTACGCCTTCGACATTGATGTTGCTTCCTGATCTTAGCTCACCATTTGATGGGAATCCAGCAAATTCTTTTACAGCAAATTCTTTTACAGTTTCCGAGAAGCTGCTCTCCCTAGTTTCATTACTTTGGGGTTGATTCACTTCTGTGTTTAGCTCTTCTTTAGAGCATGAGAGCAGGCTTACGACCAGTAACGCTGAAGCTCCAATAAGCAGTATTTTTTTCATTCGTAAAATTGTTTAAGTATTATTGATGAGTTGAAAGGTTTTTCCTTCCATTTTTTGACCTGACTCATTTCGCTGACAAACATAGTTTTTTTTTTACGCCCAAAAACACTTTCACCCATTTTTTTATCGGACAATAGTGTTTTTGTTTATAAAATACTCCAATCAGACTTACCTAATTGAATAGTGGGCAATACTCTATCTCGGAGCTACGTATGAATGCCCTAATTGTGTTACCCGGCAAAATCGCAATGAACAAAATCTCTAAGTCAAAAACAATAATCTGTAGCAGCACTTGCTTGCCGAGCCTTTATTGTACATAGCCCCATCTTCATTTGGCGGAACATCCTCCATATCTACTTTTTATTTATTTAAGATCTGCACCCTATTTTTTTTCAAATGTAGTGTTTTTTTTGCTATTCTCAGATAGAAATCAGAAAAAGTGTAGAAGAGCTGGATGGGAAGAAATTGAATGTATGGAGATAGAATAGTTACGTACTAAGTCTTTTCGCTCAGAAAAGAGAGGCAAATTTGAACTGTAGAGCATCAAAATCACTCGATTGGAGCTTTTCCGCAAAACGATTGACCTTTTGAAAATTTTGATTGATCTTTTGAAAAAAACATGGGACGTTTTGGAGCAAAAGTTCCTATGTTTTTACGAGAAAAAGGGGTCTTTTCGGAGCTGATTTTAACATCTCAGAACGCCAGCTTTTACAAACAACTCAGATTCAAAGGATTACAAGAATGCGTTATTTGCGAGCAAAAGGGCAGCAGCACGCAAATAAGGCCAAGAAATCGGCTTTTTTGTAGGATTTTTCTCTTTTCAGGCTCCGAAAAATGCAAGCATAGTCCGATCACGTACCAATATCGACAAGTAATTAACCCATATTAACAGAAGCAAGACATCCATAATAGAGTAGAATTTGCGAACCTTAGCATTCAAGTCTATACGAAAGATTTCAAGAATGATTATATCAGCCTGACAGACATTGCGAAGTACAATGGTGACATTGGTCTGCGAAGAATGCGAATCAAATCTATGGGGCTACATGCCATTTCAGGCATTGAAATTTGCTCCCTCACGTAAGCCCGTCAGGCTAGCGTGAGGGTGATCGGGGGGCATCCTTACCCAGGGAACACCGCCTCGCTTCGCTCGGCGGCTTATCCCTGGGCTAAACTGAAGGGAATCCCCATCGGGGATTGGGGCTGACGCAAGAATGCCAAATCGAAGATCAATCTACGCTATAGCCTTCTTGGGAAAGATGGCGTTCGCTTTTCCCCTGCTAAGGGGATATCCCTATTGTTAGCCCCACGATGGATTGTGCGTAGCCAATCCTTCGTGGGGGCGGGGGATAGGGGTCGTCTTCGTTGACCCCAGGAAGGTGCTGCTTCGCAAGCACCCATCCTGGGGCTAATAGTAAAGATAGGACCTGCGGACAAGAGCGGATATGTAGAGAAAACGATCGAGCTAAGTTTTTGCTTGCGTCACCCAAATGAGCAAATTGAAAGGCATAAAAATCGAATAATCAGTCATATACAAAAATTAGGGTGGCGTATTGTCGAAGTCAGGATATGTCGAACTCGTTCTCTGCTATTACGGCAAAGTCATTGAGCAGCTGTTGCTTTATTTCGCTCATAATGTTTGTTATTATGAAAAGAGTTTGTATATTCGTGCTGTAAGACTTTTGGCTGGGGGCATGTTCCCCTGGCCCCACGAAGTCGATATAGGCAGACGTTCCTTTGGGGGCGTCTGCTTTTTTATATGTCGATCTCGATAAACACACCACTGTTAATCATTTCCCTGCTTATATATTCAACGTTTCGGCAACGAAACGCAGCTTTTCTTGACTTCGACAATGCGTCACCCATTTGATTCGATGCAGAATCGGTTTAATAGAATAGATGTAAAGACTGTTGAATTGACTTTGCCATTGAAGTGACGCAAGTATGATCGATCTACGCTATAGCCTTCTTGGGAAAGATGGCGTTCGCTTTTCCCCGTGAGGGGATAGGGGTCGTCTTCGTTGACCCCAGGAAGGCGCTGCTTCGCAAGCACCCATCCTGGGGCTAATAGTAAAGATAGGACCTGCGGACAAGAGCGGACATGTAGAGAAAACAATCGAGCTAAGTTTTTGCTTGCGTCTCCCAAATGAGCAATTTGAAAGACATAAAAACCGAATAATCAGTTACATACAAAAATTAGGGTGGCGTATTGTCGAAGTCAGAAAAAAAACAACTTCTAAAGAGCCGAGCATAAAGTCGAAAGAGGGCCTGCCCTTACGGACAGACCCTCCTTGACTTATTTATCGTTTCGGCAACGAAACGCAGCTCTTTAGAGCATGCAGATGCCGTGAAATCCGGTGATGATATCGTTTTCGATAATTAAACTGATGCTCACCACATCATCCATAATATCGGGATGATAAAGATCCCATCTGTTTGGCCAAGGCTCTGCTGGACTCACCATGCGGTTCATCGCCTGCTTCAGTTTTAGTCCTAGCACTCCTTTGAGTTTGTCTTTATGGTCGCCCACACGTAGCTGTACTTTGCCCATGTTTAGAGCAAAGCGTTTCGATCCGATTGAATATTCTTGGAGTACTTCTCCGCTGAAGTAAAAGTATGAAAGTTTTTTTCATCTTCATCAATATAGAAACTACTATCGCCGCCAAATTCCGAATCAATCTCGTGGACCTGAAAGTCTTTAAGTACCTGTTTCTGCTTTACCACAGAGTAGGATTCACAAACCTGAAAGCCAGCTACGCTAAAAGGAATAGACATTTCTACCGCTCCCCGATCGTGGCTCTGTGCAAAAAGCCCCAACTGTACGTATAGGAAGAAGATGCTACAATAAATTAGCTGTCGCATGGTCTCACTATTTCTCTTAACCTTTCATGGCGCAGCCCTTGCACTTCTCGCGTATCTGTGTGAAGAAGTCGTTGCCCTTATTGTCTACAAGGATAAAGGCTGGGAACTCTTCGACCTCGATCTTCCAGATCGCTTCCATTCCAAGCTCGGGATAGGCTAGGCACTCTACCTTCTTGATGCTCTCTTGCGCCAAGATGGCTGCAGGGCCTCCTATACTTCCTAAGTAGAAACCACCATACTTCTGGCAGGCATCGGTAACGGCTTGGCTACGATTGCCTTTGGCGAGCATCACCATGCTACCTCCATGCTGCTGGAATAGATCTACATAGCTATCCATACGTCCGGCCGTAGTAGGGCCGAAGGAGCCACTTGGCATACCCTTTGGCGTCTTGGCTGGGCCAGCGTAGTAGATCGGGTGATCCTTGACGTACTGTGGCAGCTCCTGCCCCGAGTCGAGCAGCTCTTTCAGCTTGGCGTGGGCAATGTCGCGCCCTACGATGATGGTACCCGATAGCGATAGGCGAGTCGATACGGGATAGCGACTCAGCTCGGCAAGTATCTCGGGCATGGGCTTATTGAGGTCGATCTTCACCACCTCTCCCTCGTGTCCTTGACGCATACTTTCGGGTATGAGGCGTGCGGGATTCGTTTCGAGCTTTTCGATCCAGATACCATCGCGATTGATCTTCGCCTTGATATTGCGGTCGGCCGAGCAGCTTACTCCCATTCCTACTGGGCAGCTAGCTCCATGGCGTGGTAGGCGAATAATACGCACATCGTGTGCAAAGTATTTACCACCAAACTGCGCCCCTAGTCCCAGTTTCTGCGCTTCGAGTAGCACCTGCTTTTCGAGCTCTATGTCGCGGAAGGCCTGGCCACCCTCGTTGCCCTTAGTAGGTAGTTGGTCGTAGTACTTGGCCGAAGCGAGCTTCACGGTCTTGAGGTTGGTCTCGGCCGAGGTGCCACCTATCACGAATGCGATGTGGTAAGGAGGGCAAGCAGCCGTGCCGAGCGAACTCATCTTATCTACTAGGAATTTCACCAATGTATCGGGGTTGAGTAGCGCTTTGGTCTCCTGATAGAGGTAGGTCTTATTGGCCGATCCACCCCCCTTGGCAATACAAAGGAACTTGTATTCCATACCATCGACAGCCAGCAGGTCTATCTGAGCGGGTAGGTTGCAGCCTGTATTTACCTCGCGGTACATATCGAGGGGAGCGTTTTGCGAGTAGCGCAGATTGTCTGTGGTATAGGTATCGTATACCCCATGCGAGAGTTGCTCTTCGTCGCCACCGCCAGTCCACACTTGCTGTCCTTTCTTACCTAGGATGATCGCCGTACCGGTATCTTGGCAGAAGGGGAGTTGCCCTTTGGCCGATACCTCTGCATTGCGTAGGAAGCTGAGAGCCACAAACTTGTCATTGTCGCTCGCCTCGGGATCTGAGAGGATCTTTGCCACCTGCTCTTGGTGTTCGGTACGTAGGAAGAAGGCCACATCGTGAAAGGCTTGTTTAGAAAGCAAACGCAATGCCTCTGGTTCTACCTTCAGCATTTCTTGCCCCTCGAACTTGGCTACCGACACATGCTCTTTGCTCAGTAGGTAATATTCTGTAGGGTCTTTACCCTCTTGTGGAAAGGGTTCTTGATACTTAAATTCGGGTGTTGCCATTGTTGTATTATTGTTTTGTAATAGTGATTCGGATTCTTGCTAGCCCATTGAAATAAGCTTTTCTTGAGCCATACAAAAATAGCGCATTCGCTTCAGCCTGCCAAATCGGACAAATGGCAGTTTGCAATAATAGAATATTACGCTCAAGCGATGAAGGTAGATCGACAGGGACTAAAGACCCGCAGCATGCCAAGTTCAACTCTTACTACATCCGCGTTCTGCGCAAGACTTCTGGTCAGAGCTTCGATCGTGTAATACCTGCCCAACCCGAAACTTTTGTTTGGAATACTGTAGTAAAGAGCTATTAATTCAGCACCTTACTTGGGCGAAGAAGGCTGCGCCCACTAAGCAGGTTCTCCTAAATCGAATAATACCCCACTATATGAGAGCGTATAGCAAGCTCTACATATAGTGGGGTATTAATTTTGAGAAAAAAGCTTTCTCGGGACTTTACTTAACCAGTACCTTGTAGGTTTCCGAATCTTCACCCACCTTTACCTGTACGACATAAGTTGACTGAGTAGCCACGGGTATGATCGCTTTCGCTTCCACACGCTGCTCCGAAATGCGTCGTCCTTGCAGATCGAATATCACAAGCGATGCAGGCTGATCCGATTCTACCACTATGGCTGCATCTGCTGCGTACACCTTGGTATTGGACGTAATTGGCTTTACGCCGAGTAGTACCTGCAAGTTTGCCGTATCGGTCGGTCCATCCTTCATGAGTTCGAAACGGTATTCATAGCCCGCCTCAAACTTAAAGTCGTTGGCTCTGCCATAGCCACCAAATGCGATCCACACATTTACCCCTGCTTCGCCATTGGTGAAACAGAAGTCGTAAGTTCCGGCTGGAATCTGTATCATCTCTTCGCCAGAAACCACCATATGCTCGGGCGCACAAGAGATATCTGCATTGGCTGGAATAAAGTGCGAGAACTTGCCTTGCAAATCTGCTGGCACATCACATCCCTGTACTAGTGGTCCATTTTCTGGTATTTCCTCACCATAGAGCTGAGCAGTCTGGTCGAGTAGCATCTGATAGCCACTACCATCTCCCCACACGTTATCTGCCTTGAGATAAACCCTTACCGTACCATCGCCTACATCGAGTATGGTAGCCTTTACAGGTACTTTGGGCGAAAGCTGTCCGTCTGCGTACTTCACCTCTATTTCGTAGTTTACTACGCCATAGTTGCTGAGCGTTTCGCTGAAGCTAGGCTCGGCTACATTCTTCACAAAAACACCTTCTCTGTATATATTGAAGCTGTGTGCAGGGGTTGTTTGGCTAGGATCTTTGCCATGAACCAAGACATTGTCGAGTACGATAAAGAAATCGTTTGCACCCTCGAAGTGACGGAAGGCAATATACACCTCTTTTCCTACATAGTCTTTGAGGTCGATCGTACGATCGAAGAATAGCGGCTCTATGACATCGGCATTCTTCTGCGCATTGGTGCTAGCAGGGCCACGACGGATAGGCGATGAGATATTTTCCTTGATCAGTTCTTTCGTAAACGAAGCCAATTCGGTATCGGTCTCGGAGAGATACACGGCATAGGTCTCGTTGGTCCACATAGGGTTAAGTGCTCCAATACTATAGGAGAGCTTGCCATTGAGAGGCACCTTTACCTTGGTAGGTAGGGATAAGCCAATTGTCGGGGTTTTGAAATTCTCCAGTTATCCACGACCAAGAGCCGAGCCAGTAGGTCGCATCTTTGCCCATCCACGAATCGGCCGACTCCCATTTTCTCGTATCTCCGTCTGAATCGATATTGAGCCAGGCACTAGGCACTTCGGGCTGAGCAAACTTCTCATCGAGAGCAGTCAAGATCTGATAGTCGGGGGCATCCCAGCTAAGAGTTACTGTCATACCCTCCACGGAGGCTTTGGGATTGGTAATAGGTTTTGGATCGGAATCTTTCGATGCTAGACCGCTAGCTGAGCTACTTAGCAATACGGTGAAAAAGAGCATCAAGAAGTAATAGTTCTTCAGTTTCATTTTCATTAGTTTTTTAGGTTTGTGTGCATAAAGCAACTCCCAAAGGTAGGGAAAGTAGCGATAATAGAATCACTTTACGAGCAGATTTTAGTAAAGCTCGGCATACAGCTAGTAGCAACTATTGCCAGTGGGCTTTTCTTTTTGTATATTTGCATGCAAATTGGGGGTACTAAGCCTTTGAGAGACTGCTCTTTTAGCTCCAATAGCTGTACAATAGGCATTCAAGCAACGATTATTTAGAAAGAAAAGACTGCATCGGGGGGATATCGCATGGCAAGCAAATCGAATAAGCAAAAAACCAGTTTCTTCCACTCTCGCATATTAGCAATAATGAGCATCATGGTGGTGCTCTTCCTGCTAGGTGTGGTAGGGCTCATCGAGCTGGGAAGCATACAAGTGGGCAAGATGGTGCACGAAAACCTCAGCTTCAACCTCCTATTAGACTCGAAGCTAAGTGCCGACGAAACGAATAAGCTACTGAAGCAAGTGCAAGCGAGCGACTTTGTGAAGCAGGCACAGCTTATCAGTGCAGACGAGGCTCTAAAAGAACTTAGCGAGGAGCTGCGCATCGAAGACCCTTCGCTTGTACTGGGCTACAACCCACTACAGCCCGAGATATTGGTAAACCTACATGCGCGCTACGCTCATCCCGACAGCCTCGAGGCCATCGACAAGAAAATCCGCTCGTGGAATGGTGTTGACAGCCTCGAATACCGATCGGAACTACTGCGTGAGGTACACAACAATTCGCGACTGCTAGGCTTTATATTGCTGGCTGTAGCAGCCGTATTGCTGCTCATTAGTTATATACAGATCAACAATACAACACGCCTACTGATCTATTCGAAGCGCTTCTTGATACACAATATGACCTTGATAGGAGCGACAGCGGGTTTCATACGCCGTCCCTTTGTGGGCTATAGTGTAGCAAATGGATTGATCGCTGCACTGATGGCCATCGCACTCTTGGCGGGCGGGCTATGGGCACTAGACCACTACGGGCTCTCGGGCTCGGTGTTTGACTTTTTCAAACTCGAGTACTTACTCATACTGGCAGGCGTATTGCTTCTAATGGGTCTGCTCATCTCGGCCATCTCGGCTTGGGCTGCCACCAATAAGTATATACGCATGGATGGCTCCAAGATGTATCTGATCTAAAGGTGCCTACGAAGCATATATCCTTTGCACGAAACAGAATTTCCCTCTCTACAATTTACAGACACAAACAGATAGACCTATACACAATATGGTATTTGGAAAAAAGAATTTCATCTTCATGGGTATCTCCATCCTACTGATAGTAGTAGGTTTCGCACTGATGGCAGGAGGCCAATCGACAGACGGCACGAGTTTCAACCCCGAGATATTCAGTTTTCAACGCATCAAGTTGGCTCCCCTACTCTGCGTAGCTGGCTTTTCGCTGATGATTTATGCCATCATGGCAAAACCAAAAGAGAAGGACAAGTAACGCTTGGGCCAAGCTAGGTATAGATACGCTTAGCATTTTGATGATCCTTCTAAGCGACCCAATGAAGCTACTCAGCGACCATAGTCTGAGAATAGTTTACACACACAATAACTTTACACACAACCGATAGCCCTCTGTGGCTAACTACACGATTCGATGAGCATACTAGAATGCATTATACTCGCTATCATAGAGGGGCTTACTGAGTTTCTGCCCGTCTCGTCTACCGGACATATGATCATTGGCCAAGGGCTGATGGGTATGGAGAGCACCGAGTACGTCAAAGCCTTTACGGTGATGATACAGTTTGGGGCGATCCTCTCGGTACTCTTTCTTTACTGGAAGCGTTTTTTCATTTTCGAAATCCCCGAGGCCGTCAAAAACAACCCACAGGCATCTGCCACAGAGCGACTGCTTAGCCGCTTCGGCCTGTACTGGAAGCTACTCGTAGCCCTGATACCAGCAGTCATACTAGGATTTTTGTTCGACGACTGGGTAGATAAGATGCTGGGTAGCATCTGGATTGTAGCAGTAGTGCTACTACTCGGTGGCATCTTTATGCTCTTCGTAGATAAGCTCTTCGAAAAGTCGCAAGGCAAAACGGTACATATGAAAAACGCCTTCGTGATAGGGCTATTCCAATGCTTAGCCATCTTTCTGCCAGGGCTATCGCGCTCGATGGCAACCATAGTAGGTGGTCAGCAGCAAGGCCTAAGCCGCAAGGTTGCAGCCGAGTTTTCGTTTTTCCTTGCCGTGCCTACCATGCTCGGAGCCACACTGCTCAAAGCCTACAAGCTATACAAAGCGGGTGGCGTAGAGATCTTCCAAGAGCACATGACCACCCTCTTGCTAGGAAACATCGTTGCCTTTGTGGTAGCGATGGCTGCGATCAAGTTTTTCATTGGCTTCCTAACGAAGTATGGCTTCAAAGCTTTCGGATGGTACCGAATAGTAGTGGGAGCAGTGCTCATCCTATTAATGCTAGCGGGCGTGCCGCTCTCTGTATCATGAACTCACTAAAGAGACCACTACATCTACGCGAAGGTGAAGTGCTATACTTCGACAAACCCCTTGGATGGACCTCGTTTGACCTGGTCAATAAATTCCGCAATAGGGCTTGTCGTTGGCTAGGAGTAAAAAAGCTGCGTGTAGGGCACGCTGGCACACTCGACCCATTGGCAACGGGCGTGATGATCGTGTGCACGGGACGAGCCACCAAGCAGATAGAGGCGCTACAAGAGGGCATGAAAGAGTACATTGCTACAATAACTCTCGGCGTAACAACCCCCAGCTTCGACCGAGAGACCGAGCCCGACGCCTATTTCCCCTTCGAACACATCTGTAGAGAAGATGTGCTAGCCATATTGCCCCAGTTTATGGGCGAGACGGAGCAAGTGCCACCAGCCTACTCGGCACTGATGGTAGACGGCAAGCGTGCCTACAAGATGGCTCGTAAAGGGCAGGAAGTAAAGCTAAAGCCACGCTTGCAGCTAATAAGCGAGCTGGAGCTATTAGACTTCGAGCCAGGCAAAATAGTCATTCGAGTGCTTTGCAACAAAGGCACCTATATCCGCGCCTTGGCACGTGATATAGGGCAAAGCTTAGGCTCGGGAGCACACCTTGCAGCCTTGCAAAGGACCAAAGTGGGTGAAGCTCTGCTCGAAAACTGCCTGCAGATAGACGAGCTCGAAGAGTTTTTTGAGCGGTGCGGATTGGCAGACGAGCCCGACTTTGCCCCACAAGCAAAGGACTAAGCTACCCCCCACACAACGACCGCCAAAGAGGCAGGTAAATTTCAAACAAGAAAATAACAAACACTGTATAGATATGAAGTTATCCAAATTTAAGTTCAACCTACCCGATAAGCTGATTGCACAATCGCCTGTATACTTTCGTGACGAATCTCGAATGATGGTGCTACATCGCAAGACGGGCGAGATAGAGCATCGTGTATTCAACGAAATACTCGAATACTTCGATGCTGGAGACACCTTCGTCTTTAACAACACAAAGGTATTTCCTGCCAGACTCATCGGGAGCAAAGAGAAGACCGGTGCACAGATAGAAGTATTCTTGCTACGCGAGCTCAATCCGGCCCTCAAGCTTTGGGACGTATTGGTAGATCCTGCCCGAAAAATCAGAATCGGCAATAAGCTCTACTTTGGCGAAGACGAAAGTATGGTAGCAGAAGTCATCGACAACACCACTTCGCGTGGCCGTACGATACGATTCTTGCACGATTCGCCACACGACGAGTTTAGGCGCGAACTCTTCGAGCTCGGACAGACACCACTGCCCAAATACATCGATCGCAAAGAGGAAGAGTACGATGCCGAACGCTTCCAAACAATCTACGCCGAGGTAGAAGGAGCTGTAGTAGCACCAGCTGCTGGCTTGCACTTCTCGCCACACCTGATGAAACGCCTCGAGATCATGGACTGCCGCTTTTCGTACCTTACGCTGCACAACGGATTGGGTAGCTTCAGAAGCATCGATGTGGAAGACCTCACCAAGCACAAGATGGAAAGTGAGCAAATGATCGTAAGCAGCAGCTCTTGCGAGAATGTCAACCTCGCATTCGACGAAGGGAAGCAGATCTGCGCCGTAGGTACCTCGGTGCTTCGTGCCCTCGAAACGGCGGTGAGTACAGACGGCAGACTACGCGAGTACGACGGCTGGACAAACCGCTTCATATTCCCTCCATACGAATTTAAACTACCTACAAGCTTAGTCTCAAACTTCCACATGCCTTACTCGACGCTACTCATGATGGTAGCAGCCTTCGGCGGATACGACGAAGTGATGAAAGCATACGAAGTGGCGATCAAGGAGAAATACCGCTTTGGAGCATACGGCGACGCATTCTTGGTGGTAGATTAAGCAGTAATACTAGAATATATGGCAGCAGTATCACTGTCGTTGGGCAGCAACCTAGGCAATAGATGG
Source organism: uncultured Porphyromonas sp. (assembly GCA_964535945.1). Taxonomy (GTDB): domain Bacteria; phylum Bacteroidota; class Bacteroidia; order Bacteroidales; family Porphyromonadaceae; genus Porphyromonas. The sequence goes on from CAZHWP010000021.1 coordinate 14,389, forward strand.
CAGATGCTTTGCCAAGCCATTGAACTACTGGAAGAGAGGGTGGGCAAGATTCTCACCCTCTCGCCCTTTGTAGAAACAGAGCCTTGGGGATTCGACTCGGCCAAACCATTCCTCAATGCCTGCATCCTGCTGCGCACAGCACTCAAGCCCGAAGAGCTATTGGCTACCACTGCCGAGATCGAAAAGACACTGGGCAGAAAAGTCAAAAGCCACGAAGGGCAGTACCACGATCGTGAGATCGATATCGACATCCTGCTCTACGACGACGAGCGTGTAGAGCTCGAGCATCTAAAGATTCCCCACCCGCTCATGCACAAGCGGCTATTTGTGCTGGTCCCATTGGCAAATATTATCCCCACACAGATACTCCCCAGCACAGGGCAAAGCATTGCTTGGCATCTAAACGAGCTGAGCATGAGGAGCTCCAGCAAGGACTAATCGCTACTATTCTATGGCTCTATCAATCAAAGAGCTAAAATAATTTTGTGCTGATAGAAGATTTCTATACTTTTGCTTCGACGGAGCCGACTCTAGTCGCTACTCTTAGAAGAATCAATGAAGAACTTAGCCAACCCACTCTATAAAGAAGAAGCCCAGAGAGCAGCCCAAGTGATGCAGGAGGGAGGCATTGTGCTCTACCCTACCGATACCATTTGGGGGATAGGCTGCGATGCTACAAACGAAGAGGCCGTGCAACGTATCTACGAGCTCAAACGGCGCCACGACTCCAAGACCATGATCGTGCTCTGCCACAGCGAGCTGCAGATAGAGCGCATGATGGACGAAGTGCCCGAGATGGCTTGGACTCTGATAGAGCTTAGCGACAAACCGCTCACCATAATCTATCCCCATGCCAAGGGCGTGGCACAATCGCTTATCGCTGCCGATGGTAGCTTGGCTATACGTCTTAGCAAAGAGCCTTTCTCTGCCCTACTATGCCAGTACATGCGCCGCCCCATCGTTTCTACCTCGGCCAATCTGAGTGGCATGCCAGCAGCGCGATGCTTTGCCGAGATCGATCCACAGATCATCGAAGGGGTAGATTACGTCGTGAATTGTCGTCGTGAGGAACGCAATGGCAAAGCCTCCTCCATCATCAAACTGGGCCTCGGAGGCGAAGTAGAGGTAATAAGAGAATGACCCGCAGCAAGCTACTCCGCCTACGCTACATAGCGACAGACCTACTGAGCATCGTGCTATCGTACGTACTATTCAATTGCGTACGATTTCACATCGAGCAGCAAGATCAGCTCTATGCCGATATCAGTAGCTACCTCTTCAGCTCCAAATCGCTGTGGGTGGGGCTTATCTACTTAGCTTTCTGGATGGGACTATTCGCTCTATCGGGCTATTACAACAAACCCGTTGCCAAAAGTCGTATCAGTGAGCTACTGATTACTTTCAACAGCAGCCTCATAGGTTCTGTGGTCGTATTTTTGCTACTGGTAGTAGACGACTTGGTACACGATACGGCACTCTATCTCAAGCTCTTCAGCCTTCTCTTCGCTATCGTATTCCTAATCGTTTACATCCCTCGCCTATTGACTACCAACTGGGGAATTCGTATGCGCCGTCTCCACCCACGCTACCGACGTGTACTCTTACTGGGAAGCGGAAGTGAAGCCGATAACATCTCTAAGTGGCTCAAGAAAACAAACGAGCTAGAAGTAGAGCGCATACCAGTAGAAGCTCCCGAAGAGGGACGTAGCCCCGAAGAGATTTTCAAGCTATGTCTACCGCTGGTGCATGCAGCCATTGAGAGACACAAGCCTGATAGCATTGTACTGGTAGTAGAGAGCAACGATGCGCGCTTCATCAGCAACTTCCTATACCGGCTCTATGCAATCAAAATCCCTATACGCATCCCCGTTAGGAGCATGCTCTTTGCAGGCGTCAAGATCAAAATGCCAAGCCTCAAGGAAGAACCCATGATAGACCTTACCGAAACGAACATGTCCGAATCGAGCAAAAACATCAAATGGCTCATAGACCGCATCGTTTCGATCCTGATACTCATCATCTTCTCGCCACTATACTTGGCTTTGGCAATTGGCGTGAGGCTTTCGTCGCCCGGGCCAATCATCTTTGGGCAAGAACGTATCGGACTGCATGGCAAGCCCTTTACGATCTACAAGTTTAGAACCATGCATCTGGGAGCCGAAAAAGATGGCCCCCAACTAAGCCACGACACCGATCCTCGCATCACCAAATACGGCTTGCTACTCCGCAAGTATAGACTCGACGAGCTGCCACAGTTTTGGAATGTTTTACGAGGCGACATGAGCTTGGTAGGTCCTCGCCCCGAACGAGCATACTACATCAATAAGCTAGTCGAAACGGCTCCCTACTATTACTTGCTGCACAACGTTCGCCCAGGCATTACCTCCTGGGGGATGGTGAAGTATGGCTACGCCTCTACGGTCGAAGAGATGCTCGAACGCCTCAAGTACGACTTCCTCTATTACGAAAACATGAGCCTAAGGCTCGACGTAGAAGTATTGTTCTACACCATCTTTACTATTGCAAAAGGACTAGGCAAATGAATCTGAAAGGTATCAACAGCAGACTGATAGCTAGTAGCGACAAGCTCTATATGCGCTTCCACTTCTGGCGCGAAAAGCATATTAGCCACGGCGTATTCCTCATCATATTGAGTTTACTGATCGGTATCATCACAGCCCTAGCCGCCACGGGGCTCAAGTTTAGCATACACAATATTCAGCACTTCGTCTTCGACCGCATCCGCGAGCGTAGCTACCTCTATCTGATCTTCCCCGTATTGGGTATGCTGGTTACCTACTTCATCGTGCGCTACATCATTCGAGACGATATCAGCCACGGCGTAACCAAAGTACTCTACTCCTTTTCGCAACGCAAGAGCCGCATCAAGCCTCACAACATGTGGAGCTCGCTCTTGGCTAGTTCGATCACCATCGGCTTTGGGGGTTCGGTAGGAGCCGAGTCGCCCATTGTACTCACCGGCTCGGCAATTGGCTCCAATCTGGGGCGCTTCTTCCGCATGGAGCAAAGCACACTCATGCTACTCGTGGGCTGCGGAGCCGCTGGAGCCGTCTCGGGTATCTTCAAAGCCCCCATCACGGGCTTGGTCTTCGTCATAGAGGTTTTGCTCTTAGACCTCACGATGTCGTCGCTACTTCCCCTCTTGGTATCGTCGGTAAGTTCTGCTGCCGTTGCCTATATCATCACTGGCCCCAACGCCATGTTTAGCTTCGACCAAAGCGACCCCTTCGTGATGGAGCGTATCCCCTACGCCATCCTACTGGGAATCTTTTGCGGCCTTGTTTCCTTATTTTTCTCCAAAACGATGTTTGCACTCGAGAGCAAGCTCAAAGGCTACAAGCATTACTTCCAGCGCTTTGCTATAGCGGGGCTGATCCTTTCGGGGCTTATCTTCCTCTTCCCGCCACTCTATGGCGAGGGCTACGACACCATCAGCGCCCTCATGTCTGGGCAGTATCATAGCATTACAGAGGGCAGCATCTTCGAGCCCTTTGCCGATTCGTATTGGGTCTTGTTTGTCTTCTTGGGCTTTACACTCCTGAGCAAAGTATTTGCCTCCGTCGCCACCAATGCGGGGGGCGGTTGTGGTGGGCTCTTTGCACCAAGCTTATTTGTGGGGGGGCTCTCGGGCTTCGTATTCTCCTATGCCATCAATTTCTTCCCATTCATTCACACCTATCTGCCTCAGAAAAACTTTGTGCTCATGGGTATGGCCGGTGTGATGGCAGCCATTATGCACGCCCCATTGACAGGCATCTTCCTAATAGCCGAGCTTACTGGTGGCTACAACCTATTCTTGCCACTTATGTTGGTGAGCATTAGCTCCTTTGCCACCATTCGCATCTTCATGCCCAATAGCATCTATTCGCTACGCTTGGCTCAGAAGGGGCAGCTCATTTCGCATCACAAAGACAAATCGGTGCTCACGCTCATGTCTGTCGATACGGTGATCGAAACCGACTTCGAGCCTGTACACCCCGATATGAGCTTGGGCGAGATGGTGCAAGTCATTAGCCGTAGCCATCGCAATATCTTCCCCGTGGTCAACGAAGATGGAACGCTACTTAGCTTGGTTCAGCTCGATAATATCCGCAACATCATGTTCCGCCCCGAGCTTTACGAACGCTTTAAGGTGAGCAAATTCATGATCGATACACCCACCAAGATCGTAAACACGATGAATATGCAAGAGATCATGCGCCTCTTCGACGAAAGCCAGGCTTGGAACCTGCCCGTGGTAGACGAAAAGGGCAAGTACCTCGGTATCTTATCGAAGTCGAAGATCTTCAATGCCTACCGCGAAGTACTTACCGAAAACTTCAGTAGCGAATAATGCCATTGATCTTGCGCCAAAGGCTCTCCTTTTTTGCCCTAAGCAGAATGAGAATCGGTACAGATGAGGTTTTTTTAGTAAGTTTGCAGTATTAATCAGATAAATAGAACAATATGGCTAGTGTAAGAAATCTAAAGAAGAGTATTCAGGCAGTAACATCAGAATTACTCACAGACGCAATCCTATTATCTCTCTTCATAGAAAAGGACAAAATGGCCGAGCTTAGTGAGCTGGCGGCCGACCTGAGCGAACTCGAAGTACAGATGACAAAGCGTGCTCGCAAACCTCGCGACAATAAAGAAGCAGCCAAACAGTATTATGCCAAGCTAAGAGGCGAACTGCAAGAGCAGTGGTGCCAGATATCTGAAAAGCTAAAAGCCCTAAGCGAGCATATCAAAGAAAAAGAATAGTACCGAAGGCAAAGCAGAGGCATCTGCACAAGCCAGACAGCCTCCTATCAATATCAAGCACAAAGCGTATTGAAACATATATCACAGACCCTGCTCCGATGGATGGGCTGGAGTCGTATAATACCCCAAAGCAACTTGCCCAAAAGCGTCATCTGCGTTGCACCACATAGTAGCAACTTAGATTTCCTCTTGGGCAAGCTCTACTATTGGTCTATCGGCCGAAAAGCCGGGTTCCTCATGAAGAAGTCTTGGTTTTTCTTCCCCGTTGGCTACATCTTCAAAGCCATGGGAGGAGTACCGATCGACCGCTCCAAGAAAGGATCGACAGTAGATCAGATGGCTAGAGCCTTTGCAGAAAACAGAGAGTTTCATATAGCCATTACTCCCGAAGGTACCCGCTCGAGAAGCGAAAAGTGGAAGACCGGATTTTATCGCATTGCTATGGCAGCGGGAGTACCCATACAGCTGGCTCTAATAGACTATAAAAAGAAAGAGATCGGCATCTTTGCCGAATTTACTCCTACGGGCAACGAAGAAGAGGACATCCGATGGATAAGAAGCCAATTTCGTGCCGATCAGGCCAGACACCCCGAGAAGTTTGCCGAGCTCGAAGCACCGACTAAGTAGAGATCCTACCCCTTTAGCTCAGTTAATACATTCACACTTGAGATTTAGCCCAAAGTCATGACTAAGCCCCACCCAAAGCTAAGTATCGCCTTGGCACAATGTAGCATCGATTGGGAAGACAAGCCGAGCAACTTGGCTCGTATGCAGCACTTTGCAGCCCAAGCGTGCGGAAAAGCCGATCTGATCGTATTCCCCGAAACGATGAGTACAGGATTTAGCATGAAGCTCGATGCACTAGCCGAGCCTGCCGAGGGTGAGAGCCTCCAAAAGCTGAGAGAGATAGCCCAGCAATACAACTTGGCTATCCTTACTTCACTATTCGTGATCGACGCGGGCAAGTACTTCAATCGGGCTTACCTCATCAAGTCCGATGGCAGCTACGAATATCAAGACAAGCGCCACCTATTTAGACTCGGGGGCGAGCATAAACTGATGAGCCCAAGCACAAGCTGGCACTGCTTCGACCTACACGGCTGGAGCATATTCCCTGTAGTATGCTACGATCTGCGATTCCCCGTATGGTGTAGAAACTCCGATCTGCAATACGACCTCATGATATGCATAGCCAATTGGCCCGAAGCACGCGCCCATGTATGGAATACCCTACTGGAGGCTCGAGCTATGGAAAATATGGCCTACGTATGCGGGGTAAACCGCGTGGGAACCGATGCCATGAAGCTCGTGCACCGTGGCGACTCCAAGCTAATCTCGCCACGTGGCGATACGATCGTTGCCTGCAGCCCCTACGAAGAGGAGCTACAGCTGGGCACGATAGAATATGAGCCGATGAATAGGCTGCGAGAGAAATTTCCCGTATGGAAAGATGCCGATGCCTTCGAACTAAAGTAAATGCGCTCGAAAAGGCATTAGCAAAAAGGAATAAAATAACTAAGACGTCGCAAACGTTTATACAATACAAAGACACTGCAATGAAGAAAGTAGAAAAACTGATAGCCGAAAAGCTACTCGAAGTAAAAGCCATAAAGTTGGAAGCCGACAAACCATTTACTTGGGCATCGGGCTGGAAGTCGCCCATCTATTGCGACAATCGTAAGACGCTCTCATACCCCGCCTTGCGCTCGCTCATCAAATTGGAGCTAGCAAGGGTGATAGCCGAAAACTTCGGTCCCGTAGATGTAATAGCTGGTGTAGCTACAGGCGCCATCGCTCAGGGAGCTTTGGTAGCAGACCTAATGGGACTACCCTTCGTATACATTCGCCCCAAAGCCAAAGACCATGGCATGGAAAATCTGATCGAAGGCGAGCTGAAGCCCAATAGCCGAGTAATGGTGGTAGAAGACCTAATCTCGACAGGAGGTAGCAGTCTGAAGGCCGTAGAAGCGATTCGCGCTGCTGGCTGTACAGTAGAAGGAATGGTAGCGATCTACACACATCAGTTTGCAATTGCCGAAGAAGCCTTTGCTAAAGCCAATGTGAGGCTCATCACACTGAGCAACTACGACGCTGTGCTGAGAGAAGCCGAGGCGAGTGGCTACGTAAAAGCTGCAGACCTAGAGCTACTCGCCGAGTGGCGCAAGAGCCCAGACACTTGGACTGGCAAGTAATCTTATGGCAGCGCTTTGCCTCTAAACTATAAAGAGAAGCCGAGCCAGAAGTATTAATTAGTGGTGTAGCGAGCATCGTAAGCGTCTATGGAATACGCAGCGACCTACACCAATCATAAAGAACAACGACTATGAATAGCAATTTCAATAGCGAGCCCAAAGCGATAAATGCACCCTGCTCGATCGTATATAATAAGCTCTCAGACCTAAGCAATATGGCCGAAGAAGCCAAGGTGGCAAACTCGGACAAGATGCAAATCGAGATACTCGATGCAGATAGCTGCCAAGTGAATATCAAACCCGTAGGCAATATCGTACTACGTATAGTAGAGCGTATCCCAGGCAAGGCCATTCGCCTCGAAGCAGAGAAGTCGCCCGTGCCTGTAGCAGTTTGGATTCATACAAACGAAGTCGATGACAGCAATAGCGAGCTAGAAGTAAAGATCGAGTCGCAGCTCAATATGTTTATCAAAGCTATGGCCGAGAAGCCCCTCAGAGACGCAGCCGACAAGCTGGCCGAACTGCTGAGTAGCATCAGGTATTAAGAAACAATAGAAAATAACGCCCTTGTCAGAGAGGCTTAGATGCTACATATAGCCGATGAAACGCCACATTATCGCCTTTGCTTTCACGCTGCTTGCCCTGCTTGCTTGCAGCAAAAACGAAGTACAGCATACCGTACCCAATGCCCCAGTTTACTACAGGCTCTACTTCAATAGTGCAGAGGGGATCAAGCTAAAGAAGGAGGGGATGCTGCGTATCACGCAGCTAAGTATCGAGCAGAGCAGTATAGGCTATGGTGGCTTGCTATTCGTATCGAATCCACTCGTTTCGAACAACTATTTCGCCTACGACCTCTGCTGTCCCTACGAAGTGGATCCACAGATCAAAGTAGAGCAAGTAGATCTGCTGCATGTACGTTGCCCCCAATGCAAAAGCGTCTATGCCGTAGTAGAAAATCAAGGACTAGCCATCAGCGGAGCAGCGGCGCAGTCTGAAAGTCCGAGGCGCCTCCGCAACTACCATATTAGTAGCATAGATGGTGGAATAATCGCACACAATTAACCCCTATAACTTGAGCCACAACTAAGACTGCAAGGCAAGGATCAAGACCTAGCCCTCAGAGCAGTTACAAAGAAAAATTATGAAAACTTTCGCACATATCAAAGACCTGCAAGCCTACCTCGAGCAGGCTCGCCAGCAAGGTAAAGAGATCGGATTGGTACCCACTATGGGAGCCTTACACCAAGGACACTTGAGTCTCATCAAACGGGCTTGCTCCGAATGCTCACTTTGCGTTGCAAGCGTCTTCGTCAACCCCACCCAATTCAACGATGCCAACGACCTCAAGCACTACCCTCGAACACCCGAGCGCGACCTCGAGCTGCTCGAAGAGGCGGGCTGCAACGTCGTATTTATGCCTTCGGTAGAGGAAGTTTATCCCGAGCCAGACGAACGCATTTTCGAGCTTGGCGGCGTAGCAAACGTCATGGAGGGCAAGCATCGCCCAGGGCACTTCAACGGAGTGGCGCAGGTAGTGAGTCGCTTGTTTGCTATCGTAAAGCCACATAAGGCCTACTTTGGCGAGAAAGACTTTCAGCAGATAGCCGTTATCAAAAGTATGATCAAGCTCGAGGGTATGCCCATCGAGATCGTCGCTTGTCCCATCGTTCGCGAAGCCGATGGCCTGGCCATGAGTAGTCGCAATGCTCGCCTCAACGAAGAGGAGCGTGCTGTAGCACCAGAGATCGCAAAGACACTGCAGGCTAGCCGAGCGCTCAAAGCGAAGATGAATCCGCAGGAGCTCTGCCAATGGGTTACAGACGAGATCAACAAACAGCCAGGTCTCGAGGTCGAGTATTACGAAATCGTAGATCCGCTAAGCTTAGAGAGCATCGCCAGCTGGCAAGATGCCGAGCAACCGGTAGGCTGTGTGGCCGTTTACTGTGGCCCCGTAAGGCTGATCGACAACATCCGATACGAATAAACATAGAAGCACCCTTTACTTACCCTAATAGAGCGAAGAGCAAAGCCCTCCTACGCAAAGGCACGATACGGCCACTCGTCAAGAAAATCTACCATGCAAAGAAATACACTATTACAAACTGCCTGCCTATGCATTGCTATGCTTGTACTAGCAAGCTGTGGCTCAAAGAAAGCGAGCAGCAAAGTTAGTCCTGTGGTCAAACCCATAGAAATTGCCAAGGCAGATACGATCAAGATCGAAGCACCCAAGCCCTGGGTGGCTCCTGTAAAGCACGAGATGCGTGCCGTCTGGCTCACTACCATTTATGGGCTCGACTGGCCCCAGAGGCCAGCATCGAGCAGAGCAGCCGAAGCGGCACAGCGCGATGCTCTCTGCAAGATCCTCGATCGGCTCCAAGAGCAGAAGTACAATACCGTATTCTTTCAGGTAAGACACCGTGGCGATGTGATTTATCCCTCACGCTACGAAGCCATGTCGAGCGTATTTACAGGCAGTACAAGCGGACCGGCATACGACCCGCTCGACTTCGCTATACGCGAGTGCCACAAGCGAGGTCTGAGCTTTCATGCTTGGCTCGTTGTTACACCACTAGGCCCCGACAAACATGTACGCTCGCTCAATGGTCGCTCGCCCAAGAGCCGCCATCCCGAGTTTTGCGTTAAGCATAGCAACCTTTGGTATCTCAATCCCGGTGAGCCCGCTGCACGCAAGTACTTTGCGTCGTTGGTAGATGAGTTGGTATCTAAGTATCCCGTCGATGGCATCCACTTAGACTACATGCGCTACCCCGAGAAGGCAGCTTCTTTCAACGACAAAAAGAGCTACGAGCGCTACGGCAAAGGGATGGACTTGATGCAGTGGCGCCGACGCAACCTCTCGGATATGATGATCGACATCCACCGAGCAGCTACTCGCTACAGCCCCTGGGTACAAGTGAGTGTAGCCACGCTTGGCCGTCTCAAAGCCTTGCCTGGCGAGACACGCGGTGCCAGCTGGACAGCCTACAATGCCGTGTATCAAGATCCGGTAACGTGGAGCAAAGAGAAGTCGGTCGATTTCATTGTGCCGATGATGTATTACCGCGATGGACTCTTCGACCCCTACCTCTTGGACTGGAAGGCTCAATTGCCCGATCTACCCATCGTACCTGGCCTAGGAGTGTATCGTGTCGATGACGAAAGCCAGTGGGAACCCTCCGTTATCTCTCGTCAGATAGATCTAGTGCGTGAGCAAGAGTTTGCAGGCATCTGCTTCTTCCGTGAGGAGCATACCCGCAATGGACGCCGCAGCCGCCTCGGTGAAACCATCAAAGAGAAATTCAAAGACGATGTAGTGGCACACTTCATCCCACGAGGCTTCAACAAAATTCCACCAGCCCCTACAGCAGCCAAGCTATTAAGAGCAGAAAATGGCGAACAAAGCATCTACTGGGATATGCCTAGCGAATTGAGCGACCCCGTAAGCTACAGACTCTATCTGAGCTACAAGGATGCAAGCGGCAAGCAGCATCAGCAACTGCTGGCCGACGACATCAAGGACTGTCACTACACCATCCCAAGCAGTAGCCTAGCCGGAAAGCAAAGCGTAGAGCTGCGCATACAAGCGGTAAACCTATGGGGCGTTTGCGGTGCGGCATCCATGCCAATCAAAGGGCTCTAAGATCTTGGCTGCCCTCTACCTGCATATTCCATTCTGTGCAAGCCGCTGTAGCTACTGCGACTTCTACAGCCAGTGCAATACGAGCCTCGAAAATAGCTTTGTAGCAGCGCTGAGCAGTGAGCTTGAGCTGCGCAAAGACGAAGCCGCCCAGCAAGCGCTCGATACCATCTACTTCGGTGGAGGCACCCCTAGCCAACTGCAAATACAATCGATCGAACAAATCTTTGCTACGATAGCCAAGCACTACCAGATCTGTCCAGACGCCGAAATCACATTCGAAGCCAATCCCGACGACCTCAATCCCGAATACCTACAAGGGCTAAAACAGCTCCCCATCAACCGTATCAGCATGGGCGTGCAGAGCTTCGACGATAGCGAGCTAAAGCTACTAGGCAGAAGGCATAGCGCCCAGCAAGTACAGAAGGCGGTGGAAGGTATACGAGCAATCGGAATCGACAATATCAGCCTCGACCTGATTTATGGCATCCCAGGGCAAAGTCTCGAGGGCTGGCAGCAGAGCCTCGAGCAGTGCATAGCACTCAAGCCCAAGCACATCTCGGCCTACCACCTCATCTACGAAGAGGGCACATTACTAAGCCGGCTGCGCGATGCTGGAACGCTTACGGAAGTAGAGGAGGAGCATAGTCTGCGCTTCTTCGATCGCTTGATAGATCGGCTACGAGCTGCTGGCTACGAGCAGTACGAGATCTCAAACTTTGCCCGTCCTAGCTACCGATCGAGACACAATAGCAAATACTGGCAGGGACTAGCCTATATGGGGCTTGGCCCCTCGGCACATAGCTTCGATGGCTCGACTATTCGTAGCTACAACCCCCCTTCGCTCCAAGACTATATAAAGGGCCTGGAGGCTGGAGAGGAGATACGCATTTTCGAAACTCTTAGCAAGACAGATCGCTACAATGAGCTGATCATGACAGGGCTACGCAAGTCTGAAGGGATAGAGCTCAACGAACTCGAGCAGACATTTGGCAAGGAAGCACTACAGCATTGCCTCCAGCAGGCTCAGAGCTTCATCGATCGAGGGCTATTAGTTTCAAGCCAAGGGCGCTTGCAGCTGAGCCGTAGAGGACTCTTCCTCTCCGATAGCATTATGGCCGCGCTCTTTTACTAGAGATAGTTCAAAACTAATAGCGATAACGCATATTCAGCAGTAGCTCACGGCCTCTGATCGGTACTTCGAGCGTATAGATATTGAACTCGGTGTATTGCTTCGACAGATAGCTACGCCTATCGAAAAGATTGTTGAGATAGAGCCCAAACTCCAAACTTTTGCTACAGCGGTATCCCAACGAAGCATCCAAGAAGAAATCCTCGTGCGTATTCTTCCTATCCAATTTCGTAGATACATATTCCGCATTCAAGTTCATCATTAGAGCAGCTGTAGGAGTCAGATTTACACTTAGCAAGTGCTTATACTGCGGATAGAGCAAGCCCGCATTGCTACCCTCATCCATCCACGAAAGAGCCGTATTGAAGTCGTATTTCAGACTCAGCAGCTGCGCAAAGTTTTTGTACAGTGTAGCCTTTAGATTTGCCCTATTGCTATAGCCCTCGAGCAAGATCCCCGACTGTTTGAATAGTGCCTTTGTACGCAGATAGCTTAGCTCGAGCGTCGCATTCGTTTTGAGTTCAAAAAAGAACTTGCTCAGTCTCATATTCGTCATCAGCACTTCGCTATTGTGCCAATGCTTTTCGGGACGCAGGTAGCTTGCCTCTGGCGTATACTCATAGTTCATCAGCATATTCGTGCGTCCTATCGAATAGGAGCCCCCGAGGCTTAGGTAAAACATATGCAGTACATCGCGATAGTCTAGTTTCAGACTCGCCATACTCTGGTAGTTTACGCTCATAAAGTCTGTCGGCAGCAAGTAGCTACGATAGCTTTGGCGCAGGTATCCGCGTTGGAAATTCGAATAGCCTCCATAGAACTTCGAATGGTTTAGCACAGCCTTTAGTAGCCAATCCGAGTTGGGAGTCCATTGGCTACTAAGCAGTGGCGATACAGCAAAGCGACTGCTCCTCCTCCGCTCCACCGCGCCCTCATTGTCTAAGGCGAAAAGCTGCCAGCTCAAAGGCAGCGAAAGGTGGTGACTGAAGCGCCCTCGTTTCCAGTCTATCGAAAGACGCTCCAGCAAGTCTGTCTGCTCGTGTTCTGATTTGAACAGCCCAGGCAATCCAGCTATCAAAGGCATCTCGATACGAGAGCGATAGTCTCGGACCTGCTTGTAGTAGTTTGCTTGGGTCATCGACTTCAGATGCAGCGCTCCCAGCCTAAAGGTTGTAGTCAGGCTGTTTGCAAAGCTTAGCTTACGCTGCAGCAGTCGGGGCTGCATCTCCATCTTATCTGTCAAGATCTCGTGCAGATCGATCGATTCTTTGCAATCCTGATAGCTGAGCAAGGAATTGATTTCGTAGATCTGCTCGCCCCGATTGAAGATCAGCTTCAAGTCATTTTGTAGCTGCCTTGGTAGGCTTTCATCCTCTTGCTGGAATAGGTTTAGCTTCGTATCCAAATCTGTGCGCCCCTTATCCCGTTGTATCAATAGCTTAAATACATTCTTCAGGAAGCGACTTTCCGTATTGCTCTCTAAGCCGAGGCTCGCCTCGGCTGCCTGCACACGCTTTTGCAGCTTTTCTTTCTCACTCAGCAAGATTTCAGCTGGGCTATTTACATTCAGCTGGCTCAGGCTCAAGCGCTCCTGCTCGATACGCTCACCTAGCAAAGAGACATTGCTGCGCAGTATGAGGTCCTTCTTCAGTGGCAACACCCCATTGTAAGCAGCACTGAGCGAGCGATTCATCAGGTAGCGATTCGCTTGCATAGGCAGCGCTCTTCGCTCGGCATGGCTCAGCATTTTGCTGGTACCCAAGCTGGGTGATTGCATAGCAGAGAGCGATCGGGTTTCATCCTCGAGCGACCTGCCCGTATTGTTCGTATTGAGCGTGAGCATACTCTGCAACTGCCCTCCTATCTGCATGGCAAAAAGCTTGCCCGACCACAATTTGGACAACCCAACCGCTGTCATTAGCTCACCGAAGGGTCGCTGCTTGTAGCTTCCCTTCAGCTTGATATTCAGTGCAGCTCTCGACTCGGGTACATCATCCTTCAGAGCCTTCACTTGCTGATGATTCTCCAGCACTTGCACCGCTCCCACCGCTTCGGATGGCAGATTTTTCGATGCCAGATTGTAGCGTTGCTCCAGCATATCCACTCCCTCGATGTACATATTGCTAATGGGCTCGCCCTGATATAAGATCGAACCATTGGACTTTACCTCTATACCTGGAAGCTTCTGCAGCAAGTCGGCCAAATAGCGATCTTCTCGGCTAGCAAAGCTTGCTGCATTGTAGCTGATCGTATCGCCATACTTGCGTACCGGACGCACCCGCACGAGCACCTCCTGCAGCTGAGTCTCCTCGGCCTCCAGATAGAAATGTAGCGGCTGCTTTAGCTGTCCGATCGCTACGCTTTCTTTGCGGTAGCCCAATAGTCGTAGCACGAGGCGTGTAGCCTTCTCGGAGCGCTTTAGCTCGAAGCTCCCATCGGCCTTGCTACTCACAAAACTCAGCGGACGCCCATCGGCATCGAGCACTTGGCAGGAGACACCCTCCTGTGCAGCACGAGTCTTGGCGTCGAATACCTTTCCTCGCAAGAGGCTTGCACTTTCTTGCGCCAGCATCGAGCTAGGATTGAGTACGAATAAAAGGAAGAGAAAAGGCAGGGCAAAGCCCCAATATCTATACTGCATCACTCCTTCTCGATTGGGTTGTAGGGCTTGAGGGGTCTATTGCGCATATTGATGGGAGTAGATGACCTCACGACGATGCGGTCGAAATGCTCTTGCATGATTTGCCCATAATTTTCGTGCCCATTGCGGATGATCTGGCGAACTTCTTTTCTACTCGCTTTCTTCACCTTCGAGTTTGTCAGGTAATAAATAGGTAGCGCAAAGTCGATGTTTTGCATGCCATTGAGCCAAAATTGGTATTCGCCATCGTCCGAAACAAGCTCTACGATCAAGCCTGGCAAACCAGCAAAGATATAGGGTCCTTCAGAGAGAGCAAGCTCCTCGGCATACCAAGCCGTGTAGCTCCTACCAGCGTGCGTGCACGTTGCTCTCCGACACAGGAACCCCATCAACTCTTTCGTCTCGGCTGCTATCTGCCAGTCGAAGTCGATACGAGGGCTATCATACTCGAGCTCATTCATAGCAAAGAGATGGTACCATTCCTTATACTTACCCTCGGGATAGCCCTTGAGGAGTCGGGAGTTCCAACGCTCCAAAGGCGATGGCAAACCAGAGAGCTGCGCAAAGACCTCCATGGCAGTGCCTTTTCGGCGAGCTATGGCATCGTTGATCGAATCTTTCATCAAGACATAAGAATCGGCGAAGATGCTACACTTTTCGCCCACATTCAGCTCGCACTGCTGTTCGCTTATTTTATCTGGTTTCTTAGTATCCTCCACATAGCGCAGCTTGTAGAAGAAGCGCAGCTTGGCATAGTCAACGATTTCCTTGGCTATACTGTCGGTTGGCATCGACTCCAAGCCACTAATAGTCTGAGCCTGCAGTGCAATCGAAGATAAGAGCAGGAAGAGTAAGTAGAAATGTTTCTTGATCATAAATATATTTTTTTGAGAATATGAGTTTAAGCATCGAAGACTCCATTTTTTATGGGGAATCCAAAGTTAATCAAAAAAAAATGAACAAGAATTTGAAAAAGTAATTTCACCAAGAGCTCCGAGACTTTAGCAAAGAAGGAGGCTGCATCTCGATTGATCGCTACAATCAACAGAAACACAGCCTCCCCATGAACAAGTCCGAAGAAGCTCGGCTTTGCGAAAGCTTCTTATGGTGCGAGGAAGTAAACCATCAAGCCCACCACCACTACGTAGAATAGGGCATAAGGGATGGCAGAGCGAAGGATACTACCCTCCTGCCCTTGCTGCCCGCTCGAGGCGGTAGCGATGGCAATACTCTGTGGCGAGATAATCTTGCCACCCGTAGCACCAGCCGTATTGGATGCAGCGAGCCAATGGGTATCAACCCCTATCTGATGCGAAACACCAGCCTGAAGCTTACCGAAGAGAATATTCGACGAGGTATCGCTGCCCGTTACAAAGGTGCCGATAGCACCGATCAGGGGAGCAAAAAGCGGATAGTAAGAGCCAGTCGATTCGGCTAGGAAGCGAGCGATCTCGGCTATCATGCCGCTGTGTGTCATCACGGCACTCATAGCCACCAAGCTTATGATGGTGGTACTACTCTTCTTGAGGCCGATAAAGGTCTTGCCCAGGATGGCAAAGAGCTTCTCCGCTTTCACACCCTGTATCAATCCGCCGATGAATGCTCCCAAGAAGAGCATCAAACCAGCATTGCTAAGCCAGCCAAAGTCGAAGGTCTTGCCCTCGGCATAGAATGGCAGGTGCACACGGCTCACCAAGTGACTCTTGAGGAAGGCACTGATAGGACCACTCAAGGGACTAGCCAGCACAATAAAGAGGAGTATCAATAGGTAAACGCTCCAGGCATTCAATATCGCTTTGCCACTATGCTTCGTCGCAGCTTTCGTATCGGCAGTATCTGCTTCTTTCTTGGCTGTTAGTTTGGCAAAAGCGATGATCACTACGATCGATGCCAAGCTACCAAAGATGGCTGGCGTCTCGGGACCGATGTATCGAGCTGCTGCCCACTGTACTACGAGCGATACACCACCCACCAAGATCGACAAGATGATATTCTTGGGCATGCTTTTGGCGCTTCGGTCTGTCAAGAAAAGGATGATGAAAGGGATAACAAACATGAGGGCTGCCAATTGGACCACTACCTGCGAGGCTATCATCTGGAAGTCGATAGGCTGCGGACTCTCTATGGCCTCTTTTACCAGCGTAATAACGGGTACCCCTACCGCACCAAATCCGGTAGCCACACTATTGGCAATCAAACTGACCAAGGCACTAAAGCCAGGCTTGAAGCCCAGACTAATAAGTATCGCTGCAGGAATGGCCACAGCTGTACCAAAGCCAGCCATCCCCTCGAGCAATCCGCCGAAGCCCCATACGAGCAGCAACACTTGGATACTTTTGTCGCGACTGATACCCGTAAACTGCTCTTTGATAAGCTCGATCTTCTTCGATTCGAGCAGGACATTGTAGCTAAAGATCGCCATCAGAATAATAATAAGGATAGGGAAAATTGCCTTGAGGGCTCCCTCTACGATAGACCAGCCAAGCATGCCCGGTGTAAAGGTCTCTGGTGCAAGCCCTAGCGGACGAGCAGCTACGAGGGCAATAACGATAGCGGATAATAAAGCGAATACGGCACTGCGGTCGCCAGCCATTTTGAAGCCCATCATCAATACTACGAGCAGTAGAATGGGCAGAATTGAGAGTAATACGGTCATAAAAATCTGTGTTTTTTGGGTAAATAGAGCCCACAGTCGGAGCCTATCGGTCTGTTGTTTGTAATTTTTGCTGCGCAATTTACAGATTTTCTCCAAAAAATCGACAGATTGCGGAGATTTTTTCGCAGTCGGGATAGCCACAGAGAGCAGAATGTCGTAACTTTAGCCCGCTTTGAATGCATAGTATCTAGAAAAACCAAGACTTAAATATCAGAAACAAGCAAAAGAATGAACAACCCTAACAAATACCGCTTCAATCTCAAAAAGACAGCCATCTGGTTTGCAATCTATTTTGCCATATTTTGGCTTGTCTCTTACTTCGTGCTCGACCTCACGACTTGGGGAAACATAGCAAATGCCTTCATGATGACTGTGATCATTACAATTGGGAATTACTTTCGGGACAAGGAAAGCAGCAAAAAAGCCGATAGCTGATAGCATTGTCTAATGGCGCATTTTTTCGTTGCAGCCTTGTCTCTGCCTAGGTCACAGACTCTAGTCTGCTCCCTTCGGCATCGCAAGCCTGCGCCTCAAATTGCATCCACTATACAAGTGCTATCGGATAAGGGACGTCGAACAAATGTAACTGCTCGTTGGGATTTGCAATCCAACGCTAACAGGCGATGGTGTTTGGCGTTGGCGGGATTTGCAATCCCGCACTATTCCTTACGAAATCGTCCGCCCACGTAGGGGCGCCCCTACGTGGGCGTCCCATCAAATGGTCTTTGACTGACGTCGGCTGCGATTTGCAATCGCAGCCAATATCTGGGCGTAAGAATTTGCTTGACAAGAGCTTTCCTCGAAGAGGATTTTGTTCACCGAGGCTTCGCCACAAATCATTCCATAAGCCTAGTTGCTGGATTTGCAATCTCAAATCTTGCCTTCATATTTATGGCGGCCAACTACTACATTTACATCTCTTATCAGATTGTTTCAGCATTTTATACAATCACAATGCGTTAT
>CAZHWP010000022.1:0-30602 GCA_964535945.1 uncultured Porphyromonas sp.
TGGCTGCCAGATCCTTGATTGGGATTCCACATTCTTGAAAAAGGCGCACATATCTACGCATTGTATTGCGGGACAAATCAAAGCTTCTGCTTATCTGCTTCATCCCCATCCCCAAAGCGTAACATTGGAGGATCTTTGCTGTCATAGTAAAATGATTATTTCCCACCGGTCAAGAGGGAATCAAATCTACAAAAAACGTGCTGGCAGACAATGCACAGATAGGGTCTTTTTGACACTGACATCTGGGGGTAGATCTAATTTGGCGTCAGCGAGTAGATTCGCTTGGTTTTAGGGGGCAACTTACAGAGGATTTTCCATGCGACAAAGGCAGGGGTAAATTCCCTGCCTCGCCCACAAAAAGGAAATGATAAATGTAAGAAAACAGATAGATGATAATGGTTTTGTAAGCCAGTATTGATACGACGCCGATGGCGAAAGAACGGTAAAGACCTCTGGCGTCGGAACTGTAGTGTATGTAAACAGCTTGTTCTCCGGCGGTAACACCCAAACGGCTAAGTTTACCTTGTATGTTAGTCCCTATTTGGTGGCAAGCCAAGGCGGAAAATATACCAAGCATATCTACATAGGCTCGCAAAGAATTGTAAGTAAACTTGGCGACCTGCAAAGTTACGGAGCCGACCCGCGCAGAATACCGTATGCGGGTTCAGAAAGCGACAATATCTCTGGCGATTACAAGAAAAAATACGGACAACAACAGCAGGTAATCAAAGATAATTATGCTACCTTTGAAGTGCCATACAACGGAAAGGACAATGATAAATATGCCGATGGACAAGGCTTCTGTTGCGAGGATATCGAGCATGACACTGCAACACGCAGTCTCAATCCCGGACAAAACGACAATTATGAACAAGTGCAGTTCTATTATCACCCAGACCATTTAGGCAGCAGTAGTTTCATCACAAACCTTGATGGCGATGTAACGCAACATGTAGATTACGTGCCATTCGGAGAGGTGTTTATTGAAGAGCGGAATAATGTATGGAATACTCCATACTTGTTTAATGCCAAGGAGTTGGATGAAGAAACTGGGTTTTATTATTATGGTGCGAGGTATTATGATAGTAGGGTGAGTTTGTAGTTGAGTACTGACTCGTTGCAGGAGAAGTATCCAAATATTAGTAGTTATATCTACACATTCAATAATCCGATCAAGTTTATTGACCCGATAGGTCTCTCAGGAGAGGAGCCTCCTATTCTGAATATTTACGTTTTTGATCAACCTAACAGACCTAAAGACAAAGGAGTTAAAGGTACTTCATATACAGCCAAAATCTATATTACAGATACAGAAAATAATGTAATTGGCTCATATAGAGTAAGTTCTTATCCCAATTCCCGCTCTAATAATGATAACACTACAAAGTTTAACATAATTGTCGAAGGAGAGCATTCATATAATAACAAATATGGGCATAAATCTGGGACACAAAGGGGTTTAAATATTGATGATAGTAACGATAATTCTAGAACCGCTCAAGGCTATAATTCAATGAAAGATGAAATAACAATGAAATATGTCAATGTCCATTCTGGAGCTAGCGACAATGGTAATTTTAGCAGTAGAGGTTCTGCTGCTTGTATAACACTGCATCCAGATGATTATAATGGGTTTATGGATAACTTTGTTTGGAGTGGGAAATCATGTAAAACTGGTTTATCTGAGGGGAAGATTTATATATATAGAAATAAAAACTTATTAAATCAAGTTGAGGCCAGGGAAAATAACTCTACTTACAATCCTTTTAAAAATATTTACATACGAAATGACAAGATTAGCAAATATGAAAAAAATCTTTTTGATACTCTTCCTTTTTAATGCTTTAGGATGTGCAAATCAAGGCTCAAATAAGCAGAGAGTTAATGCCGGCACGGTTTACTCCATTAAAACTGACTCAGATCTAAAGTTTAGAATTGAGGATGTGGAGTTGGGAAATGATGATATATTAAGCTTTATTTACTCCAATATTAATAATCTGGATTGTGAAAACGTTGTTGAATATTTATCTTCTCTTTCTGTGGAGACATCAAATAATGTAGAGTTTATTGGATTTTTCAATGAGTTATTATTTTCAATTATAGAGAAATATCCCAACTGCATAGAAATGTATCTCTTTACTTCAAGAGAAAATAAAAAAATGATACTTGAACAACTAGAGAACCCTATTTCAGATACTATAAACTTAGGCAAATGCTTAGATATTATTAAAAAAGCCAAGATAGACAATAATGTAAAAGAAATCTTGGTTAAATCTTTGCAAAAAGCTAAAGATAAAATCGGAGAGTAATGTCTAGCACTGGCCCAAATCTAGTGATAGCCCAATAACAGATTACTAGCCTGTATTGAAATTACAAATTATGGTGTAAAGGCAGGGATTAATTCTTTGCCCACCCAAAACAGAAATGATAAATGAAAGAGGACATATAGATGATAATGGTTTCGTTTCTCTGTATTGGTACGACGCCGATGGCGAAAGGACGGTAAAGACCTCCGGCGACGGAACTGTGGTGTATGTGAACAGCTTATTCTCCGGCGGTAACACACAGACAGCTAAGTTTACGCAATACGTAAGTCCCTATTTGGTAGCAAGCCAAGGCGGCAAATATACCAAGCATATCTATGTGGGCAGCCAACGCATTGTTTCCAAACTGGGAGATTTGCAATGTTACGGTGCCGACCCGCGTCGTATTCCTTACGCAGGCAGCGAGAACGACAACATCAATGTTGACTATAAAGGTAAATATACATCGCAACAGCAAAGCATCAAGAACAATTATGCCGCATTCGACGTTCCATACAACGGAAAGGACAATGATAATTATGCCGATGGACAAGGCTTCTGTTGCGAGGATATCGAGCATGACACTGCAACACGCAGTCTCAATCTTGGTCAAAACGACAATTATGAACAAGCGCAGTTCTATTATCACCCAGACCACTTAGGAAGTTCCTCATTCATCACAAATCTTGATGGCGATGTAACGCAGCATATCGAGTACGTCCCATTCGGAGAGGTGTTTATTGAAGAACGGAATAACGTTTGGAATACCCCTTACTTGTTCAACGCTAAGGAACTGGATGAAGAAACTGGATTGTATTACTACGGGGCAAGGTATTATGATAGCAGGGTGAGTTTGTGGTTGAGTACTGACCCAATGCAGGAGAAGTATCCAAATATTAGTAGTTACATCTATACCTTCAATAACCCAGTAATGTTTATTGACCCTGATGGACGAGATGTTTGGGAAGTAAATGAGCAAGGCGAAGTAGTTAATCGTATCAAGGATAAAACCCAAGATGCTTTTTATATGGTATCCAAAGATGCAAACGGAAACTACCAACGTACATTTACGACAGACGCAGAGGGAAATATAAAATACAATTCTCTTTCGTTTAAATATGGAACTGTTGAATCTCAGAAAGCAACGTCTCTGAACTCTACTGACTCCTATGATACATACAAAGTAAGAGGCGATGCCAATGGGACACAAATGTTTGAATTTATGAGCCAAAATACAACCGTTGAATGGTCACAAGCCAAAACTGGTATTGCAGGTGATAAAGGTTTAAATTTTCTCACTACCTCTCACGATGCAGCGAAAGAACGAGGAATGTCTAGTTTATATAGTGGTCAATTGTATGCGGGCTATACGATACGAGAATTAAATCATAATCACCCAAGTAATACAGCGTATCCGTCAGGCTCTTTTGTTCATCCAAACACTGGTCAGGGGGTTGGTGAATGGGGAGGTGTCGGCTTTGCTCGTAGTATTACTAATAACCGTCGGGAAAATAGATTTAATATTCCGTCTTTTAATATTTATCTTCCAGCGTCCAAATCGTACATAAATTACGATTCAAATACAACAAAATAATTATGAAAAGCAAAATTATTATCGGATTGATATTTGCCTATTCAGCAATCACAAGTCCGGCACAAATAAACAGTAAGTATATAACGCTAGATAAGACAACAAAAACCCATTTTTTCACTTTATCTGAATTACAGGTTGATAGTGTTTTTATTAATAATTTTAACTACGCATTATTTGACGAAAACAACCCTTATATGAATAATATAATGTCTAATCCTCGTGAAAAAGCATGGCGACATTTTCATATTCAATTTATGAAAAAGGATAGTGCAAATTATTATATAGAGGTAAGTTTATGGGATATTCCTGCAAGAAAATCTATAGGTTTTTTTGAACATAATGGATTCTTTTATTGGTTTGGTGATGACGTCCCCTCCAATATTGTATCAGAATCAAAATCAAAGAAACGATTTTCATATAAAGAACCCATACCTGCCCCATATGATCCGCCATTTTGGTATTTAACGTACAATATAGAAACAGGGAATATAAAAATAAAAGAAATGCATTGTCGTTGAAATCAAATTGGTTATTACTACAGATTGACGATTTTCGAAAAATCAAATTGAAAAACTGGATTAAAATTTCAACTCAGGGCGTAAAGGCAGGGATAAATTCTCTGCCTTTTGCTAGGTTCGCCCAGCATGGGCGATAACTCTAGGGTGCAAGTCCCGAACGCGCCTTGATAGTGGGAAGCGTTAGCCTAAGACAAGGGTGTCCATCGTGAGAGAAGACACTGTCCCAAAAAGTGTGTAAGCCCCAAAGTTAGTACCTTAGTTGTTTGAAAAAATAACTTACCTAAAAAAGATTTAACAATGAAACTTACACAAGTGCAAATTAAGTCAATTCTGACGAGAGAACTCTACACCCAGGAGGATTCGATGAATTAGTGAAGCATATCATTGAGGTTTTGATGGTCTCCGAGCGGAGCATCCAACATAACCTGCATCCAGATGTCTCTACTGGCTTCCGCAAGCGCCGTTACTTTTCTACGGGTCAGGTTTTAGAATTACAGGTAATACGCACACGTCGCTTTTCATTTGCGCCCTGCATTTTAGCTGCATTTAAGAGTGAAAACGAAGGGATGTCCGAATTGTTGAGGCTCTTGTATCTGGCATTGTCATTTTGTAGAGCAGCAAAATGACAAGACAAACATAGGAGGCAAAATCGCTCCAAAATAGGGGTGTGCTCTAGTTTGATCTTTTGGCAAAAGCTACATTTTTCTTGAAGTAGCTCCTTTGAAATCGGGTGGGGGATGTGAGTAAAAGAAGACTACAGTGGTAGGAGACTCCAAAATTAGAGTGGGAAGAGGTAGTTTAGCTTCAGGGTGTAAACCATCTCGGACGATTGTTTGTAAAAGTCTTGCTGCCTGTTGGGGAAGATGTCTGAGAATCCGTAAAAGAAGCGACCCTCCAATTCGAGTAAACCAAGCTTGCCAGCATCGAAGCTTAGGCCTGGACCAACAGCTAGTCCCCATTCAAAGCGTCGTTTTATTTCCATGGCATAACGTTTTAGCTGAGTCTCTGTAAAACCTTCGCCTAGCTGAGTGGCTGCGCTAGCAAATTGATAGCCAATTTTTGGGCCAATGTTGAGGAATAGCTTAAGCTTCGAACTTTTGTAATATAAGTGGCTTAAGAGTGGCATTTCGATGTAGTGTAAACGGCGTTCATAGGCCAATCCTACTTGCTCGCCTTCGAATTTCTCTTTCCAACCTTGACCCGAATAATTCAGCTCGACTTGAATGCCAGCAAAAGATTCTGTATCCACTCTGAAAATCGCACCTGCCATAGGGGAGAGCATAAGGCTTTGACGCACACTTGGAAGGAATAGCATTCTACTTCCATTAGCACCAGCACTAGCTCCGATGTAAAGTTTGGGTTCAAACTTTTTGTTTTGAGCCAATGCGTTAATGCTGAGCGTGAGGAACATACAGCAAAGGCTAAAATTTCTTAGGATATGGCGTAGCATGTTCATGAGCGTTGGCATCAATTGACTATGGGAGTGCGTAGAGTCTTACCATTGCTTTGCAAGGTAACAAAGAAAATATTACAATTGACCATGCCGAGAGAATTGGAGTTGACGTTTCGGAAGTGGAAGTCGCTTTGCATACCGTCTGAAGCTAACTGTGGCAAGTTGTTGGTGAAATCGTTTCCAAACTGGGTAAGAGCGGAGATAAAGTAGTTTGCAATATCGTAGCCGAGAATGCTGTATTTAGGGTACGCTCCAGTAACCTTCTGATTGTACCATCCAAAGTAGTCGCGCAGGAAATTGCTTGATTCTTTTTGCTCCTCATCGAAGTAGAACGTGGTGTAGAATGTGCTGTTATAAGACCTCAGTTTGTTGAGTGTAGATGTACTGAAGCTTTGCCACTCGGGATGTCCAAAGAAGGTGATTCGATTTGTAGAGCCGTTGGTGTTTGCCAAGCTTAGTATTCTGTTTAGTAGATTCTGCTTGCCGTTGCTTGGTACAATGATCAGATTCGTATTAGAACGCATCGCAGAAACAATTTTTGACTGCTCGCTGTATGCCGAGTACTGCTCGAAGGCGATACCCTTTTCTCGTAAGAATTCTCGTAAATATCTCGTCATTCCATCTTCGGCATCATTGCCCGAAAGCATTAATATGCGTTGACCTTTGTACATGCGTACGAAAGCTTCTGCAACGAAAGGAAAAAGTGCTTCCTTAGGGGGGTTGATCTGAAATCCTGTGTAGTCATATAGGGCATTGCTCTTATGCGAGTAAAAAGGAATGACATATTGCATCTTATTTTTGGATGCATAGCGAGCCAGACTTTTAATCTGCTCATCATTGATACCACCTATTAGGAGTTGATTTGTACCAAGCTCTCCCGATCGAATGAGCTTGTCGATATCGGATGTGTTTTCTATGTTATGTACTTGTAGGTTGATTGAGTTTCCTTGTTTTTTCATTTTCAGTACACCCATCAAAAAACCTTGGTAAAACTCGATATAGCGGCTAGAGCCGTTGCCTGTAAGAGGAAGAAGGATCGCTACTCTAGAAATAGGCCCGTTGCCGTAGTTTGAGCTATATTTTTGGCTGGTTTTATTGCTGTTGTTACCAGGCTGAGGTATTGTCAGCGTGTAGCCAATCGGGAAGTTCGAAGAGTCTATCCCAGGGTTGGCTCTGATGAGTTCCTCCTCACTAAGTCCGTATAGCCTAGAAGTTGAGTAGAGAGTCTCTTTAGCTTGAATGGTGTGTTTGCCTCCTTTTTGCTTTGAGTTTGGAACTTCAATTTTTCTTTTTGGAATCAGCAAGGTTTGTCCCTCTTGTATGCCCTCTACAGAGCTCGGGTTGAGGGTGTATATATCTCCGACATCTATTGAGTATCTTTTTGCAAGCGAGTATACAGTCTCTTTTGCTTGTACGATATGCACTAGCACGTTGTTGTTTTGGGCTCTTAGATTGCTCATTGAAGTCAAAGCCATAAGGCTAAGCATCAATAGGATAAGGGTAGTATGTATTCTTTGCATCATTCTCGTCTTTCCTTCAATGGTGGGTCTTAGCGCAAAGGTACAACAATTGCATATATTCTGCGACTTTAGTATATTTGTACTTATTATCTATGATAGAATCCGTTGCCTATTAATCCAATTTTCAGCTATACTTTTTTGTGAAACTAAATACAGAAAAACTTAAACAAACTATAGTGGAAGGCTCTTTGACTGATGCAATAACGCAAGTCCGAGCAATTGTAAATACCGAACAAACAGAAACTCAACGCAGTCTTGACGAAGTGGAAAGTATTTACCAAAACATCTTGCATTACTTTTCTCAAGGTGTTGAAGACGAGAAGGTTCCAAATTTACTGCTATACATTCGACGTAAGCTCATTCAAATGTTGAATCGTTGGGAGCTGAATGCAGATGTGCCTATTGGAACAGGATTTTTTTTTGACCGTATGCGTTATCGACGAAGCATCGGGTTCGATTCGATCGCTACACTCTGTAAGCATATCCATGAATCAGAGCAACGCAAAAAGTACGACGACTTGCTGAAAAACCTCTTCGATGCATTGTGGACTTCCGAGAAGCTGAGCGATGAGGATGTTGCAGCTTTGAGTGCTTCGAGCGAATATGTTCGATTGACGGCGATATCTGCTCTTTCTATGTCGCTACTTCAGTATTGGGACGAGACAAAAGTTCGATTCCTTATTGATGAGCTATCAAAACCATATAGCACACCAGACTACATAGCTCGTATCCTGATTGCACTGACTCTCACGCTGCGAAAACATCGCTACGAGAGTCTGTTGTACGAAGCAGATCTGATGACACAGTTGGAGGTGAAAGCTGCCGACTTGCCCCTGTCTGAATATATCGAGGAGCTCTACGTCCGTTTCTACTATGCTTGCCAAACGGAGCAAATCTCCAAGAAGCTAAAGGAAGAGGTGCTAGACAATATGCAGGAGATTCTTCCAAAAATGCAAAAATTTGGCATTAAGGACTTCGAGCAACAGCAGGATCTCGATCCAGAGTGGATGGAAGAGCTTGAACGGAGTGGCCTGAACAAAAAAATACAAGAGTTTACGGAGCTCCAGCAGGATGGGGCAGACGTAATGCACTCTACGTTTATGAATCTAAAGAATCATAGCTTCTTTAGAGACTTGCATCACTGGTTTTTGCCCTTCGATGTAGAACATCATTTGTTGTCTAATGTATTGGGAGATAGTGCGCTATTGAACAAGTTGGCGGAAGGTCTCTCAACTCAGTTGTGTGATTCGGATCGTTACTCTCTCATACTCTCGCTAGAGCAAATGCCTGCACATATGCGCTCGAAGGCTTTCGAATCGATGGGTGCGGAGATCGAGCAGATGCAAGAGCAGATGCAGAGCTCTAATGCAATCCCCGATGGGGCAAAACAGATGGGGCAAGCCTTCAAAAATTATATTCAAAACCTTTACAGATTCTACAAGCTCTACGAAAGAAAGCTGGAGCTAGAAGACGTGTTTGCTTACGATCTTCCTATCGAGCTCCCCCTGTGGAGACGTTATCTTCAAGAAAGTTCTTCACGAAATCGTTTTGCTGAGTTTTTCTTCAGACACAAGCAATACAAGCAAGCAGCAAACTTGTTTGTTCGTTTGGCTACCGAAGCTAAAACTGATGCGCATCTGTATAAGAAATTGGGATATTGCTACGAGCAGTTAGCGTCTTTTGATTTAGCTCTCGATGCTTATTCAAAAGCCGACTTAATAGATCCCGACAATGATTGGCTACAGAAGCGACTAGCATATTGTTGGCGCAAACAAGGAAATATAGACAAAGCAATTGCTTTGATCGAGAACCTATTTGACAGAAAACAAGGTGAAACACAACTGCTACTCCAGCTCGGACGGCTTTACTTAGAGGCCGAACGTTTCGACGATGCTCTAAAATGTCTGCATAGATATGAATACGAAGGAGCCAATCCGGGCTTATCGCATAGAGCAATAGCATGGGCATCGTTTCTTAGTGGCAATTACCCCAAAGCAGCAGACTATTATAAACAACTAATCGAGCAGCAAGAACACTACAATGACTATCTGAACGCTGGACATACCGCTTTAGCAATGAATGATTTGCCTCAAGCGTTGAGGTATTTTAGGCGTAGTATTGAACTAAATCCCAATGGAATGGCTGCATTTAGACACTCTTTCGAAGAAGATGTGCCTGTATTGCTGTCAATTGGCCTTTCTTTGGTATCTTTGCAGTTAATTCCTGATGTCTTGGCATTGGGTAAATGAAGACAAATCCAAAGAAGTGAAATCACTCTGAAGTATTAATCTCCAACAATAATTATTTCAATGAAAAAAAATCTCATTTTAACTTTCGGTGTTATGGCTATGCTTACAGCATGTGGCGGTAGCAAAGGCGGTTCGGATCTAAGCTCTGATAATCCCCTTTTACAGCCTAGCAGTCTCCCTATGGAGGCTCCAGACTTCTCTCAGATCAAGAACGAGCACTTTATGCCAGCTTTCAAGCTTGGTATGGAACAGCATCTTGCTGAGATCGATTCAATTGTAAACAATCCCGAAGCACCCACTTTCGAAAATACGCTCGTTCCATTGGAAGAAGCTGGTCAGACGCTCGGTCGTGTGGCAAATATTTTCTACGGTTTGGTAGGTGCTCAAACGAATGATGAACTACGTGCCATAGAGACTGAAATCTCTCCTCTGATGGCTGCTCACTCAGATGCAATCTATTTGAATGACAAGCTATTCCAGCGTATCAAAGCTGTCTATGAAGGTGATAAAACTGCCATCAATCCAGAAGGGCAGAAGCTAGTACAAGTTTATTACGACAACTTCTTGCGCGCTGGTGCCAACCTAAGCCAAGAGGATAAGACTAAACTGATGGACCTAAACATGGAAGAAGCTTCGCTTACGACCGAGTTTGGCAATAAGCTCATCGAAGCAACAAAAGCAGCTGCTGTAACCGTCGATTCTAAAGAAGATTTGGCAGGACTTTCCGACACAGAGATCTTGATGGCTGAAAATGCTGCAAAGGATGCTGGTCTAGAAGGCAAGTATGTCCTTTCTATTACAAACACAACAC
This sequence comes from uncultured Porphyromonas sp., assembly GCA_964535945.1. Taxonomy (GTDB): domain Bacteria; phylum Bacteroidota; class Bacteroidia; order Bacteroidales; family Porphyromonadaceae; genus Porphyromonas. The sequence goes on from CAZHWP010000022.1 coordinate 10,449, forward strand.
AACAAGACTACCTAGCTCGCCTCGATAATCGCGACCTACGTAAGAAAGTTTTAGAGGCTTCACTCACTCGTACTAGACTGGGCGATGCCAATGATACACAATCTATCATCTTGCGCCTTGCTAAGCTACGTGCAAAGAAGGCTCAGTTGCTTGGATTCCCCAATTATGCTGCTTGGAAGCTCCAAAATCAAATGGCTAAGAACCCTGAGGCTGTTTATTCTTTCATCAAGTCCTTTATCCCCACTTATTCGGCTCGTGCTGCCAAAGATGCTGCTGAATTGCAAGCAACGGCTAAGGCGATGGGTGCCGATCTTGAGCTTGAAGCTTACGACTGGAGCTACTATGCCGAGAAGATACGTAAAGAAAAGTATGGACTCGACGAAAACGAAATCAAGCAGTATTTCGTAGTTGATTCTGTACTCGAAAACGGTGTATTCTATGCAGCTACTAAACTCTTTGGTATTACATTCAAAGAACGCACCGACCTGCCAACATACCATAAGGATGTGCGTGTATTTGACGTTATCGATAAGGATGGCAATCCAATCTCGATCTTCTACACAGACTTCTACAAGCGTGATGGAAAGAGCGGTGGTGCTTGGATGAGCAACTGGGTTGACCAAAGCCATTTGCTAGGTCGTAAGCCTGTGATCTACAATGTTTGCAACTATCCGATGCCTATTGGTGATCAGCCTTCTTTGATTAGCTGGGACGATGTTACTACTATGTTCCATGAGTTTGGTCATGCACTACACGGTATTTTTGCCAATCAAAATTATCCACTGCTCTCGGGAACGAACGTAGCTCGCGACTTTGTGGAAGTACCATCACAGTTCAACGAGCACTGGGCTTCAAACCCAGAAGTCTTTGCCAACTATGCTAAGCACTGGCAGACACAAGAACCTATGCCAAACGAATTGGTAGAGAAGATAAGGGCAGCTGCCGACTTCAACCCAGCCTATTCACTGGGTGAAAACCTAGCAGCAGTTTCTCTCGATATGGCTTGGCACTCACTTAGTGTAGAAGAGGCCGAGGCTGTGACAGACGTAGTGAAGTTTGAAGAAGAACAACTCAATAAAATTGGTTTGGGCAACAAGCAGATCCCACCTCGCTATAGCACTACATACTTCCGTCATATCTGGAGCAATGGATACGCTTCTGGCTACTATGCTTATCTGTGGTCTGAAGTCCTCGAATCGAACGTGTTTGAGTGGTTCAACGCCAATGGTGGTATGACCCTTGATAATGGACAGCGCTATCGCGATCAGATCCTTTCGCAAGGTAATACGAAGGACTTCAACGAGATCTTCTCTCAGTTTACTGGTCTAAGCAAACCAAATCCACAGTCGCTACTCAAGCAAAGAGGATTTATGTAATCGTTAGATCCCATTTCTTAGTGAGTATTATAGACTCACCTAACAACTTAAAGAGCCCCTTTGGATCACTGTCCAATGGGGCTCTTTTCGATGTAGATTGTTTTTGGTAGCTTCTCAGCTAGTGTAGAAAATTTGTTGAAGATTAGTGTTTGCTTAGGTATGATGCAACCCCTTCAGCGTCCGCTTTCATGGCCTCCTTGCCTTGCGACCAGTTTGCTGGGCAAACTTCGCCATACTCTTCGAAGTGGCGCAGTGCATCTACTATTCTGATGGCTTCATCTACACTTCTACCCAAGGGTAAGTCGTTTATAGTTACATGGCGTACTACACCCTCTTTGTCAATCAGGAAGAGGCCTCTATAAGCAACTGGCTCACCTTGCGAAGTGGCATTGCCTTCTTCGTCGTATCCATACTCAGAAGCCAATACACCATAGTTATCAGAGATCGTTTTAGAAAAGTCTGCTACGATAGGGTAGCTAACACCTTTGATGCCGCCTTGGCTACGCTCCATTTGTAGCCATTGGAAGTGTGAATATTCTGAGTCTACGGAGCATCCCACTAGGGCTACATCTCGCTTTTCAAATTCATCCAATTTTTCTTGAAAGGCCAGCAACTCTGTTGGACAAACAAAAGTAAAGTCCATCGGATAGAAGAAGAATACAACGTACTTCTTACCAATGTACTGTTCGAGTGAGAAATTGGGGATAATCTGTGCACCTTGTACGGCTGTTGCCTTAAAGAGTGGAGCTTTTTTACCTACTAAAGTCATAATGATTTTGGGATTAATTGTTAATAAGTATCCGTTCGTACATACTTTCATTATCTAAAGTTAGCCAACTATTATGACGAAATAGAGAAGGTCGGCGATAGATTTTGTCTATCACTTGATAGTTTTTCTCAATAGATTGAGCGTTCTTGATTGTTGCTAGGGGCAACACATCCCACGATTGCTATGATGCAACAAGCCCCCGCACTCATCCATGTCAGATGCGTGCAGGGGCTTTATTGATGCTTAGAAAGATCTTGTTACTTGGTCATAGTAACAGATATGTAGCTTGGAGTTTTGCTTATTCGTTTATGAATAGAAGCTCATTTCCTTCGGTATTCGTGTCGATTAGGATGGGACGAGACCTATCAAGAGCGTTAGCTAGCAAGTCTTTGGAGAGTTGGTTCAGTACCAATCGCTGTAATACTCTTTTCACAGGTCTTGCACCAAACTGAGGATCGAAACCTTCGCTTGCAACAAGGTCGACAGCCTTCTCTGTATAGTGGAGTTCCATGCCGTTATCTTTGATTAGCTGGGCAATCTTGTCGAATTGTAAGCGTACGATGCTTCTAATCTCATCACGTCCGAGAGGTGTAAAGACGATGGTTTCGTCGATACGGTTCAAAAACTCGGGTCGAATGCTCCGTTTTAGTAGCTCCATCACATCTGTCTTGGTCTTCTCTACCAACTCGTCTCGATTTGAGAGGGTTATCCCTTCGAGCCTCTGTCTGATAATATCCGATCCAAGGTTTGACGTCATGATTATTATTGTGTTTTTGAAGTTCACAGTTCTTCCCTTATTGTCGGTTAGACGACCATCGTCTAGTACCTGTAGCAAAACGTTGAAAACATCGGGGTGAGCTTTCTCAATCTCGTCGAATAACACTACCGAATAGGGCTTGCGTCGTATCGCTTCTGTTAGTTGACCACCTTCGTCGTAGCCAACATATCCTGGAGGCGCTCCTATAAGCCTAGTGGCACTAAACTTTTCTTGATACTCGCTCATATCGATGCGAGTCATCATGTTTTCATCGTCGAATAGGTACTCTGCCAAGGCTCTTGCCAGCTCGGTTTTACCCACACCCGTCGATCCTAGGAAGATAAATGAGCCGATCGGACGCTTAGGGTCTTGTAGCCCAGCTCTACTTCTACGTACAGCATCGGCCACGGCGCAGATTGCCTCTTCTTGGCCTATTACACGTTTGTGTAGTTCGGCTTCTAAGTGCAATAGCTTTTCCCGTTCGCTCTGCAGCATCTTACTAACAGGGATGCCTGTCCAGCGAGCAACGATATCTGCAATGTCTTCGCTATCAACCTCTTCCTTTATCATGGAGCTACCTGCTTGCAGTTTTATCAGGTCTTCTTGGTGCTTTTTCATGGCTTGCTCTTTCTCTTTTATCAGGCCATATTTGATCTCGGCCACTTTGCCATAGTCACCTTCCCGCTCGGCTGCTTCGGCGCGATACTTCAGATCTTCCATCTCGATTTTAAGTTGTTGGATTTGGTTTATCTCGTCTTTCTCGCTTTGCCATTTTGCCATCTGGCTATTCTCATCCTCTTTTAGCTCAGCAATTTCTAGATTTAGTTTCTCGAGCTTCGCTGTGTCGTTTTCGCGTTTTATCGCTTCGCGCTCTATTTCGAGCTGCTTTACTCGGCGAGAGATTTCGTCTAGCTCTTCGGGTAGTGAGTCCATCTGCATACGCAGTCTCGCAGCAGCTTCGTCCATCAGGTCAATTGCCTTGTCTGGCAAGAATCTGTCGCTGATGTAGCGGCTCGAGAGTTGTACTGCAGCAATGATGGCATCGTCTTTGATCCGCACTTTATGGTGATTTTCGTATCGTTCTTTTAGTCCACGTAGTATGGATATGCTACTCATTTCGTCTGGTTCGTCGATTGTTACCATTTGGAAGCGACGTTCGAGTGCCTTGTCTTTTTCGAAATACTTTTGGTATTCATCTAGCGTCGTAGCCCCGATAGCCCGTAGCTCACCACGTGCAAGTGCTGGTTTTAGGATGTTTGCAGCATCCATTGCGCCCTCACTTTTGCCAGCTCCTACCAAGGTGTGTATTTCATCGATAAAGAGAATGATATCACCTTCGGCTTGAGTAACTTCGTTTACTACTGCTTTTAGCCTTTCTTCAAACTCACCTTTGTATTTTGCTCCTGCAATGAGAGCACCCATATCGAGTGAGTAGAGGCTCTTGCGACGTAGATTTTCAGGCACATCGCCACGAATGATACGGTGTGCCAGACCTTCAGCTATGGCTGTTTTTCCTACTCCAGGTTCACCTATTAATATAGGATTGTTCTTTGTGCGACGCGATAATATTTGTAATACGCGTCTTATCTCTTCGTCGCGACCAATAACGGGATCTAACTTTCCGTCTCTTGCTTGCTTACAGAGATCAATAGCATACTTTTCGAGTGCGTTGTATTGGTCTTCTGCCGATTGGCTTGTTACTCTATTGCCTTTTCGCAACTCATTGATGGCCTGTCTGAGGGCTTTGTCGCTAGCTCCTGCATCCTTCATCATTTGTCCAGCTGCATTGCTCTCGGCGAGTATAGCCAGTAGCAAATGCTCGAGCGAGACATATTCGTCTTGCATTTGGTGCGCTTCTTCTTCGGCTTTTTGTAGCACCTTGTTGAGTTGTTGCGATAGGTATGGCTCACCACCACTTACTTTTGGTAGTCTAGAAATTAGTGTTTCCACTCCTTCTATCATCATTTGTCTGCTGATTCCCATTTTTGCGAATAAGAAATTGCAGAGATCTTCGCCTTGGTCTATCAAGGCACGAAATAGGTGCTCGGCTTCAACGCTTTGCTGTCCATTTCGTCTGCTCAGCTCTACAGCGTTCTGAAGAGCCTCTTGCGCTTTGATTGTAAATTTGTTGATGTTCATGGTAAAATATGTTTTATGAACAACTAAGGACAAAGCATGTGCCAATCGTTTGTGGGGCTGACATTATGGCAGTAGGCTTTCCTCTTACTCTCATTAAATGAGCGCTATGTAAGATTTTGCTAGAGAATATAATTCTTGCAGTTGGCTCTAAGTTCTATAGATCAATATTTTCACTAGCCTCTAGAATGACAAGATTATTTATCGGGCTTAGGCTCATTGTTTATGTTTTTTTCTATCTTTGCGTGTACTAACACCCCAAATAAACGAAAAGCCTATAGAAACACTGCTACCTTCTGAATAATAAATAACAAGGATTAAAGACCTATGTCTAAACTATTATCGCTGTCCGACGATCAGCTCGTTGGGCTATACACAGAGGGATGCAATGAGGCTTTCGACATCATACTTCAGCGTTATGATGCCATAGTACATACCTATATTCGTTTTTCTATCTCCGACCCAGATCAGGCCGAAGATATCTTTCAAGACACCTTCATTAAAGTGATACAGACTCTTCGCCGTGGACAGTACAAGCCATCGGGTAAGTTCAAGAGTTGGCTACTGAGGGTGTCTCACAATCTGATCATGGACTTCTATCGTCAGCAGAAGTCTCAAGGCACAAAGCTAAGGGCATTTAGCGACAATGAAGATTCTCCCATCGATAGACTACCATCTGATGCAGCAACAGCAGAGGAATTAATGATCGAAGAGGCAAATATTGCCGAGCTCGAGCATTACCTTTCGTTGCTACCAAAGGTGCAGCAGGAGGTTATACACATGCGTTTTTGGCAAGATATGAGCTTCAAAGAGATTGCTAATAGTACAGGTGTAAGCATCAATACGGCTTTGGGTAGGGTACGCTATGCATTGATCAATCTACGCAAGATGGTGGCCAGTTCCTAGATAGAGTAATTGAAGTCATTTGCGAAATTTTCTAGTCGCAAAACTTTATTTTACTTCCATAAACTTGGCAATAGCTGGGGCTTCAAGTGCGCGATGTATAAGGCGAGGAAGTGCATATTTCTCCAAGTCGTCGATGGCGATTGCCCTGTAAGACTTCAAGTTGAAAGTCGTATGGGTGCGAATGCAAAGCGTGAAGAACTGTGCCGTAATTCGTTGGTGTGAGAGGATATGCTTTAGCTGTACATGTGGATCATTCCATTGCAAGGAGACCTCTGTGCCTGTATGCGACTCGATCTCTTTAAGCCACCTACCGACTTCTGGGCTAGTTAATAGCTTTTCGAGCTTGAGATTTTTCTCAGACTCAATAAGTGGCACCTCGTACAAGCCTTGCCAAACATCACCTGCCTCTCTTTTGCGTACAAATGTGCTTGTTTTTGGCGAGCTGTTTGTTTCCAGTCGCACGAAAAAATAATTTAGGTGTCGCTCTTTTATTTTAGTCTTTCCTTTTTTTATGGGGAGTTGTTCTACCACGTTTAGCTGCAGCGCTAAACAGTATTCTTGTAGGGTGCAGGAGCTACATGATGGGTTGAGAGGGGTGCAGTGTAGGGCTCCAAATTCCATCATTGCCTGGTTGTGTAAGCCTGCTTGATCTTTATCCATAAGGACTGTAGCCCACTCGTCAAACTCTTTCTTGCCAGCCGATGTATCGATAGGCGTATCTATTGCCATCAATCTACTAAGAACTCGAAATACATTGCCATCGACGGCAGCGTAAGCCGAATTGTATGCAAATGAAAGAATTGCTGCAGCTGTATATGGTCCTATACCTGGGAGCTTAATTAGAGCTTTGTAATCGTTTGGAATTATCCCACCATACTCCTCTGTTATTCTCTTTGCTGCAAAGCGCAAGTTTCGTCCCCTCGAGTAATATCCGAGCCCTTCCCAGAGTTTTAATACCTCGTCTTCACTAGCAGATGCCAGTGCCTGAATGTTTGGGAAGCGATCAATAAAACGTAGGTAGTATGCTAAGCCCTGATCGATACGAGTCTGTTGTAGTATAACCTCCGATATCCAGATCAGATAGGGATCTTGAGTTTCACGCCAGGGTAGCAACCTTTTATTGGCATTATACCATCGATAGAGCCTTTTTCGAATCGCTGCAAACGCTACGCTATTTGGTCGACCGTCGCTATTCTTTGAAGTAAACATACAGAGGGGTATAGGTACAGTCTGTGATTACTTTGCCAAAATTTCTAAGGCACGTACCTGGCTCATGTCTATTGGTTTATGATTTTTTATGGCGCGAGAGAAGGGTACGTATACGATTTCATCGTTGTCTATACCTATCATAATGCTTCTTTGGTCTTCGAGTAGGGCGTCAATGGCTGCAACTCCCAGTCGGCTAGCGAGGATTCGGTCATTGGCACTAGGGCTACCACCACGCTGTATATGTCCAAGAATGGTAACTCGAACATCGAATTCGGGATACTCTTTCTTGACCCGTTCGGCTACTCCCATTGCGCCACCCGTAATATCGCTTTCTGCTACCAATACGATACTGCTGTTTTTGGTCTTGCGGAAGCCACCCTCAATAGTCTCTGCCAATTGGTCTTTTTCGAGTTCAAATTCGGGGATGATTGCAGCTTCTGCACCGGAGGCAATTGCACCTTGTAGTGCCAAAAAACCAGCTTCGCGACCCATTACCTCTACGAAGAATAGTCGTTCGTGCGAACTTGCCGTGTCTCGAATTTTATCTACAGCTTGAACTACTGTGTTGAGCGCTGTATTGAATCCGATGGTGCTGTCAGTCCCTTGAAGGTCATTGTCGATTGTAGCAGGTAGGCCGATGATGGGAAAGTTATACTCCTGAGCGAAGATCCTAGCTCCAGCCAAAGAGCCATCGCCACCGATCACTACTAGAGCCTCTATTCCCTCGGAGACTAATCGATTGTAAGCAATCTGTCTGCCTTCTGGAGTTTGAAATTCGGTACATCTGGCTGTGCGAAGAATGGTGCCTCCAAGCTGAACGATGTTGCTTACATCTTGAGTCTTAAAGGTTTTTATCTCGCCAGTGATGAGGCCTTTGTAGCCTCGGTAAATACCTTTTACTGCAATGTCGTTATAGATAGCTGCACGTGTTACTGCTCTAATTGCTGCATTCATCCCAGGAGCATCACCTCCAGAGGTAAGTATCCCTATACATTTGGGTTTATTCATTGTTGTATTGCTTTTCAGATTCTCTTGAGCCTTCTATTCAAGCCTGTGCAAAGATATCATTTTTGCGACTCTTTCGATTATTATTGTCATCTTTGCAGTCAAATTCTCTAGGTAGATCAATTGGGACTCCTTTGAGAAATAGTATGCACAGAAGGTATAACAATACTTAATATTACATTGCGTCTATGAATCTATTAATCAGATCTTTTGCCACTATGCTAGGTCTCGCTCTAGTATTGACTTTGGCTTCATGCTCTCAAGCTACCAATAAAGAATCTTCAGCAAGGGACAGTTTGCCCTCATTAAGCCTTGGGGCAATGTCATCCATGGACTATCTACCTTATATAATAGCACAAGAACAAGGGTATTGCGATTCGTTGGGCTTAGATCTTAAGATTGTCAAGTTCTTTTCGGCCAATGATCGTGAATCAGCCTTTCAGGCAGACCAAATCGACGGTACTGTAACGGATTTTACAGGGGCTGTTTTGCAGAAGTCAGCTTCTAAAGATTTGGCTTTTATCATGAAGCACGACGGATACTTTGAGCTGCTTTGCTCCAAAGAAAGTAATATCCAAGACTTGGCCTCTATTAAGAACCATAGCTTGGCCTATTCGGCCAATACCGTAATCGATTACGCGGGCGATAAGATGCTGGAGGCAGCTGGCCTCATGCACGACGATGTAAAGAAGGTGGAGATAAATAAGATTCCCATCCGATTGGAGATGTTGCGTAACAATCAGGTAGACGCCTCAATCTTTCCCGATCCTTTTATCACTATTGCCAAAAGCGAGGGCTTGAAGTCGCTGGCAAATACCATTGATCTAGGTATCACCGTTACTGGTACTGTTTTTAGCCGTCGAGCTCTGCAAGAAAAGGAAGCAAGTATACGTAAGTTGATCGAGGCATACAACTGGGGTGTCGATTTCATGGAGAAAAATGACCGTCAGATTTGGCAATCGTCAATAGCTGAGCATGTAGGGCTGCCTGCTCATTTGCTTGGCTCATTGGTGCTGCCTAAATATACAAAGGCTGCATTGCCAAGCATGCAGGACCTCGAGTCGTCGATCGAATGGCTACGCGCCAAGGGTTTGCTACAGAAGGAAGTTAGTCCCGAAGAAATGGTGATAGACTTCATCTCGAAGTAGCCTTCTATAGAATAGTCCATATCTCTAAACCTCATTTTGTTTGATTAGCGTCCAGTCTCTAAGTGTAACATATCGGCATCGTCAGACTCAGTGTTTGGCGCTCTCCGATCTGAGTTTTACACTCCCAGCTGCTTCTATTACTGCCATTACAGGACAGTCTGGATGTGGCAAGTCTACTTTGCTACACGTTTTGGCTGGTCTTATTGCAGACTATAGTGGCACGGTACTTATCGATGGGGAAGCCCCAGACGTTCGAAAGCATCGTATCGCCTTGTTGCCTCAGCAGTACGGCCTTTTGCCTTGGAAGAAGGTGGAGGCAAACATACGATTACCCTTCGTAATTCGTAGAGAGGAGGTCGATAAGGTGTATTGGGATGAGTTGATTGAGCGCTTAGATATAGGAGCTTTGCTCAAGCGGTATCCCCACCAGCTGAGTGGAGGGCAGCGACAACGAGTAGCGCTAGCTAGGGCTTTTCTGCAACGACCCCGTTTGCTGCTGATGGACGAGCCCTTTGCTGCACTCGATGCCCTTACAGCCGAACATTCGAGACAGCTCTTCCGAGAAATTTGGCAAGAAACCAAGCTGAACACCATATTTGTAACTCACAATATCGACGAGGCAGTTGAGTTATGTGATAGGGTTTTAGTACTTAGCCCATCGCCTGGCACTTTGCAAGCGATTATTGAGCCTCCAACTGCCGAAGCAATCAAAGAAAACATTAGCTACTAAGATCAATTAATCAGCCATGCCAAGTAAGCAGATCGTAAAGCCTTTTTACCGAATGTTTCTAGGTGCTCTCATAGTCAATTTGCTGTGGTGGCTACTGGCAACATGGCTGCATAGTCCTACTTTGCTTGGCCCCATCGAGGTGTATTCAAATATCTCTTCGTCGTGGGATGGAGCTTTGCCTATGCATCTCTTAGCGAGCTTTAAGCGTATCTTTTGGGGCTTAGCTATTGCTTTGACAGGGGCACTTATCTTTACTTTTGTAGGCTTGCGCTATAAGAGACTAGCCAGAGTAGTCGATTCTTTGGTCTATTTCTCATATCCAATCCCCAAACTTGCATTACTCCCTGTAGTGATGATCTTGCTCGGATTGGGCAATGCTTCGAAGGTGCTGATGATCGTGCTGATTATCTTCTTTCAGCTCTTTATCAACTTGCGAGATAGTATTCGCAATATCGATAAAGAGAGTCTCATGACACTGCGCTCTATGGGGGCTTCGGCTTGGCAGCGCTTTCGACATCAATTGTGGCCAGCTATTGTCCCCGACTTGCTTAGTAGCCTGAGGGTAGCAATAGGTACTTCAATATCTGTGCTCTTCGTTACCGAAACTTATGGTACCGATGAGGGGATGGGCTATTTTATCGTAAGTGCCTGGATGCGGTTTGACTATTTAGCTATGTATACGGGGATAGTGCTGCTCAGTATGGGGGGATTCTGCCTTTTCCTCCTTACCGACCTTGCCGAGGCTTATTTATGTCGATGGCGAAATACAATGTAGCTAGAGAGCGCCACTAGGATTGCTTGCTACCAACTAGTAACAGCATATAAAAGAGGACTAACATAAAAGAATGATCATTCAAACAAACAACTATAATTACAAATTTATGAAGAGAATTATCTCACTAGCCATCGGATTCATGGCATTTGCCTATTCAACCATGTCGGCACAGGACGCACCAAAAGGTCTTATTAATACGATCAAAGATCGATTAGACATTGCCGCTTATGCCCATGTTGGTAGCGAATCGGACTTCATCGAAGTACCAAATGAATCTACAATAGAGAAGCACAGCTTTTTGGTACGAAGAATTGAGTTAAACCTAAAGGCTCAGATTACAGATCAATTGATGTTTTCTTACCTTGGCGACTTTACGAAAGGTCATTTCATGAAAGACTTCTATGTAGACTACACTGTCGTACCCGAGTTTGGAGTACAGGTTGGTCAGTTCAAGACGGCTTTTGGGATGGAAAATAATATTGCTCCATATACCAACGAGGTAACTACTGCTGGCTCTAAAATAACTCGCTATTTGGCAGCTTGCGATCCAAGCGATGCTCTTTTCGGAGCCCAGGGGGGACGTGATATAGGTGTGCAAGTACATGGCGACCTTTTTAATCGCATTTTGTCTTATCGTATGTCTCTCTTGAATGGTCAGGGTATTAATACACTCGACTTTAACAACGCCAAGACATTCGACGCAAGCCTCATTGTACGTCCGCTAAGTAACCTTGCTATTATGGCGTCTACCATACATGGAAAGAGTGTTGCGCGCAATTCGTTTATACTAGACCTTATCAAAGAAGGCGAAGAGTATAATCGAAGCCGTTGGGCGCTGGGGGTAAACTTCAAGTCGAAGTATGCCAACTTCCATACAGAGTATATGATGGGTAAGGATGGATTTGTAAGCACAGATGGTTTTTACTTCACCGGATCTTGGCATCTGCTCCCCAAGTTCGATGTTTATGCATCGTACGACTTCTTTAGACAAAACTATGAGCTTGAGAAAGTAGAAACGAAACTCTACAATGTCGATAATTACACAGTTGGTCTGCAGTATTGGTTCTATCCTAAGTGTCGTATCCAAGTGCAGTACTCATATGCCGACGTAAACAGTGTGAATATCGATCCTATAGTATTAGGATCGATGCAGTCTAAGCACAACATCGCAACTCAATTGCAAATCGCTTTCTAGAGTTGCACATTCGGAGGGGTATCTCAATCGTTTGAGTGCTGCCTGTTTTGTCTGAGCTGGCATTCACAAAAGGCCTCGACTCGGAAGCTTATAGGAGCTTCCGGGTCGAGGCTTTGTACGTAATGCGCTCTCAACGGGGATGTTCCTACGCCTTCATTTGGGCCTGAGCCCTAGTTTCTTTGTTGCATTTCACATGATAAAATGTTATATTATTGTGAATTGGTAAAACGGTGCTTCATCAAGTCCTTGCTTTTGTTTACATTTGCAGCAAGAATCATCTCTTTGCCTTTATTTCACTGGCTTGTAGTAATAACTTGTATCTAATATAAAAATATAGAAATGAAAAAGATTTTCCTCCTATTGTCAAGCATATTTGTGCTTGTATGTACAGATTCGATTGCACAGTCGTCTCGTTCTAGTACAGACGATTTCATTAATTCGATCAAAGATCGTATCAAACTCTCGGGCTATGCTCAGGCTGGTAGCACTTCGGTATTTTCGAATGTTGAAAATGAAGATGATCAACATAGCTTTTTGGTAAGACGAGTGGAATTAAGCTTAAAAGCAAAGATCAATGATCAATGGAGCTTCGCATACACGGGCGATTTCAATAAAGGACATCGGATGAAGGATTTTTATGTTGAGTATCGTATTATGCCCGAGTTGGGCTTCCGAGTGGGGCAGTACAAAACGGCATTTAGCCTCGAAAATAACATTTCAAACTCTGTCAACGAAGTGCTTACTGGGGGTGCGCAAATTACGCGCTACCTAGCAGCGTCTGATGCCAGCGACATTCTTATAGGCAATCAGTGGGGTAGGGATGTGGGGATTGAAGTGCGAGGAGATTTGTTCGATCGTCTCTTTTCATATCGCTTGGGTTTGTTGAATGGTCAAGGAGCAAGCAAGCTCGATCTGAATGCTGCTAAGACCATGGATGCAAGCGTGCTGTTTAGGCCTGTTGGCAACCTGAGTATAATGGCTTCTGCGCTTGTGGGTAGGAATGTGGCCCAGGAGGGAATTGCTACAGTGATTGAAAAAGGTGCAGAGTACAAACGAAATCGCTGGGGGCTAGGTGTAAACTTCAAGTCCGACTTTGCCGACTTTCACACCGAGTATCTTTCTGGTCGCGACGCCAGCATTTATACGAGCGGATACTATCTGACTGGTGCTTGGCATATTATACCTAAGCTCGACTTGGTGCTTTCTTATGATTTCTTCAAACAGAATTGGAAGGATAATGGCAATGAATACGAATATACACCCATCGCTCACAACTATACCGGGGGCTTGCAGTATTGGTTTTATCCAAAGTGTCGATTGCAGGTTCAGTATGCCAATTGGGATGGCTTGAGCATGCTAAACGCTCAAGTACAGGTTGGCTTCTAGGCGTTCTATTCAGAGTCTTTACAATTATTATATTACTATTATTCTACCGATACAGAAGGATTGAGCTTCTGTATCGGTAGTTTTGCTTTCAAAGCCCCCCTTGATTGCGCTTTACCTTTTGAATCCCTTGCAAAGCCCTACCAATACTCTTTGCTAAGTGCTACTACATGGCGAAGCATTGTAACGCTTTTGGCCTTGGTTGTAATAAGCCGAAATAGTCAACTAAAGTCATGCACCACATTCTCAGCGGCTAGATAATGGATTACATGACGCTAGATAATGGATTACATGACGCTAGTAATGGATTTGCACAAGCACGAGACTAAATTGGAAAGAGATGAGTCTGTTGATTGAGGGTGAAGCATTGTCGAAGTCGAGAATGTACCGACGTTTCGAGCCATTGTATGACGCAATTAAGAGCCAGTTCACTGTAATTTTGAGGAGAATTAGGCCCTTTCTCTCTAAAGATACTTGCTTAGCAAACTGAAAACCTTACCTTTGCGGGCAAATCATTATTTGGACAAGTTATAAGCATGCAGAAAAACCTTGTAATCGTCGAGTCACCAGCCAAAGCTAAAACGATAGCCCGTTTCTTGGGTTCGGAATATAAAGTTCTATCGAGCTATGGACATGTGAGAGACCTTAAAAAGAACACGTTTAGTATCGATATCGAAAAGAACTTCGAGCCAGAATATGAAATTCCTTCAGATAAAAGCTCTTTGGTTAGGGAGCTAAAGAGCGAAGCAAAAAAAGCTGATGTAGTATGGTTGGCATCCGATGAGGACCGTGAGGGAGAGGCTATTGCGTGGCACCTTTACGAAGTGTTGGACCTCAAACCAGAGAATACGCAGCGAATTGCCTTCCACGAAATCACCGAAACCGCTATTCGAGAAGCAATTGAGAATCCTCGTAAGATCGACATTCACTTAGTAGACGCCCAGCAAGCTCGAAGGGTGTTGGATCGTATCGTGGGCTTCGAATTGTCGCCCGTACTTTGGCGCAAGATTCGTCCAGCCCTTTCGGCAGGACGTGTTCAGTCGGTTGCCTTAAGGCTAGTTGTGGAGCGCGAGAGGGAAATAAACGACTTTAAGCCAGAAGTTAGCTTCCGTACCTATGGCGACTTTATCTTAGCCGACGGTAGTACAGCTCTTAAGGCTGAGTTGCAAAAGCGCTTCGAAACAAAAGACGAAGCGAAAGATTTCCTACAGCAGTCTGCACAGTCTCAATTTTCTGTACTGGATGTAAGTAAACGACCAGGTAAGCGTTCGCCAGCTATGCCCTTCACTACATCTACTCTGCAGCAAGAAGCTGCTCGCAAGTTGGGATTCTCTGTATCGCAGACCATGCGAATTGCACAAAAGCTTTACGAAGAAGGACATATCACCTATATGCGTACCGACTCGGTAAATCTATCGAATCTTGCTTTAGGTACCATAAAAAATGAAATCGTCAAACAATGGGGCGAAAAGTACTATCAGTTCCGTCGTTTCAAGACTAAAGCAAAAGGTGCCCAAGAGGCTCACGAAGCAATACGCCCCACCTATATAGATAGGCAGACCATATCTGGAACCGCTCAAGAGCAGAAGCTATACCAGCTAATTCGCAAACGTACGCTGGCATGCCAGATGGCCGATGCACAGATAGAGAAAACTACCATAAGTATTGGTTCTTCTTCACTTGAGCATCCGTTTTTAGCTCAGGGCGAAGTGGTTCTATTCGATGGCTTCTTAGGAGTGTATCGAGAGTCGTTCGACGATGACAATAAGAGTGACGAGGCTGACGGCCAGCAGCTCCCATCGGTAAGCATTGCCGAGTCGCTCGTACTTCGAGAGGCCAAGAGCGTCGAGAGTTTTAGCCAGCGCCCTGCAAGATATTCCGAAGCAAGTCTCGTGAGAAAGATGGAGGAACTCGGCATCGGCAGACCTTCTACCTATGCTCCTACCATCAATACCATTCAGAATCGTGAGTATGTGCTCAAAGGAGACAAACCGGGCACGAAGCGTGAGTTTGTAGAGCTCAAACTTAATGCAAAAGGCACTGTGAGCGAAAAGATAAAAAGCGAGATCTATGGTCAAGATAAAGGGAAGCTACTTCCTACCGACACGGGGATAGTAGTTACAGACTTCTTGATTGAGTCTTTCCCAAATGTTATTGACTATAACTTCACAGCACGAATCGAGAAAAACCTCGACCAAGTGGCCGATGGTCAGATGCCTTGGAATGGATTGATCTCAAAATTCTACGATGATTTCCACCCTATCGTTACCGAAGTATTAGAGCAGCGTAGCGAGCGCAGAGTTGGGGAGCGCCTATTGGGTACAGACCCAACAAGCGGTTTGCCCATTTCGGTGCGTTTGGGTAAGTATGGCCCCATGGTTCAGAAGGGTAGTACCGATACCGAAGAGAAACCGACTTTTGCCGGCTTACAACCCAATCAGTCGATCGATACCATTAGCCTCGAGGAAGCTCTTGAGCTTTTCAAACTGCCCAAAAAGTTGGGCCAGTACGAAGAGGCCGATGTAACTGCTGCTGTAGGTCGCTTTGGCCCCTACGTACGCCATGCTGGTAAGTTTGTGAGTATTCCCAAAGATAAAGATCCGCTGTCTTTGACTCTCGAGGAAGCAATCGAATTGATAGAGGCGAAGCGCTTGGCCGACGAGAAGAGCCTGCTACGTAGCTACGAGGAGGATGCCGATATGAAAATCCGTCAAGGTCGCTTTGGCCCCTATATCAAATACAAAGGCAAGAATTACAAGATACCAAAGACCATAGAGGTAGAACCAAGCGAATTGAGCTACGACGAAGCTACGGAGTTGGTAAAAGCTGCTGGCGAAAAACCTGCTCGTAAGAGTGCCAAAGCAACGAAAAAGACCACTTCGAAAACAAACACTAAGACCAAAGCTAAAGCAACGAAGCCTGCTAGCAAAGCAAAGACGAGCACCAAAAAGAGCTCTGCAGAATAAGTGTTTGTATGAATTGTTTGATTCATAAAGACTGTATTTAGCAGACTCTCTATAGTTGTAAACTCGCTGTTGGCTTATTATTAGATGCGTTACTTCATATACTTGGCATACAATGGTGCTGCCTATAGTGGCTGGCAGAATCAACCCAATGCTCCCACGGTGCAAAACTGCATCGAGACGGCCATGTCTACGATTCTGCGAAAGCCCTGCACCATTGTTGGAGCGGGGCGTACGGACGCTCTTGTGCATGCCAGACAGATGGTGGCGCATACCGACTTAGACCTTTCTGTCGACGAGGTAGCAGTGTTGGTTGATAGGCTTAATAAGCTATTACCCTCCGATATAGTCATCTATCAGATCGTACCCGTAATAGCCCAGGCTCATGCCCGTTTCGATGCCGTTTCGCGCTGCTATCGTTACTACATTACCGAACAAAAAGATCCTTTTGCGGGTAGCATTAGCCTCAAGATTTATCGCAAGCTCGATTATGACTTGATGAACGAGGCTGCTCAAACTTTGCTGGAATACAGTGATTTTACTAGCTTTAGTAAGCTACATACCGATGCCAAAACCAATATTTGCTGTGTAACAGAGGCCCACTGGAAGCAAAGCTCTGCTCACGCCTGGGTATTCACTATTCGTGCCGATCGCTTCTTGCGTAATATGGTACGAGCTATCGTAGGGACACTATTCGATGTCGGACGAGGGAAAATTAGTGTAGAGCAGTTTCGTGCCTTAATCGAGAGCAAGGATCGTAGCCAAGCAGCCTCATCGGCACCTGGTCATGCTCTTTTCTTAGAAGAGGTGTTGTATCCACCCGAGCTATTTCTTGTGGATACTTGCAGCAAAGCGCATTCTATCTCTCACGAATGATCGCTTTCATTCAAGCCCTAAAAGGTGATAATTATCGGCTTTAGAGCCCATTTATAGCCGTTATATTCAATTTTTTTCGTTATTTTGCACCCGTGAAGCTTTTCTCAATCCTTTCGATTGCGTATTCTTCACAAATGCAGATCCAAAGCTTTCTTGAGACACTCCACTTCGATCCCTTAAAACCTGAGGGGCAGGAGTCTTTGTGAGTCTCACATTGTTTTTTGGTGCTTGCATAATAAACGATAAGGATAGAAATAGTAATTATCAATAATCACCCAACTAAATGGAAAAGAAAAGAGTTTACACCTTCGGTAACGGAAGTGCCGAAGGTAAGGCAGATATGAGAAATCTGCTCGGAGGTAAGGGAGCAAACCTTGCCGAGATGAACCTGATTGGGGTACCAGTGCCTCCAGGTTTTACCATTACTACCGAAGTGTGTCAAGAGTATTATGACCTTGGCAAGGAAAAGGTGGTAGATCTGCTTCGCGCCGAAGTAAATAACGCCATAAAGACACTCGAACAAATCATGAACGCTAAGTTTGGCGACGTGGAAAACCCACTTTTGCTTTCAGTGCGTTCGGGCTCACGTGCCTCTATGCCAGGTATGATGGATACAATCCTCAACCTTGGTTTGAACGACGAGGTAGTAGCAGGTTTGGCTCGCAGAACAAATAACGAACGTTTCGCTTGGGACTCATACCGTCGTTTTGTACAAATGTACGGCGATGTGGTATTGGGTCTAAAACCAACCAATAAGGAAGATATTGATCCATTCGAAGAACTCATCGAAATTGTAAAGGAAGAAAACAACGTAAAACTCGATAACGAACTTAGCGTTGAAAACCTAAAGGATCTAGTAGCTCGCTTCAAGAAAGCTGTTAAGGAAAAAACTGGCCGTGACTTCCCAACCTCTGCCGAAGAGCAACTATGGGGTGCCATCATGTCTGTGTTTGACTCGTGGATGAACGAGCGTGCTGTACTATACCGTCGCATGGAGGGTATCCCATCTGAGTGGGGTACTGCAGTAAATGTTCAGGCAATGGTATTTGGTAACATGGGCGAAAATTCGGCCACTGGAGTTTGTTTCTCTCGCGACTCGGCAAATGGCGAAGATCTGTTCAATGGCGAATACCTAATCAATGCTCAGGGCGAAGACGTAGTTTCTGGTGTGCGTACACCTCAGGAAATTACCATCATTGGTTCTAAGCGTTGGGCAGAGCGTGCAGGCATTTCAGAAGAAGTTCGTAAGGAAAAGTATCCTTCGCTCGAAGAGTCTATGCCTGAGATCTACAATGAACTAAATAAGCTTCAGCAACAGCTCGAAGATCACTACCGCGATATGCAAGATATGGAGTTTACCGTTCAAGATGGTAAGCTATGGTTCTTGCAGACACGTAATGGTAAGCGTACCGGTGCAGCGATGGTAAAGATCGCTATGGATATGCTACGCCAAGGTATGATTAGCGAAGAAGAGGCTTTGATGCGTGTTGAGCCAAACAAGCTCGATGAGCTACTTCACCCCATCTTCGACAAGGCTGCTTTGAGCTCTGCACGTATCCTTACAAAGGGTCTTCCAGCATCTCCAGGTGCAGCTTCTGGTCAGATTGTATTCTTTGCCGAAGATGCCGAAGAGTGGAATGAAGCTGGCAAGAAAGTAATCATGGTACGTATGGAGACTACTCCAGAAGACCTTAGAGGTATGACAGCTTCGGAAGGTATCCTTACTGCTCGTGGTGGTATGACCTCTCACGCTGCTGTAGTAGCTCGTGGTATGGGTAAGTGCTGCGTATCGGGTGCCGGTGCATTGCATATCGACTATAAAGCTCGTACAATTGAGGTAGATGGCGTAGTGCTTAAAGAAGGCGATTACATCTCGCTCAATGGTACAACTGGCGAAGTTTATCTCGGTCAGGTGGCAACTAAAGCTGCCGAAATGGATGAAGACTTTAGCCGCCTGATGGATCTTTGCGACAAGTATGCCAAACTTCAGGTTCGCACCAACGCAGATACTCCAAAAGACGCTTCTGTAGCTCGCAACTTCGGTGCTGTAGGTATCGGACTTTGCCGCACAGAGCATATGTTCTTCGAAGGTGAGAAGATTCGTGCCATGCGCGAAATGATCCTAGCTAGCAATCGTGACGGTCGTGTGAAGGCTCTCGAAAAGATCTATCCTTATCAAAAGGATGACTTCGTAGGAATCTTCCGTGCTATGGACGGTTTGCCAGTAACTGTACGTCTGCTCGACCCACCTTTGCACGAGTTTGTTCCTCGCGATGTGAAGGGTCAAGAAGAAATGGCTAAGGCTATGGGCCTAACTCTTGAAGTTGTGCAGCAGCGTGTAGAAAGTTTGATCGAACAAAACCCAATGCTTGGTCACCGCGGTTGCCGCTTGGGTAATACATATCCAGAGATTACAGAGATGCAGACTCGTGCCATCTTGAATGCTTGCTTAGAGCTCAAGAAAGAAGGCGTAGTATGTAAGCCAGAAATTATGGTTCCTCTCACAGGTATTCTCTATGAGTTTAAAGAACAAGAGCAGGTAATCCGTGCTACAGCAGCAAAGCTTTTCGAAGAAGCTGGCGATAGCATCGACTTCCTCGTTGGTACCATGATTGAAGTGCCACGTGCAGCTCTAACGGCAAATCGTATTGCCTCTTCTGCCGAGTTCTTCTCGTTTGGTACAAACGACCTTACTCAGATGACCTTCGGATACTCTAGAGACGATATCGCAACTTTCTTGCCTGTTTACCTCGAGAAGAAAATCTTGAAGGTAGACCCATTCCAAGTTTTAGACCAGAATGGTGTAGGACAGTTGGTGCAAATGGCTACTGAGCGTGGTCGTGCTATCCGCCCTGAACTGAAGTGCGGTATCTGTGGTGAGCACGGTGGTGAACCATCGTCTGTGAAATTCTGCCACAGAGTAGGT
>CAZHWP010000023.1:0-30081 GCA_964535945.1 uncultured Porphyromonas sp.
CGCTAGCTCAGTAGGTAGAGCACATCCCTTTTAAGGATGGGGTCCTGGGTTCGAACCCCAGGCGGTTCACAGAGCGGGCTTTCTCATAATGAGAGAGCCCGCTTTTTTTGTGGCCTTTTTTATTTTATAAGAGCCTTTTATCCTTTGCACTTCGAATGAGATGTTAGATGAAATGCACGCTTGAGACGTTGCTTGGTGCTAGGCAATGCACGCTGAATGTGGATGCTATATAGAATATTTGTATTAAATTTGGTAAACAAAAAATACATCCACTCTTATGAAGCTATATAAATTTTTGAGTTTGTTGCTGATGCTGATGCATCTGATCTCGTGTACGCAGTGTCGTGGGCAACATGCCTCGAAGGGAGGCGTTGAGCCACTGGTAGATTCATTGCAGGATACTACTCAAGTGCAGCCAGCTGAGCCTACAAAGCCTGTGCTTTTGACGGCAGACGAAATAGAGATAAGCAAAGATTTGCACTTCGATAAGTACGTACTCGAAGATGTGTACCCCTACCAAAAGGGTGAGCGGAAGCTCCAGTGGGATAGTATCCGTGCTGTGCTTGCTCATGTCGAAAATCTGACAGCTCAGAAGCATCGCTGGGGGATCTTGCAAAACTACCGCAATGGCAACAAAGAGGCAGCTTTGGTGAAAAACTACAAGCGCAATGTGTATAAGCGCATTGCCGATACCCTGGGTGTGGAACGATGGCAGAGTATTGCTCTTTATTCTCTTACCGATACCCTTCAGCCCGAGCGTTATGGTAGAGACGGTTGGCCCGTTTTAATACAAGGAGCTGAGGGCTCATTCGCTAGGGTTAAATCGATAGAAATGCGCAACAATGAAGGGGAAGAATGGCTTGTTTACAAGCGCTATCTCAAAGAATTGCCCGACTCGCTTCGCTTCGAGCACTTCGTGGTAGTTGATCGCAAAAGTCAGTATATCATTAGTTTAGAAAAAGCCGATAAGGCCAAGTGGCTCGTGAGAAGTATCAATCCAGCCACTACAGGGGTACATAGGCCTCCCTATGCGCAAGAAACACCGCTTGGTATCTTCGTTGTACAAGAGAAGAAGTCGAAGATGTTTTACCACAAGGACGGCACTACCGAAATGGGTGGCTTCGCCCCATGGGCATCGCGCTTTACTAATGGCGCCTATATACATGGAGTGCCAGTCAATGTGCCTCGCACCTCTATAATAGAGTACAGTCAGTCGCTCGGCACTACTCCTCGCTCGCATATGTGTGTGCGCAACGCCAGCTCTCATGCCAAGTTTATCTACGACACGATGCCCACACTCCAAACCCTTGTAGTAGTGATCGAATAGTCGTATCCCGCTAGGGCTCGTCTCGCACTTCGGATTAAGTCGGTCGTTCATCCCCAGAAAGGGATGTTTTCTTGGATTCTGATATTGGGTTAACTTCCTAACTCCACTTCAAATGATATTGTAGAATCGCAACCCAAGTTTATTTTCATTCGCGAGCTTCGTCGAATAGCTTGAGTGCTGTGGATGCTGGATTGTGGGGTGTTTATTATTGGTGGGCATCGGGGAAGTCGTGCATAAGTGCTTTTGTGTGGCAGACTTATTATGTTTTTTTAAGGTGGAGTTCGGGGGTGAATGGGCAGAGTTGTGGATTCTTTGTTGTATGTTTGCAGGGTCATAAAAAAAATCCCGAAAAACAAACCTTATGCGCAAGCTTCTCCTTGCGGTGCTTGTTTTAGTTTGCACCGCTTACCTTTTTAACCTCGATTCTAAAGTTACCAGTAGTTCACCCTCTAAAGTCCCTGCCTCTGTAGATCCCTGCCAAGAGCTCTATGAAGCCTTAGATCCTCAAGGAGTAATCAACCCTCTTGCCTTTCGTTTGGCAATGATGGGTTACGAAAAAATTACTGAACGTAAACGTAATGTGCTCACACTCATCGATTTTTCTAAACCCTCTACCGAAGAGCGTCTTTATGTCTTCGATATGGATAAACACGAATTGCTTTTTTCTTCTGTGGTGGCTCATGGCAGAAACAGTGGCGATAATTATGCTCGTTCTTTTTCAAACGAAAATGGATCGCATAAAAGCTCACTAGGCTTTTACCTCACAGGATGCACCTACCAAGGAAGCAATGGTTATTCCCTACGTCTCAATGGTTTAGAAAAAGGCATCAACGATCGCGCCTATGAGCGTGCTGTAGTGGTGCATGGTGCTGACTATGCCAATCCGAGTCGGATAGCAAAAGGTGGTCGCTTGGGGCGGAGCTGGGGTTGTCCGGCACTACCCACAGCTATTACTCGCAAGGTGATAGATGCGATCAAAGATGGTTCGGTGATGTATATTTACGCCGAGTCTGCACAGTACCTAGCTAATAGCAGTATCCTTTCCGATTTCAATTTGAGTTAAGCTCTTTATCATAGCGAATTTGATGATGGCTTTACGTGGCGATTCCGTTGCGTAAAGCCATCTTTTCATTTGTGCCTAGACCGATGTATCATTGCGTATTTGAGTGCGTTGCACAAGGGTCCATCATTATGGGTACAGGCTCGGAGTATTGTTTTCTCCGGATCTTGACGATGTTAGGCTACTCTTGGCAATGCCTTTTATTATTGGCGTAATGAGCCATATGCTTACCATTTCGGACTAATTGGAAAGAACTCTGGTCTATATGTACAAATGTGACTAAGGGATCGCCCAATAACATACTACTTTTTATTATATTTGTCCTGAATAGAACTAATCTTATATTTGCTGGAGGAATAAATTATGGAAACAAGGCTTAGCGATAGTCCCCGTTTATGGCAGCGCATAGGAAGCTTTTTTATGTCGATTTCGAAGAAGCTAAAAGCTGTCTATCGTTTTTATATCGAGGGCTTTAAGTCTATGACTCTGGGTAAGACACTTTGGCTTATCATTCTTATCAAACTATTCATCATGTTTGCCATACTCAAGGTGTTTTTCTTCCCCAATTTTCTAAAACAAGAAGCTGGTAGCGACAAAGCCGACCGCCAGGCCTTTGTGCGCCAGGAACTTATAAAACGTGGTATTGACAACTAATTTTTTAACTTAACACTGTATAGTTTATGGACTTAGACGTATTACTTGATTGGTCGCGAGCGCAATTTGCCCTTACGGCTATGTATCACTGGCTTTTCGTGCCTCTCACCCTAGGTTTGGGGGTGATCATGTCAATAGCCGAAACAATTTACTACCGCTCTGGCAAAGAAGAGTGGAAGCGTTATGCCCAATATTGGCAAAAACTTTTCGGTATCAACTTTGCCATCGGTGTAGCTACTGGTATCATCCTCGAGTTTGAGTTTGGTACCAACTGGTCTAACTACAGCCTCTTTGTGGGAGATATCTTCGGGGCACCATTGGCTATAGAGGGTATATTGGCTTTCTTTATGGAAGCCACATTTATAGCCGTTATGTTCTTTGGTTGGGGCAAGGTGAGCAAAGGCTTTCACTTAGCATCGACTTGGCTAACCATCATAGGTGCTACTATCTCGGCTGTTTGGATTTTGGTGGCTAATGCTTGGATGCAAGACCCCGTCGGCATGGTGTTTAACCCCGAGACTATGCGCAATGAAATGAACGACTTCTGGGCTTTGGTGCTTTCACCAACAGCTATCAATAAGTTTTGGCACACGGTTTCTTCGTCGTGGCTCTTAGGTTCGGTCTTTGCTCTCGGTGTTTGCTCGATCTACATGCTACGCAAAGACACGAAGCATCATGCATTCTCGATTAGTAATTTCAGAATCATTGCACCTTTTGGCCTTTTCGCCGCCTTACTCACAGCTTTTACAGGCGATACTTCGGCTTACAACGTGGGCCAAAAACAGCCTATGAAGCTTGCCGTAATGGAGGCACTCTACGATGGTGGAGAGTCGGATGCCAATGGTAAGACACTCGATGGTAAGGGAGCATCGCTCAGTATTGTAGGTATGCTCAATCCTTCTAAGCAAAGGCCCTATGATGGGGTAGAGCCTTTCCTCTTCAACATCAAAGCTCCTTCGCTACTTTCTTATTTAGCTACAAGAGACTTCCAAGGTTATGTGCCAGGTATCAACAATCTGCTCGATGGTGGCTATACCAAGCCAGATGGTACGGTGGCCCTCTCGGCCGATAGTATGATGGCCCGCGGTCGGATGGCTATTGATGCCCTCAATAGATATAAGGAGGCTAAGGAGGCTGGAAATGAGCCGATGGCAGTATTGGCAAAGAAAGAGCTTGATGAGCACTTCCCATACTTTGGGTATGCATTCTTCAAAGACAAAACCGAATTGGTTCCTAATGTGCCACTCAACTATTATAGCTTCCGTCTGATGGTAGGCTTGGGCATGCTCTTTATTTTGCTCTTTGCTTTGGCTTGGTGGTTTGTGCGCAAGCCCGAGTCGCTTGCCAAGCGCAGATGGTTCCACTACTTAGCTATTGCAGCTATACCATTGGTGTATGTGGCAAGCCAGAGCGGATGGATTGTAGCCGAAGTAGGGCGTCAACCTTGGACTATCCAAGATCTGCTACCAGTGCAGGCCGCCGTATCTAAGCTCGATGCAAGCTCTGTGATCCTTACGTTCTTTGTTTTCTTGATACTTTTCACGGTGATGCTCATTGCCGAGATTAATATCATGAGAAAGGCTATTAAGGCTGGTCCAGACGTTGATAATCTAGACGAATCTTCACAGTCATCCGAACATTAACCCTTTTAATACACTATATACAATGGATTATTCAGTATTACAACACTATTGGTGGTTCCTTATCTCGGTATTGGGGGCGCTCTTGGTATTCTTGCTATTTGTGCAAGGGGGGCAGAGTTTTCTCTTTAGTCTTGGCAAGGACAAGCTTACGCAAAAGATGTTAGTCAACTCGACTGGGCGTAAGTGGGAGTTTACTTTTACAACGTTAGTTACCTTCGGAGGAGCCTTTTTTGCATCCTTCCCTTTGTTCTATAGCACGAGTTTTGGGGGAGCTTATTGGGTGTGGATGCTTATCTTGGTCTGCTTCATCATCCAAGCAGTATCGTACGAGTATCAGTCTCGCCACGGCAATGTGTGGGGTAAGAAGACCTACCAGATAGCCCTATTCATCAATGGGGTATTTGCTCCCATTCTACTGGGTGCAGCTGTATCGACATTCTTCACAGGCTCGGCCTTTACTGTCAATAAAGCGAACCTATTCGACCTCGAGGCTACTAGCAACGTAGTATCTCAGTGGATACCCTACCATGGAGTACAGCTACATGGTTTGGAGGCTGTACTGAACCCTTGGAATGTTGTCTTGGGCTTGGCGGTATTTTTCTTGGCTCGAGTAACGGCTTTGCTGTACTTTATCAATAATATCGACGACGAAGACCTCTTCAAGGCTGCTAAGCGCAGGCTACTGACCAATGCAGTAATATTTGTGGTTTTCTTTTTGACCTATGTAGGCTTTTTGCTTACAGCTACAGGTTTTGCTGCCGATCCTCATACGGGAGAGATCTCGATGGAAAACTACAAGTATCTAAACAATTTCTTAGAGATGCCAGCCGTCTTAGTCCTATTTTTACTGGGTGTTGTACTCGTGTTGGCTGGTATCGGCTTCACGCTCTTTAAACCAGACTTTAAGAAAGGAATTTGGTTTGAAGGAGTTGGTGTAATTGCTACTGTCTTGGCTCTCTTTTTGGTGGCAGGCTGGAATAACACTTCGTTTTATCCCTCGGTAGCCGATTTGCAGAGCTCGCTCACAATAGCCAATGCAAGTAGTAGCCCATTCACGCTAAAGGTGATGAGCTACGTATCATTACTCATACCTTTTGTGGCAGCCTACATCTTCTACGCTTGGAGGGCGCTCGATATCCGCAAGATCACCAAGGATGAGATGAAGAATAGCAAGCATAGCTATTAATCTTATATTTCGTAACAGTCATGATAGAGGTCTTAGCTCGAATGCTTCGACCTCTATTATGCTTTACCCCTCGGTATAAAGGGGCTTTTGAAAAATAGCCTCATAATCGGGAAAGATTATCTTTATCCCTTTTCTCGCTTGTTTTATTTGATACTGGCTCCCATGGCATCTGCATAGCATTTGGAATTAAGATTGAGCTATATCAGTGCGCTTTGATAGCTAATAATAATGTATCTTTGTGTCGAAAGTCCTATTAATACGGTCACTTCAGTAGCTATTCTTAGTTTTGGAGGCGACTATTGTTCAATGGACTTCACAAGAATGAAATCATCGTTTTAGAGACTACAAAAATTATGCAAGACCCGCTACATATCTATAATACGCTCACGCGCAAGAAAGAGCAATTCATCCCCATCGAATCACCTCATGTGGGGCTCTATGTGTGTGGCCCAACGGTTTATGGCGACGCTCACTTGGGGCATGCCAGACCAGCCATCACTTTCGATATCTTATTTCGCTATCTCAAGTACTTGGGCTATAAGGTTCGCTACGTGAGGAATATTACCGATGTAGGTCATCTCGAGCACGATGCCGACGACGGAGAAGATAAGGTAGCCAAGAAAGCACGCCTCGAACAGCTTGAGCCCATGGAGGTGGTGCAGTTTTATCTGACCAGATATCGCCATGCCATGGAGGCGCTCAATGTATTGCCCCCAAGTATCGAACCGATGGCGAGTGGACATATCATTGAGCAGATTGAGTTGGTAAAGCAAATTATCGAAGCAGGCTATGCTTACGAGAGTAAAGGTTCTGTATACTTCGATGTAGAAAAGTATCATCGCGATCATAATTATGGTGTTTTAAGCGGACGCAACATCGATGATATGATCAGCAATACGCGTGAGCTAGATGGCCAAGACGAAAAGCGAAACCCTTTCGACTTTGCCCTTTGGAAGCAAGCTACACCCGAGCATATAATGAAGTGGCCTAGTCCGTGGGGAATGGGCTATCCCGGTTGGCACTGCGAGTGTACAGCTATGGGAAGAAAGTATTTGGGTCAAGAGTTTGATATTCATGGCGGAGGAATGGACTTGATCTTTCCGCACCACGAATGTGAAATAGCTCAAGCTGTGGCTTCGGAGGGTCGCCCCATCGTACGCTATTGGATGCACAATAACATGATCACCATCAACGGGCAGAAGATGGGCAAGAGCTTGGGTAACTTTATTACCCTCGAAGAGTTTTTCGAAGGTTCGCACCAAGCCTTAGACAAGGCCTACTCGCCCATGTGTATTCGCTTCTTTATACTCAGTGCACAGTATCGAGGTACGGTAGATTTTGGCAATGAAGCCTTACAAGCCGCCGAGAAGGGCTTGCAGCGTCTTATTAATGCTTCTAAGCTTTTGCCAGGACTGAAGGCAGCTGAAAGTACTTCTCCCGAAGTGGCTCAATTGCTTGCAGGTGCAGTAGATTGCGAGCAAGAAAGTCCTGCCTCAGCATTTCGTAAGCGTGGCCTTGATGCCATGAATGACGACCTGAATACACCGATCTTATTGGCAGCACTTTTCGATGCAGCCAAAGCGATAAATATAGTCCATACAGCGCAGGGTAGCATCTCTGCTGCCGATTTAAGTCTCTTGCAAGAAACATTCGGCCTATTCCTTTTTGATATCCTTGGCTTGCAAGACGAAGCTGCCACCGATGTAAAGGGCCTTAAGTCTTACGAGGCTGCTGTGGATCTCTTGCTTAGTATTCGCGCCGAAGCGAAAGCCAATAAAGATTGGGCTACTTCGGATAAGATAAGAAACGAACTCAGTGCGCTGGGATTCGTGATCAAAGACGGAAAGGATGGTAGCGAGTGGTCGCTTTAGTACAGAGCCATTGCGTATCTGCCTCTTTTTTATGTTTGAATTGTATTTACTAACCCAAATATTTGTTTAGTTATGGCTTATTTTTTTAAGAACCTCGTCTTCGAAGGTGGAGGCGTGAAGGGTATCGCTTATGTAGGTGCCCTAGAATTGTTGAAAGAGAAGAAGATTCTCCCAAAGATTAATCGTGTAGCAGGAACTTCGGCAGGGGCTATTGTAGCTGTATTGTTAGGAGTGGGCTATACCTACGATGAGATCAAAGATGTATTGTGGAAGCTCGACTTCAAGAATTTCCTCGACGACTCATGGGGGCTCATCCAAGACACCAAACGACTGATCGAAAAGTATGGATGGTACAAGGGCGATTTCTTCCGTAAGTGGATGGGAGACCTTATCAAAGCAAAAACGGGCAATAGCGAATCAACCTTTGCCGATATTGCTGCAATGAAGAAAGACAAAGGTTTCCTCGATATCTATTTGATAGGTACCAATCTATCTACAGGCTTCTCGGAGATCTTTTCAAACGAGCATACACCCCGCTATTGCATTGCCGATGCGGCACGTATTTCGATGTCGATCCCGCTGTTTTTTGCTTCCAAACGCAACTTCCGCAACGATGTGTACGTAGACGGAGGCCTCTTAGACAACTATCCGATCAAGATATTTGACCGTACGAAGTATGTACGCAAAAATCTTGAGCGTACAACTTATTACGAAAAGGTGAATGCGAAGATCACGAACAGCGCACGCAAGATAGCCGACTATGTATTCAATAAAGAGACGCTCGGCTTTAGACTCGACTCGAAGGAGAAAATTGCAATGTTTCGCGACAATGCTGAGCCTCCAACGAGAGATATAGAGAGCTTCTTTGACTACAGCTCCGCATTGCTCAATACGCTATTAGATTCGCAAGATAATGCTCACTTGCATAGCGACGACTGGCAGCGCACCATCTATATCGATACGCTGGGAGTGAAAGCTACAGACTTCTCTATCCCAGAAAAAACGAAGAAGAACCTTTTGAAGTCGGGCTATGATTATGCCAAGTCCTATTTCGATTGGTATGACAATGAAGAAGAAAAGGCCAACCGATAGACTCTCGACTAAGAGAGCCCATCGCTCACCCTATATGCTCCAATCACCAAGTTAACGAATACAATAAATAGAATACCCATCAATGCCCCGATACTCCATCATAGTACCTGTTTTTAACAGGCCCGACGAGCTGAATGAGTTGCTACATAGTCTGACCATACAGAGCTATAGCGACTTTGAACTCATTGTAGTGGAGGATGGGTCGACAATAAGATCGGAGGAGGTATTGCATGCCTACTATGATCGGATGCCGATACGCTATATAGAAGTAGAGAATGGTGGCCCTGCTAGGGCTAGAAACATTGGAGCTTCGGAAGCGAAGGGTGAATATCTCATTGTATTAGATTCGGACGTGGTCTTGCCTCCCCAGTACTTAGAGACGGTCGATAGAGCCTTCCTAAGTACTGGTGCAGAGGCTTTTGGAGGGCCAGATGCAGCTAGCGATGACTTTGATACCATTCAGAAGTCGATCAATTATGCTATGACCTCTTTCTTTACTACAGGTGGTATTAGAGGGGGTAAAGGGAAAAAGCTCGATAAGTTCTATCCACGTAGCTTCAACCTCGGATGTAAGCGCGAGTTGTATGACGAGTTGCATGGCTTTTCTGCCGATATGCGCTTCGGTGAAGATATTGATTTCAGCCTAAGGCTCTATAAGAGTGGTGCCAAGGTGGCGCTCTTCGACGAGTCGTATGTTTATCATAAGCGTCGCGTCGACTTCAAGAAGTTTTACAAACAGGTTTTCAATTCGGGGATGGCTCGTATTCACCTGCATCGCCGCCACCCTGGAAGCCTCAAGATTGTGCATTTGTTGCCTACACTATTTGCTCTCGGAGTGATCTCCTTGCTATTGCTAAGCCCATTCTATCCCTGGGCATTGCTCCCGGTTGCTATCATAGCTGTACTCTTTTTTGTTGATGCCCTACGTCTCAATCGTTCGCTTTCGGTGGCAGCAATGGCAGTAATTGCTTCCTTTGTACAGCTTTTTGCCTATGGCTTTGGCTTTATAGTGGCTTCTTGGCAGTGTTATGTCTTGGGCAAAGCCAAGTTTAGAGCCTTCGACGATAGTTTTTATAGTTAGTAGACCAAAGTTTATGTCCGATCAACTTATGAGGAGCTACATCGCCTCGCTCTTACCAGAGATACCCCACGAGGTAATGGATCAAATGATCTCTGGCTGTGTGCCTAGCTTCATTCCAAGGCATAGCCTCTTGATAGAGGAAGACAAGATGATATCCGAGACTTTTTTTCTCGAGTCGGGTTATGTGCATTCTTTCGTGCTCGATCAGGATGGGGTGGAGGTAACAACGAATATCTACGAGGCGCCCTGCTTTGTCAATGACTATACATCATTTTTTAAGCAAATACCTTCCACACAGAGCTTTCGTGCCCTCACCGACTGTCAGTGTTTGACTTTGTCCATAGAATTAGTGGAGCACAAGTTTCATCTCATACCAGCTTACCGTGAATTTGGCCGTATGCTTGTGCTCGATCATTACGACAAGCTAAACGAAAGGATGCTTGGCATGATAAAGGATAAGGCCGAGACGCGCTATCTGAAGCTACTAAGCAAGCACCCCGATTTGTTTCAGAATGTCTCCCTCAAAATTATCGCCTCTTATCTTGGAATTACCGATACTTCATTGAGCCGTATTCGCAAAGAGCTATTCAGCAAGTGATTTCTTGCCAATTGCTAAGTGACTGGCCGCTATAGATGCACTACTTTTGTAGTAGTCAGAACGAGGTCTCCTAAGAGGTCTCAGAATAATAACGGTCGCTATGTTTATTGGTCATTTTGGAATTGCTTATGCTGTAAAGAAAAAAGAGCCTCAGCTACCGCTCTATTTGCTCTTTATTGCCACCCAGTTACTCGATTTGCTTGCATTCGTGTTTATCTTATTGGGGGTTGAGAAGCTGAACTATTTGCCGAACGAGAATCCTTTTTCAGAAATCATCTCGAGCTTCCCTATTCACACTCCCTTCTAGTAGCCGCTCTCCTATCTTTTCTTGTTTTCTTAGGCTTTTGGGCTAGAGGGCTCAAGAGCTGGGCATACATACTCAGTCTCTGTGTGCTTTCTCACTGGTTTGTCGATTTTATCGTTCACACGCCCGATCTCCCTTTGCTGATTGGAACGTATCATGTAGGCTTGGGGCTTTGGAAGCTTCCCTACCTTTCTTTTGCAGTAGAGCTGCTTTTTGTCTTCTTTACTTGGCTTATGCTAAAGGAAAGAACGATTTTTTCATACATCCTACTCGGGTTGATGCTTATTAGCTTCACGGGGATGCTCTTTGCCCCAGAGCCAGACATAGTCAAGACCAGCGGTACCTATAGGACCTTGGTCGTACTTGTGGTCAATGGGTTGTTTATCTTTTTAGCCTATCTGTCGGATAGGAAAAAACTCTTACCATGAAAAACACGTAGGAGTATAAAAGGGTCTTCGCCTAGGCTGTTAATATTTCGCATTAGACGATTGATCCTCTTTTGTTCGCCTCTCGGCTAAGTGTTTTATCCGAGAGTTTGGGGGTAGAGTTCATGGGAATGAACTCTACTCTAATTTTGTATTGTTAGCTATTCTTCTCGGTTGGGTAGTAGTACTGCCAGCATCTCTGCACTTACGCACAACTTCCCCTCGGCGTAAAGTGAAAGATCCATCCTAACTTTTCTTTCTGATTGCTCCATTATCTTGGCTATTAATTCCAAAGTAGGACCCATTGGAGTAGGCTTTTTGTAGTCGATTTTTAGCGATGCGGTTACGAAGCGTAGGTTTGGATCTGTTCCCATTGCCCTTCCAGCCATTCGGTACGCTGCAGCTGCAGCCGTACCATTGCCATGGCAATCGAGTATGGCTGCAATAAGGCCTCCATACACAAAGCCTGGGTATCCGCCTGTATGATAAGGTTTGGGTACAAAATGTGCTACGGTGCTGTCTGCTTCCTGTGGGTGCCAATAGCTCTTTACGTGCAGCCCCTCCTCATTGAGCCTGCCGCATCCATAGCAATGGCTAAAGGCATCGGCATAATAGTCTTGGAAGCAAGGCTCTTCTTTATCTGCTGCGTCTCGATTTTTTTGCATATCGAATTGTATTGTACGTGAACTAGTACAAAAGTACAAAGGCTTTTCGAGTAGTCGGAGCAAATGTTCAGCCAATCGATGTTTATTATGTCTGCCAATAGAGGGGGATGGATTATTATCGAGAGAGAATCCTTACTTTTACTCATATAATTATGTACTATTATGCTCATAGGTATCTAACTATGTCTAAACAATCATCTTCTAGAAATTCCACCAGTATAGTTTTTGCTGGGTATGACGATACGGTTAGCCCTGAGCTACAAGCGAAAAAAGCAACAGAGCCTGTCGGATCTGGAGTCGCCTATTACGGTCTCGAGCAGATATTACCCAGAGGAGTTGAGCTGCCCAAGGAGCTTTCCGATTCGGAAGATGTTTTAGCCAATGCAGTTGAATAAAAGCAACATTGCTCTTGATTGGGCTGCTGGAAAGAGAGTGCACAGAAAAGTTCACAAAATGTTTGTCTTGTGTTTAGAAAGCAATGAAAGCCATACATGTAACGGATTTAAGGCCAGTAGTTAGGTCTGGAGGAACAGCCTTTTTGCCCGACTTTGAGCTGCTCTGTACTATCGTTTCAGCCATGAAGTGGAGAGAGCACAACGGTTCTATAAAACTATATGCCGACTCTGCTGCCTTGAAGGTGTACGAGCGAGAGCAAATGCTCGAGCTTTGGGATGCAGGTATCGATGCAGTGAGTATTGAATCGGATAGTTTCGACATCGATTCGCAGATCTTTTGGGCTGCATCCAAGCTTCGTGCCTTACGTTACGAGTCGGCTCCTATTGTTGTACTCGATACCGACATGATCGTATGGCAAAGGCTCAGTTGCTGGGAGAAAAATCCTCTGTCGAGCTTCTGTATACACAAAGAAGAACTCTACGAAGGGGTCTATCTCGATGCTGAGCACTTGGAGCTAGCTGCAGGATATGAGTATAATCCCTCTTGGGATTGGACGGTACGTCCGTGTAATACGGCTTTCGTTTATCACGGACAGCAAGACTTGCTTGACAATTACCTCTACGAGGCCTTTCGCTTTATGCAAGGTAAGCGCAATCGACCTAGCGAACTTGTAAGTCAAATGGTCTTTGCCGAGCAGCGCTTGCTATCTATGGTGGCCCAGCAGCTTGGTTTGGAGGTGGTGGCGCTTTATCCCTATGAGGAGCTATTTACGCAACAGATTTTCACGCACTTGTGGGGGCTAAAGCGAGAGTTGCGCCAAGATCAGTCTCGTGCCGATGAGCTCTGTAGGCAGTTTGTAGTCAGATTGAAGAGCGATTATGCAAAAGACTTTCCGTCACTTTTGGAGATACCAGTGCTGCAACGCTATCTCTGATACCCATGCTGCTATCTTTGCTCCCCGAAGTGGATATCTGCGAAACAAAAGCTTGAATCTGTACTTATTTTGCTTAATTTTGTTGTAAGAGACTTGTGCATCACCTTGAACTTCATCGTTTTCTCAAGAATCTCTAAAACTACGAATCTTAGAGGCCGATAAAGGTTTCTGTAATAATAAATGAAATCTATGCAAAAGATATTTCAAAGGTTTAGTTCGGCGCAACTTTTCCTTTTTTTGTCCGTTTCGTTGTTTCTCTTGCTTCTTGCCATTTATCCTTTTTTTGTTCAAAAAGATACCATTGAATTGAGTAGGCTATGGGTCTCTCGCTTCGTAAATGTATATAGTCTCTCACTTGTAATTCTTCTTTTGTTCTTCGCAGTCAGGCAGCTTAAGTTACTTGGCTCAAATGATCGTTTTCGCTCATTCTTGTTGCTGCTCATGGTGCTAGCCGCAGCCTCGCAGCTTACTGGCTATTCCGTCTCATTGCTTTTGCTCTTTGCATTTTTTAGTTTTGTATATGCTGTCAAGCAGAAGCGTTTTCATAAACCCCTGTGGCTGTTTTGGGTCTTTTGGATTTACTATGCAGTGCAGTTGAGCGGATTGATTGGAAGCCCCGATCTTCGTGAAGGCATTCATATGGTTAAGAGTCAGATCGCTTTCCTGATTTTTCCCTTGGCTTTCTGTGCCTATAGACCCACTGGCGCAGAGTTTCGGCAGTTTTCGACCTTAGTGCTACGCTTTGCCATAGCCTTTATGTTGGTTTTTTTATTCAATTATCTGCTGATGACCTATTCCTTCGACAATTCTCCTCTTGCGGCTTTTACCTTCGATAAAAACTACTTCAAGATTCCTTATTTTCGACCCAACCCCACAGACGTCGGTCTAAGCTGGGCACATTTTATTCATCCCTCCTTCATCTTTATAGTACTGCAGACCATCTTAATAGTCGCTACCTTGCAGTATCGTGCTGATGCCAAGTCTAATAGGGTAAAGGGAAAAACTGATATGAGGCTCTTCGAGCTTATTTTACTTGCAGTTAGTTTCGTGCCATTTGCCTTCGTTACGCAGAGCCGTATTGCCATGCTTATGACTTTGCTTGTTTTTTCTCTGTGCTTGTTTGTGGAGATATTCATACGAAACCGGAAGCTTGCTGCCCTGCTTTTTCTGCTTGCTAGCGTCTCAGCACTCTTGCTTGCACCTCGGGTTATGAAGAGTTCGTTTATGAATAATGTGGATAGGCAGACAATGTTTGAGCATAGCATACGTGCTGCCGAGCGAAATCCTTTCTTTGGAGCTAGGGTAGGGGCAGCGGCAGGCTTGCTACAGCCCTTTGTGTTAGAAGGTGAGCCGAGGCATCCTCACAATCAGTTGATCACCGAGATCCTGCATTTTGGCTGGCCAGGCATAGCTGTTTTTGCACTGATTATGGGTTCAGTTTTCTTTTATGCACTTCGACATCGCAAGTACATGCTGCTCGTGTACGCCTCTTTGCTTTTGGCTTTGATGATGGTTGAGAGCCCCTTTACACACACACGAGGGGCATATAGTGCGGTCTTTTGGCTCTCGTTGCTTGCCCTTGCTCCAGCCATGAAAAAGGTGGAGCCTCAAAGAATAGAGGAATAAGCTTCGAAAAGGTCTTGCGCAATTGCAGCGGGTTGGAAGCGTTCGGCATATTTGAGACTGCGTTCTATCATTTGCTTCCTTAGGGATCTGTCATTACAGATACGTTGTATCATTGTTGCCATCATTTCTGCATCGTCTGGGTCGGTGTAGAGAGAGTCTGGTCCACCAGCTTCTTCGAGGCAGGATCCTGTAGCGGCAATTACGGGCACGCTACTGCGTATCGCCTCTAGGATAGGTATTCCAAATCCTTCGTAACGAGATGGGTAAGCAAATAGTTCGGCTCCTCGATAGATCCCAGGCAAGTGTTTGAAGGGTAGTCCATGCAATAAATGTACCCGCTTATCAATTTTTAGCTCGCGAGCTCTTGCCTTTACTTCTTGGCAGAATGGCGTAGCCCTACCTATAGCCACTAAATGCAGCTCTTCTTGGCCCGATGCAGCTAAGGCATCCACACATAACTTCAAGTTTTTTCGCTCTTCGATGCTGCCCACAAACAGCATGTATTTTTTTGGCAAGAAATAAGTGCTCCTTGCTAGCTCTTCGTCGGCATCAGTTGCGAGTCCATACTGAGGAGCGCAGCCTTGATAGATCACGCGTATCTTGCTTGCGTCTATCTGGTATAGCTCTATCAAGTCTCGTTTGGTCTGTTCGCTTATGGCTATAACTAAGTCGGCACGCCTAGCAGCACTTTTATATTTCCAGGCATAGAGTTTTCGGTCTATATACTTATACAGATGGGGCATCTTTTCATAGATAAGATCGTGCATTGTTACTGCCGTAGCCATACTCCCAGGTTTGAGGCCCAGGGGTAGTTCGTGGCTTAGACCGTGGAAGAGCTTGCATTGGTGTTTAGGCAATTCTTTTAGCAGTCCATAATTGCGCCATAGCGAGCCCTTGATTAAGCCTTCTGGAAGAAGTAGCTGGGCATTGGGTAGCGCATCCAGTACTGAGCGATAGAGCTCGGGTCTGCCAGCCGATGGACTGCAAAGTAACAGCTCTAAGTTGGGATTGGCTTGGCCTAAAGCTTCGATAATAAAGCGGCTATAATTGCCCAAACCAGCTGCGTTTGAGCAAAATCGTTTGGCGTCGAATGCAATGGTCATACTCTTTTCAAGCTTAATTTGGTCTAGTCTCTTTTTATGTTTGTCGTAGCATCTAGACCTTTAGTCTGCTGCACTGGGGCTGGTGGATAGCCTTCACGGATTCGTAGTGCTTGACGGATGTCTCCCCTTCTGAAATACTTTTCGTAGAGTGCTAGTTCGCATTCCCAAAGCCGTTTCGAATGGCATAACTTCCTGAAGCATCTCACACAAAGGTAGTTAATATATTGTCTTCTAAAGAAGGCTTTGCTGTATCGTTTCTCTTCTCTTACTTGTAGCTTTCGGGCATGTCGGTACACCCTTTTCATGAAAAAACGATCGGTAGCTTCATTGAGCCTATCGATGCATTGCACTTGATCGATGCTTCTTTGCTCGGCATAGGCTTTTGCCAACTCTGTACTGGCCTCTCTGTCGAGGGCTAGGCGTTTCATGTTTTCGATGGCCTTATCTCCCACGATGGCCTCGCTGTAGAATTTCATCCGATTGAGATCGACCAAGTAAAACAGATAGCTCCCGCTCGCCTCCACTCTATAAAGTACGTTGCCAGGCGAGAGGTCTGTATGCCATATGCCAGCCTTATGTAATTGGGCTATGAACTGTGCCACAGCCTTCATTAGGGTTGGGTCTTTGCTTTCTCCCCCCATCAAGTCTCTGAGGTCTTTGGCATTTTCTATCAGACGGCATAGGTAGTACGAGTGAGCCAAGAGTCCATGTTTCCATTCGATGGCATAAGCAAGAGGCTCAGGCGTGCCAAAGCCTTTCTCTTTTAGACGCATTGCGTGCTCGTAGGATCGCTTTGCTTTACTTGGGCGGAGGTAGCTGTAGATGAAGCGCTGAATCAAAATCGGTTGCTTAAACGCTTTGAGCGACAATCTGCCCAATGGGCTATCAAAAGCAAATATCCGATTGCGAGCATTGTAAATCAGTTCCAAACCATCCATGTTGTCATGCTCGATCTCTAGGATGGTCTTAGCCAGTATGGCTTTCGTTGTGTCGTTATGTGCAAAGTAAGATAGCGTACTCATACGGCTGTTTTTGCAAGGGTTGTGATGGCTGCTATCCAAGCTGGATGGCTATTGAGGCAGGGGATGTAGCGTAGCTCCTCCCCTCCCTGCTCCAAAAACAAGGCTTTCCCTTCTTCTGCTACCTCTACTACGCTTTCGAGGCAATCGCAGATGAATGTAGGGCAGCAGATTAGTATCCGCTTGCAGCCTTCTTGGGGGAGTTCTTTGAGCCTATCAGAGAGGAATGGACCTTGCCAAGCGCTACCTTTCATTTGCGACTGGAATAGTACTTCTACGTGCTTAGTGTCTAGCCCTAGCTCTTTGCATGTGAGTCTACATGTTTGCTCGCATTGCTGCATATAATTCTCTTCTTGCTTGGGACTAAGCTCTTTGTCGAGCTGCTGATGTGAAAGCGGAATGCTGTGAAAGGAGAAAATCAGCTTATCGAAAGGCTCTTTTAGGTAGCTGGCGATGCTAGTAGCCAAAGCTTGGACGTATGCTGGGTGCTTGTAGAAAGGGGCTACTGTTTTAATTGATCCAAACCCAATCTTTCTGGCTGCACTTATGGCCTCTTCGTAGGCTGTCTGATAGCTACTTGCAGTGTGCTGAGGAAATAAAGGAAAGATGCATAGTGATTTCTCGCCAGGATTTTCAATGCTTTTCAATACTTCACGGCAGCTGGGTTTGCTATAACGCATGGCCGACACAGACTCGAAGGATCGCATTTTCAACTGCTTGCAGATCTCTTGACTGTGCTTATAGAGAGGCATAGAGTTTGTGCTCGCATCCCAAATTGCTTGATAGCGTCGCCAAGACTTTTTGGCTCGTATGGGTAGGATGATGCCTCTTACCAGAAAGAGCCTAATGAGATAGGGGAGTCTTATGACTCGCTTATCCATCAGTAGCTCTCCGATGAAGCGTTTCACTTCTTGGAGTGAATTGCTCTGTGGCGAACCTGTATTTACTAATAGCAATACTTGCCTTAGTCTATTGCTTTGCTCGGTGTCCTGTTCTTGCATTCTTGGTCTCTACGGCCTTAAGCTACTACGATCATGAGATAGGGATGCGCTATGCTCAATAAAAATCCTCGCTTGCATCGTAGCGACGCTAGCGAGGATGTAAAAAAGAGGCCGCACCGTGAAAGAGTG
The DNA here is from genome assembly GCA_964535945.1 of uncultured Porphyromonas sp. Lineage (GTDB taxonomy): Bacteria > Bacteroidota > Bacteroidia > Bacteroidales > Porphyromonadaceae > Porphyromonas. The sequence goes on from CAZHWP010000023.1 coordinate 18,115, forward strand.
TAAACTCCGAAAGACAGGATTTGAGGGTTTCACTTCCTTTGTAATCCGCTGGTTCCATCACTGAAACTGCTCCTAAGAGTGCGGCCCGCCATTAAAGGTGAAACTTCGCCCTCGGAATTAGTTGTTATTTGATGAGTTTACCGATCAAACAGTGCGGCTATACGGTAGTCTCTTTTCGATAACTTCTATAGCAAAGATAGTGTCTGTTTTTGACATATCCAAGACTTAGCCGAGTTTTTTTTACTCTTGCTTCTATATTATTTCTTTTACTTGCATGTTTGCTTTCTGTTCTTTGCAATTAAAGAAGCTACCAAACAGTCCAAGTTTGTCGCTTGAACGAAACCCGAGTATTCCCTTTCTTAGCTTTTTGTATTAGATTTGTAAGTAGCATGCATCAATATGTGGAATGTACAGGCTGTAACTAATTAGCAACATGTTTGTCAGTCTGATGATTTATTCCTAACTTTGCAGAGTTTTTCAAATCAAAAAGCCATGGCCAATACAGATAAATACCTTGTGGAGCTATCGAAGCTGCCCTTGGGGCTAAGCAAATACGAGTTTGAACTGGGTAAGCAGTTTTTTGTAGACTGCGAAAGCTTCGACATCGAAGATGCCCAGTTGAAAGTGAAGCTCGACATTGTACGTAGAGAGGCCAATGCCTTCGAGCTAAACTTCGCCATGAAGGGGCTGTTGGCAACGCCTTGCGATCGCTGTTTGGAGTTGGTGAGTATGGCTGTAGAGTCGGTCAATGAAGTGACTGTGCAGCTAGTGGATGAGCTGATAGATGAGTCGAGAGACGATGACGATAAGCTGATCCTGCTACAAGAGCAACCTGGCGAGCTTGATTTGACACAATTGCTCTATGAGTTTGCAGAGCTATCACTGCCGATACAACGCTTTCATGACGAAGGCGAGTGCGAAGCACAGATGATGGATCGACTAAATACTTATAGGGTAGAAGAGTACGAGGCAGACGATGCAGATCCGTACAGTAGCGATGCTAGTCCGATAGATTCGCGCTGGGAGGCATTGGCAAAGCTAAAGAACGAGAATAACGAACAATAAATAATAAAGCAAATGGCACATCCAAAAAGAAGACAATCGAAAACAAGAACAGCCAAGAGAAGAACTCATGATAAGGCTGCTATGCCAACATTGGCAAAATGCGCAAACTGTGGCGAATGGCATATCTTCCACACCGTATGTGGAACATGTGGATACTACCGCGGTAAGTTGGCAATTGAAAAAGATGTAGCTATTTAATAGCAGTCTTAGAGCCGATTAAAGACTCTAAAAGTCCTAAAGAAGCATCTTCTTTAGGACTTTTTTTGTACTTTAGCGACGGATTTGAGTAAAGAGAACTCTTTGCATAAGATTTTTGTGTGCAAGGTTCATAGTAGCGGGCATCTCGTCTGTAGCAAAGTGTGAAAATTTGGGTGTCTTACTAGTATGCAAATTTGCAACGATGCAGTGGGCGCATTGATTTATGGCCAAAACTTACTCAATCTGAGTACCTAAAATATGAAACTGTAGAAAGAAATGAACAAGATAAATGCAGCCATCACGGCAGTAGGAGGCTTTTTGCCTGCCGATATTTTGAGTAACGCTGACCTCGAAAAGATGGTCGATACCAACGATGAATGGATCATGACTCGTGTGGGGGTAAAGGAAAGACGTATCTTGCGTGACCCCTCCCTAGGTGCATCTTATATGGCTATTGAGGCTGCACGTGACATGATTAGACGAAACATCTTAGATCCCAAAACTTTCGATGGGCTAATCGTTGCGTCCAATACGCCAGACTATCACTTCCCAACTACGGCAAGTATCGTAGCGCACGAAATTGGTTGCGGCAGCATCTTTACATTCGATATGCAAGCTGCCTGTCCTAGCTTTATCTACGCACTCGAGATTGCTGCAAACTTCATTCGATCGGGCAGATATAAGAAAATTTTAGTGCTGGCAACTGAAAAGATGACCGTCGCAACCGACTATACCGATAGAGCTACGGCTCCACTATTTGGCGATGGAGCTGGCTGTGCCCTACTCGAAGCTACCGAAGAGGAGCTGGGAGTGCTCGATGCTGTGCTACACACCAATGGCGTGGGACGCGATAACCTGATTATGAAATCGGGAGGCTCGGCCAGTATGCCAACGCATGAAACCGTAGAGCGTCGTGAGCATTTTGTGCATCAAGATGGACAAGTCGTATTTAAGCACGCTGTAGTGGATATGAGCGATAGCTGTGTAGAAATAATGGAACGAAACAACCTGTCGCACAAAGATGTGGACTGGGTGGTTCCTCACCAGGCAAACCTGCGTATCATCGATGCTGTGGCTCGTCGCATGGGGGTTTCGAAAGATAAAGTGATGCTCAATATCGAGAAGTATGGCAATACGAGTTCGGCCACGATACCCATTTGCCTGTGGGAGTGGGAGCAAAAGCTAAAAAAAGGCGACGTGCTGGTATTAACGTCATTTGGTGCTGGCTTTACTTGGGGGGCAATCTACCTCAAGTGGGCATACGATGGCGATAAGGTTACACCTGCAGAAATAAACTAGCCGACAGAATAGAGTAGGCAAGGGTGCCCTTGCTCCAAATATATATAACGTTTTGTGCCCATTGATTGGCTCAAGCGTTCATGATAGCAATAAGATAATGACAGAGCAAGAAGAGAAGCTGGGTATACACCAATCGGGATTTGTAAATGTGGTAGGAAACCCCAACGTGGGTAAAAGTACGCTTACCAACCTGCTTGTTGGGGAGCGCCTTTCGATTATCACCTCCAAGGCTCAGACCACGCGCCACCGAATAATGGGGATAGTAAATACTCCCAATATGCAGATCGTATATTCCGATACTCCTGGTGTATTACGTCCAAACTACAAGCTGCAGGAAGACATGCTTAGCTACTCCGAGTCGGCTTTGGGAGATGCTGATGTATTGGTTTATGTGACCGATGTAATCGAAAGTCCCGACAAGAATTCGGATTTTCTGCAGAAGGTACAGCGACTCAATTGCCCCGTACTCTTGGTAATCAATAAGATTGACCTGAGCAATCAGACTGAGCTCGAAAAGCTTGTGGCCCAGTGGAAAGAACTTTTGCCTAAGGCTGAAATTCATCCGCTGTCGGCTACAAATAATTTCAACGTGGGCTTGCTGCAACGACGCATCGAGAGTCTGATACCTGTATCACCTCCCTACTTCGAAAAGGATGCCCTTACAGATCGACCAGCACGATTTTTCGTTACGGAGATCATTCGTGAGAAAATTTTGCTATACTATCAGAAAGAGATTCCTTACGCTGTAGAGGTGATCGTAGAGGAATATAAAGAGGAGAAAGATATCATTCGTATCAAGACTTTGATAGTAGTAGAGCGAGAATCGCAGAAAGGTATCGTAATTGGCCCTAAGGGTATTGCCCTAAAGAAAGTGGGCTCGCAAGCCAGAAAGAGCCTCGAGCGCTTCTTCGACAAGCAGGTCTACCTCGAAATGTTTGTGAAGGTAGAAAAAGATTGGCGTAATAGAGACAATCTGCTTCGTAGCTTTGGCTATCGACTCGATTGATAGACTGTGCTGAATAAAGCTATCGGGGCTACTAGGCCTTCATATTATTAATCTGAAAAAGAACAACATGAACAATATCGTAGCCATAGTAGGCCGCCCGAATGTGGGCAAAAGTACGCTCTTTAATCGCCTGACCGAGAGCAGGCAAGCCATAGTTTCGCCCGAGGCTGGTACCACACGAGACCGCCAATATGGCAAGGTAATTTGGCTCAACAATGAATTTTCGCTCATAGATACAGGGGGTTGGGTGGTAAACTCCGAAGATATATTCGAGGAAGAGATCAATAAGCAAGTGGAGGTGGCCGTTGGCGAGGCAGATTTAATCCTGTTTATGGTTGATAACCATACTGGGGTAACCGACCTCGACGATCAAGTAGCTGCTATCCTACGACGTAGCAAAAAGCCTGTCGTGCTAGTAGCCAATAAGGTGGACAATCCTGGCGAGCAGTATGGCGCTGCAGAGTTTTATTCGCTAGGTCTAGGAGATCCATACTGCGTAGCTGCTGTGAGCGGTTCGGGCACTGGCGACCTGCTTGATAGGGTGATGGAGCTTATGCCCAGGAAGAGCGATGATGAAATCGTAGAGCCAGAGGTTCCCCGAATCGCTATAGTGGGTAGACCCAATGCTGGCAAAAGCTCGCTTATAAATGCTTTCATTGGTGAAGATAGACACATCGTAACCGATATCGCTGGCACCACTCGCGATTCGATCTATACGCGATACAATAAATTTGGACTCGATTTCTACCTAGTAGATACGGCTGGCATTCGCAAGCGTGGCAAGGTAGATGAAGATCTGGAGTACTACTCGGTGATTCGTTCGATTCGAGCAATTGAAAATGCCGATATCTGTGTGCTGATGCTCGATGCTACTCGTGGCATTGAAAGCCAAGATCTCAACATCTTCTCCATCATCCAGAAAAATAGTAAAGGCTTGGTGGTTTGTATCAACAAGTGGGATTTGGTAGAGGATAAAAGCCCCATTGCAATTAAAACCTTCGAGGATGCTGTGCGTAGCCGCCTAGCGCCTTTTGTCGATTTTCCGTTGCTCTTTATTTCTGCTGTCACTAAGCAACGAATCTTTAAGGTGCTCGAGACTGTCAATGAGGTGTACAAAAGACGTAGTACTCGTGTGCCTACTCACAAGCTTAACGAAGTGCTGCTACCTATTATTGAGCAAACACCACCACCTGCCACCAAGGGCAAGTACATCAAGATAAAGTACGTTGTGCAGCTCCCTACGGCTGTGCCAAGCTTTGCCTTCTATGCCAATCTACCTCAGTGGGTTAAGGATCCGTATAAGCGCTTTCTCGAAAATCAAATCCGTAAACACTGGGATTTCTCGGGTACGCCTATCAATATCTTTATTCGCGAGAAGTAGTAAGTAGGGTCTTTCATTTCAATGTTCAGCATCTACACATATAAGTCTGCTCTGCGATGACTCCTTTATTGGTTATCCTCTGTATGCTGGGCTACTTTGCCTTGCTATTTGCTCTCTCTTACCTATCGGGTAGGAAGGCGGACAATGACGCTTTCTTCGTAGGTAGTCGTAAGTCTTCGTGGTATATGGTAGCCTTTGCCATGATTGGCTCCAGCATCTCGGGTGTAACCTTTGTGTCTGTACCTGGGATGGTAGAGGCAAGTGGCTTCTCGTATCTACAGATGGTGATGGGCTTTGTGCTCGGGCAGATCATCATAGCATTCGTCTTGATACCTCTGTTCTACAAGCTTAATCTCTTATCGATTTACGAGTACCTTTCGCAGCGCTTTGGTCCTCGCACCTATATGAGTGGGGCGTGGTTTTTCTTTATTTCGAAGATATTGGGTGCTGCAGTACGGCTCTTCTTGGTCTGCCTTATTTTGCAGATGCTTGTATTCGATCCTTTAGGCCTGCCACTACTGCTTAATATTTCTCTGACGATGCTCATCGTTTGGCTTTATACTTTTCAAGGCGGTGTGAAGACGCTTATCTGGACCGATTCATTCAAGACCCTTTGCCTATTGCTCTCGCTCATACTCTGTATTTTCTTTATTGCAGACAACCTCGACTATGGTCCTATTGAGATGTTGAGGAATATTGCCAAGAGTGAGCAGTCGCGGGTCTTTTTTTTCGACGACTTTAGAAGCAAACAGTACTTTTTTAAGCTATTCTTGGCTGGGGTGTTTACAATGATAGCTACCAACGGGCTCGACCAAGATATGATGCAGCGAAATCTGAGCTGTAAGAATTTTCGTGATTCGCAAAAGAATATGATCAGTAGTGCCATCATGCAGTTTTTTGTTATTGGCCTCTTCCTGATGCTTGGCGTTTTGCTCTATCTGTATGCCGACTATGCTGCTTCGAAGGGCTTGGTCTTGCCTACAAAGAGCGACGAGCTATTCCCATTCATTGCCACGCAAGGAAATCTGCCTATCGTTGTGGGGATTTTCTTTATCATCGGATTGATCGCTTCAGCCTTTTCGGCTGCAGGGTCGGCATTGACGGCTCTCACTACTTCTTTTTGCATAGATATTTTGAAGCTCCCCAAAGAAAGCGATGCCAAGAGCATTTCTAAACGAAAGCAGGTGCACTTTGCTATGGCGTGTGCTATGGGCTTGCTGATTTATCTGATTGCTATCGTCAACGAAACGAGCGTCATTAATGCTGTGTATGTACTGGCTAGTTACACCTACGGACCGATACTTGGTCTCTTTGTATTTGGACTTTTCTGCAGAAGGGCAGTCAGAGACCGTTTTGTACCTATAGCCGTATTATTAGCGCCTGCACTTTGCTTTGTACTAGACCGTTATTCGCAGCGATGGTTCGATGGCTATCAGTTTAGTTACGAACTTTTGCTCTTCAATGCCCTCTTTACAGTAATTGGTCTAGCTCTATTAAGCTACAGAAAGGAGAAGCTCGTATGATTTTGATCGCTGATAGTGGCTCTACCAGCTGCGATTGGGCCTTGCTTTCCGAAGATAATAGTGTTCCATGGCGTCATCGGAGCGATGGTATCAATCCTGTATTCCAAAGTGCTCAAGAGATAGAAAATATACTTCGTTTGGAATTGAATGCGCTACTCCAAGGGTACTCTATCTCACGAATCGCTTTCTATGGGGCGGGTTGTTTGCCAAGTAAAGTGGCAACTATGCAAGCTATTTTCCGTTCCCTTTTTCCTGCTTGTAAAACAATAGACGTACATAGCGATATTTGGGCGGCTATACACGCACTTTGTGGTAGGGAGGAGGGAATTGCTTGCATCTTAGGTACGGGCTCTAACTCATGCCTTTTCGATGGTAGGTCGATTGTTCAGCAGACTTCGCCTCTTGGCTTCATTCTTGGCGATGAGGGAAGTGCAGCTTATTTGGGTAAGAATTTCTTAGGCTTGCTGCTCAAAGATCAGTTGCCCCATCCTATGCGCCAAGAGTTTTTGGATACATACGGACTGAGTGTCGAAGATATTATCGAGCACGTTTATCGTAGGCCTTTCCCAAATCGATTCTTGGCTAGCTTCTCTCCTTATATACATGCTCAAAGTCATTTAGACTTGATCCGAGATTTTTTGATCGAGAGTTTTAGCCAGTTCTTAGTACGCAATGTAAAGAATTATCGTCGTCCCGACCTGCCTGTTCACTTTGTAGGATCTGTAGCACACTATTACCGCTCTTTCGTGCAGGAAGCCCTCAGACGCAATTCGTTTATTGAGGGTGAAATCGTGCAGAGCCCGCTCGAAGGGCTTATTCGCTATTATTCTTTTTAGTATCTATCGGAATGTCAGAATTTCGTCGTATTACCGAGGAGGCGTCGCTCTATGATCATCTAGAGATGAAAAGTAGCCTTGAAATCATCCAAGAGATCAATCAAGAAGACCAAAAGGTGGCTCTCGCTGTGCAGGAATTGCTCCCGCAGATTGCAGCCTTTCTCGACGAAGCGCTTCCACGCATGCAGGCTGGTGCTAGGCTCTTTTATGTGGGGGCTGGTACGAGCGGTAGGCTTGGGGTATTGGATGCATCGGAAATACCGCCCACCTTTGGAATGCCTCCCGACCGGGTAATCGGTTTGATAGCTGGAGGCGATCGAGCTCTTAGAAATCCAGTTGAAGGAGCAGAAGATGATGACAAGCAGGCTTGGATAGATTTGGCTCCATTTAATCCTCAAGCGCAAGATATACTCGTAGGTGTTGCCGCCTCGGGGACTACACCCTATGTGATTGCTGCCTTGAAACGGGCTCAAACCGAAGGGCTATTAACTGCTTGTATCTGTAGTAATCCTTCATCACCGCTCTCACAATATGCTACTTACCCATTTGAGTTGATGCTGGGCCCCGAGTATATTAGTGGTAGCTCACGCATGAAGTCGGGTACGGCGCAGAAGATGATACTCAATATGATCAGTACACGTCTGATGATTGGTCTTGGGCGTATCCGTGGCAATAAGATGGTGCATATGCAATTGAGCAATCAGAAGCTTGTAAATAGAGGCACACATATGCTCATGGATCAGTTAGGCTTGTCTGAGGGAGAAGCCGAATCTGTACTTCTTCAATATGGTTCGGTACAGAAAGCGATCGAATCTTTTCGCAAGAAGAACTAGGGCAAATAGTTGCTGGCAATCGTGTATTCAAGACAAATAGGGCTATTCTGTCCTATTATTGCTCATTGAGCTACGCTTTTGCTATAGAATTTCGCTTTTTTTTCTTAGTTCTTTTCAATCTGAAGCTTCATCCGCTTTCTACTTTCCATAATTAGTTTACTTTAGCGTGGGAGTACTTGCAAGCTTTGCAACTTACCCTTGGGTAGAACTTAGTATCCGAAGAGTATCGTTGGTTTATTTTTTTTGACCATTTACCGACGAATTCCTTTGATGAACATCTTGCATTGCAGGATGCTGGAGCATTGGGCTCATTTACTAGATAAGCCTATAAACCTAAAGAACCAACAAACACAATTTTTTTTCACAATTTTCAAAGACAATGAGACAATTTAAACAACTTGCAGCCATCGTTGCTTGCAGTCTTTTGGGGGGATTCATGTCGTTTGCACAGCCAGTTGCTTCGCAGCCAGTGAAAGTGCTTTCTTCGATGGTCCCTACAGTTACAAAGTTACAGTTTGACATGCAGGGATTGAACCTTGTAGAGGTAAATACACCAAAGGGTGTAGCTGTAATACCTACTATTAACGCAGGAGTTGACATCCGTGAAAAGGGATATCCTCAGCTGCCTATGGTATCTAATAGTATCGCCATTTCCGATACACAGGACATGGTAATAGAAGTAATCAGCTCTAAGTATACCGAGCAAGAAAATGTATTGGTGGCTCCTTCTAAGGGTGCTATCACTCGCGATCAGAATCCAGACTTGATTCCTTATGAATATGGTGCAGAGTATTCGCAAAATAAGTTCTTCCCCGAAGAAATCGCTACGCTAGCCGATCCTTTCATCCTTCGTGATGTTCGTGGCCAGTCTGTAATGTTTTCGCCTGTACAGTACAACCCTGTAACGAAGACCCTGCGTATCTACTCAGAAATCACAGTTGCTGTTCGCGAAAGCGACAAGGTGTCTACCGTCAATGTAATGCCTCAGACTCGTGCTCCATTTAATGCTCAGTTTGTGCCTACTTACAAGCGCATCTTCCTCAATTACGAGGCTTCTAGAGCTGTACCAGCACCAGCACCCGAACATTTTAATGGCAGAATGATTGTAATCGCTCCAGATAAGTTTGTAGATATTGTAAAGCCCCTCGTAGATTGGAAAAATGAAAGAGGACTCGAAACAAGTATCAAGAGACTTAGCGAGATCGATGCTTCGATCACTGCTACAAAGATCAAGAACTTCATCAAGGCCGAGTATGAAAAGACCGATGAGAGCCCACTGACTTATGTGCTCCTCATTGGTGATGCTGCAGATCTGCCAGCTCTCAAAAAGTCAGGTTTTGATTCAGACCAAGCTTATGGTCAGCTAGTGGGTACAGACTCCTTCAATGAAATCTTTATTGGTCGTCTATCTGCTCAGACAGACGATCAGCTCAAGACTCAAGTAGATCGTACCATCCACTACGAAAGAAATATCACTACTGCCGACGATTTCCTTGGAAAGGCTACTGGTATAGCTTCAAATGAAGGTGCAGGATATGGCGACAATGGCGAGTCTGATATGCAACACATGGACGTAATTCGTACCGCTTTGTTGGCCTATGGATATACATCGGTGTCTCAGCTTTATCATACAAGCTCGTATGTAACTCCTGCACAGGTGGCAGCAGATATCAACGCAGGTACATCGTTGATGAACTACATCGGTCACGGTTCGGATACTTCTTGGGTGACTTCAAACTTTGGCAATAGCCACATGAGTCAACTTACCAATTTCAATAGACTTCCTTTCATCCTAAGCGTAGCTTGTGTGAATGGTAACTTTGTGAATCGTACATGCTTTGCTGAAGCTTTCTTGCGCTCGCAGAAAGACGGCAAGCCAACAGGTGCTGTGGCTATGCTGGCTTCTACTATGAACCAACCTTGGCAGGCTCCTATGCGTGGACAGGACGAAATGGTAAATATCCTTTTGGATAAGAAGCCTGAAAACATCAAGAAGACTTTCGGTGGTATCACTACTAATGGTATGTACTACATGATCGATAAGTATCCTCAAGGTGGTATCAGTGGTGGCCCACTTACAGCCGATACTTGGACATGCTTTGGCGACCCATCGCTCGAAGTACGTACAAAGGTGGCTACAGAAATGACTATTAGCCATTCAGAAAATATCAGCGAAGAGAATCCAACTCTGATAGTGAATTGCGATACAGAAGGTGCTGTAGCAGCGCTGTCTGTAACAGACGAGCACGAACTGCTAGTGAAAGCTGTGGTAGTAGATGGCAAGGCCGAACTGACAGTGCCAATGCGCTACTTTGAGTCTAAAGAAGATGAAATTACTTCGATTAGACTTACTGTAACAGGATTCAATAAGGTGGCTTACCAAAAGCTGATCAGTACAGTAACTAGCATCGACGAAGTTGCAAGTGCTTACAAGGTTTATGGCATTGAGTCATTTATCGTTGCTGATATAGATTCTGCAGCCAAGATCAACGTTTACGATCTAAGCGGTCGTACAGTAGCAACCAAGTTTGCTGCCGAAAAAACAATGATCCCAGTTCAGGCTGGTACGTACCTTGTAGTGGTAGAAACTGCTAATGGTAGTCGTACTGCCAAGGTCGTGGTAAAGTAATCGTACGCTGATAGGGATTCTATAAAGAGCCTATCTCGATATCCGATAACTTATTGTCCAATACTCGCTCGAGTAAGGTACAAATAAGGCGATATGCAAGGGGTTGTGTCAAAATGAACATTTTGACACAACCCCTTCGCTGTATCAATTGCCTCTTCCACCGGTCTATCTGTCTAACTCTAGCAATGCCATGCAGGGAGGGGCTGCCAACAAGTATGCGAATGATGTTGAGTATTCGTGATATTGATATCCCCCGTTCTAAAGTTGCTGATTGACGGAATTGTAGAAATTAAGAATAGGATAGTTACGTACCAATCAATTCTGATCAGAAAGAAGGACGGTTTTGGAACTGTCGATCGGTAGAACTGCACTAATTGTGCTTTTCTGCAAAACATGGGAAGATTCAAAAAAATCTACGGAAGATTTGAGAATTTCTACGGAAGATTTGGAGGAAAAGTCCCAACTTTTTTGCGAGAAAAGGGGGCCTTTTTTGAGCGGTTTTTAACGGTTTAGGATTTCTGGTTTTGCAATGTGTTTATAATGAACTGTTTGCAAGAATGTGTTATTTGCGAACAAATGAGCAAGTGCACACAAATAAGCTCGGGAAATCGCAATTTTGCCCTGTTTTTTTGCCTTTTCAAGCGCCTAGACCCCACTGATAGTCCAATTATGCACTAAACCCCCCTTTCTATTAACGTACGTTAACTCCTGCTGTTGCCTCTCTGTTGATCCTTTCCAGCAAGCAACTTTCAATCTGTCTTAGCCCCATCAAAGCTTTATCCAAAGCAATCGAAACACTAGGTGTAAAGGGCCTGCCTGGGCAGTGCCGCTTTTGCGTCATTACTATCTGTTCGTCTTCCATAGAAATGCACGAGGAACTCAAGTAAAAAAACACCCATTCTAGTGACTTAAGTTTTGTGTGACTCAAGCAGGGCCATCGTTTCCTAACTAGTCTTTTGGCTACAACGATCTTCATGTATATGACTATCTTGGGTAAAAATGTAGAGATAGTTGATTGGTCGACGCGACGAGATTTGACCGCTACTTCCTGTTTTTTTTGAAGAAAAACTGCGATAATGCTTGTTAGTTTCGCAAGTTCATTTATCTTTGCATCGCAAAAGGGTTTCAGACCCACTTATTTCTTCTTCCTTAGCTCAGTTGGTTAGAGCATCTGACTGTTAATCAGAGGGTCCTTGG
>CAZHWP010000024.1:0-29718 GCA_964535945.1 uncultured Porphyromonas sp.
GAAGAGTATCGCCAGATACACCCTAATGGATACAAACATCCAGTTTTGGCAACTAGCTCTTGCGTTACCGCATGGTGACGCATGTCGTGGGTCATGTCGAGCATTATGCTGGAGATCAAATGTACATTGATTATGCTGGTGACAAACTTGAGCTTATCGATAGTGAAAGTGTACGCAAAATGACAGCATACAGAGCTAAGTAAACTAAAATTTGATTCGATTCAGAATCGTGTTAATAAAATAGTTTTAAGAGTGTTGATTTGACTCCCCCATTGAAGTGAAGCAAGTATGATCGATCTACGCTATAGCCCTCTTGAGAATGATGGCGTTTGCTTTTCTTCTGCTAAGGGGATATCACTTTTGTTAGCCCCACGATGGCAGTCGCCCCAGCGACGCCTTCGTGGGGTGAAGGATGAATAAAATGTCCCACGGACAAGAGCGGATGTGTAGAGAGAACGATCGAGCTAAGTTTTTGCTTGTGTCACCCAAATGAGCAATTTGAAAGATATAAAAACTGAATAATCAGTCATATACAAAAATCAAGGGTGATGCGTGTCGAAGTCAGGAGACTTCAAAAACAATGCGGAATACATCTTTTTCAGCTCCCCTAACACCATGGCCCCCTATATCCTGCGTCGTCTAAGGGCTAATACTCTAGAGTTATCACCCATGCTGGGCGAACCGAAAAAGCCCGCTTTCCTCATATGGAAAGCGGGCTTTTATAACAATCGTAAATACGTTCAGACTGTAGTCTTAGCGAGTGCCTAAGTATGTTGGGTCATCTACGGGTAACACATCCCACTCGTCTGGCGTGTACACCGGATTAGGCTTATTGATCTCGATTTTTCTGCGAAGGGTAACATCCTTTGCAAAATCTGCTGCATCACCAATTGTACCAATAGCATCTATAACCACATCATTTTTCACTAGAGTTAAAGCATCGTTACCATTGAAATAGGTAATTGTGCTAGAAATAGCCTCGCCATCATAAAGTACTGCACCAGCATTCTTTATCACCAATACGGTCTTTGGAGCCAATGTACCAGTCATTTGATAAGTCTGCTTGGGTGTGGTTTCACCGTTGGTATAAAGCAAAATCTTGTATACACCCTCCAACTCAACAGCCTCATCACCGGGATTGTAAATCTGCAAATATTTGTTGTTTGACGTTCCCTCAAGGTAGAGTGAGAAGTACAGCTCAGTTTCACCACCTGGCTCTTGCCCAGCGGCAGCCTGCGTTACTTTAATAGTCTTAGAAACTGCTCCAGCAGCAGAAATCACGATGTCTAAAGTCTTAGGCTGGCTAGATGTGTTGGCAACTTTTGGAGCAACACTTAAGGTACCACGAGTCTTGGTGATAGTAAAGTTTTCGTCTGTCTCTGGTGTAAACGTCCATTCGGCAGCAGGCTCTACTGTTACAGTAACGGTCTGTGCAGTTGTTGATTCAGCATCGAAATTCAGCTCTGTAGCACTAACGGTAATAGTTGCTTCTTCGCCTCCGATCACAATATCACCACCTTCACCTTCGGCCCAATCAGTAATATCACTACCATCGAATACTACGTCCATGGAGGTTTCACCACCTTCGAATACATTCACATTGAATGTGTACTTCTTGCCACTTTCGAACGTTTTAGAATCGAACTTATGGCTATAAAGCTTACCAGCAATAGTGAAAGCTACTTCGAAGTTTGTATGCGTACCAGGAGCAACAATTGCTGTAACTACTGTACCATTAACGGGCAATCCTGTAAGGTTACCAGGGGTAGCCGACGTAACAGCGCCATCTGCCAAAGTCAACGTAGCAGAAGTTGGTAAGTTACTCATATTTGCACTGATGTTGTCAAAGGCCATACCAGCAGTACCTGGCTTTAGGTTGAAGATTAGCTTTGACAATTTGTGCTTGAAGTTGAGCTTTGCTGGGCTGGCAATGCTTCCAGAAGCTGTAGCATAGAGGAGGTCAATGCTTGCCGGTTTAGATTGATCTGCTAAGCTAACCGTGCTGCTTGTGGTAACACCTGCAGCATAAGGATAGTAAGCTGTGAAGCTTGCATTGCCTGTGGCTGGATACTGAAGAGGATCTGTAGGAGCAGTGAAGGTAGTACTTGCACCAGCTGCAGCCCCTACGTACTTAACGTTGGTAGCAGCTCCAGCCATAGACACCCCAATAGCATCGCCAGCATCCCATGTAGCATCGCTTGCACGAGCAGCTTCATGACGAAGGATATTCGATTCAAATTCTACACTAGAAGCATTCGTTGGTACTTCTTGATCTTTTGAGCAAGATGCAAATGCTAACAAAGCCAAAGCTGTTAGTGGAAAAAATTTCTTCAAGTTCATATTTTCTAGATTATTGTTGATTTTGTTGATTTCTCTAATACATAGGTACTACACGTCTGAGTAAACCAATGAATTAATAGCCTGTGCACAACACAAAGTTCGGAAAATGAAGTTATGTTGCGTAAAATTAAACATAAGTTTGGGTTACGTACCTTACAAAGATACAACAATTATGGAAATATAGTGGTTGAAGAGACTTGATTTTGAAGAATAATAAGCCAACAAAACTAAAACACGAATCAACTATAGCAAGCCTCGAAAGCAAACACAAAGGTCTTAGAAAGAGTGTTCTAAAATAGGGTCATTCAACAGACTAAATCAGCTAAGAAATAGACTAGTCGATCCTACTAAATGCTTCGGCCGATGCAAGGACAGGCTTTACAGCCTCATAGTCTTTCATCAGCTGCTCGCGCAATGCATCCATCGTATCAAATTTAATATCTGGACGGACAAAAGAGATTAGTTCGACTGTGATATCACTTCCATAGATTTCGCTATTAAAGCCGAAGATATTGACTTCGATACTCCGATGTTGCCCATTCTCTAGTGTGGGGCGCTTGCCAATATAAAGCATGCCCTCGAAGATAGAAATTCCAACTCGCACAAAAACAGCATATACACCATCGCTGGGGATAAGCTTATGAGGATCGTCGAGTAAAATATTTGCCGTTGGGAAGCCCAAGGATTTTCCGATTCGAAATCCCGAAACTACTTTACCTGTCAGAGAATAGCAATAGCCGAGCATCTGATTGGCTTTCTCAAGCTCGGCATCGAGCAGCAAATGCCTTACCCTACTAGAGCTAAACAATTCGCCTTGTGGAGAGAAGGCGTCTGACTGTTGTATCTCAATACCATGAGCCTTACCAAAGCTTATGTAATCATCGATACTATTACTGCCTCCATTGCCAAAGCGATGATCGTAGCCTATGAGCAAATGTTTAACCTTGAGCAAGCTAGCCAAGACCTCCTTCATAAAGCGCTCTGCAGAATAAGAAGCCAGCACGGAATCGAAAGGCAAAACGATACAATAGTCAACCCCCTGAGCTCCAATCTGCTCGATTTTCTCACTTAGACTACATAGCTTTTGAAACGGCATATTGGGTCTTACAACCGAGACTGGCGGCACATCGAAGGTTATCACAGCAGAAGCTAGACCTTGCTTTTCTGCCAGCAGCTTAAGCTGATCGATTAAAAATGCATGCCCACGATGTACACCATCGAAAGTTCCTATAGTAGCAACAATAGACTGAGGCATAGAAATCGGCTCATGAAGCGATTTCAAAACTATTTTATCCATGACTTTGGGTTTTGTTTATTTCGCTCTTTCCAGAGCTCGAAGTGCAATATAGCCTCCTTCGTATCGGGATCTGTAAAGATCTTACCTAATCGCTGATTTATCTTCACCTTGGTACCACGACTTACATAGACCTGACTAAGATTGGCATATACGGTGATGTAATTGCCATGTCGCACCATCACTGCAGTATTGTAACCAGGAATAGCAAAGACGCTTGACACAACACCATCAAATACGGCCTTGGCATCGGTGCCAGACTTTACGGCCAGATCAATACCTCCATTATTTACAGTAACACGACTCTGACTGCTATGGGTATGTACACCAAAGCCTCTCGCAATTCGGTAGTTGCTAGTAACTGGTGCTGGAAGTCTACCCTTATTTTGCGCAAAACTACCTGATAGAGTACGCTCTGCAGCTGTCATCGCATAACCTCCTGCCGACTCGGCCTTACGTTCTTGTTGCTTAGGAATAGGTTTGCCTTCTTTTTTTGCTTGGCGGGCTAGTCGCTCACGCTCTTCTCGAGCTTTACGTTCAGCTTCGGCGATCTCCTTGGCGATCTGCTGTTCGATGCGACGATTGAGTGCCTCTGCCCTACTCTTTTGTTTTTTTAGTTGCTGTGCAAGAGTCTTTTCTTTCGAACCCAGTTGCTTTACAGCATCTTGATGAACAGCAGCTTCGTGTTCGAGTTTTTTCTTTTCTGACTGACGAAGCTGTACTAGTTTATCTTTTTCACCTTTTACTGTCTGAACGGCCAGCCGTTGCTTTTCGATTTCACTACGTGTTGCATTCAGATTGTGAGCTGCCTTGCGAAAAGCATCGGCATACTGATTCATAAAGCGCATACGACGAAAGCCTTCGTCGAAACTTTTAGATGAACTCACGAAAAGGAATCTATCGAGCGTTCTTTTACGCTTCTGCATAGCTTGCAACGAATTGGCATAGGTAAGCTTATGCTTCTCTTCTTGCTGGAGCAAGGAGCTGCTAAGGCCAGTGATCGAGTCTAATTCAATTTGAATTCCCTTCAGTTCTTTATCTAATAGGCTAAGCATCTGAGTACGTTGCTTCACCTGTTTGCTTAGCAGGTTGAGATGCTTTTGCTTATTTTGCTTGTCTTTTTTCGTATTGCGTAGTTCTTTGTCTGTCTTTTCGATAGCTTTTAAAGCCTCCTTGCGCTCTTGTTCGAGCTTGCGAACTTGTTTGGATTTGCTCTGAGCTAGGGCAGGCAAAACGCTGAGTGTAAGAAAAGTAAGAAGCAGTATAAGCGATTGTCTCATAGCGACATTATTTTAACGAGTTGAAGAAAAAACGAAGCGGAACGGCTTGATAATTAGTTGAAATGCGAATATTAAGAACCTCGGCATTGAGTTCGTTCCAGCGAATACGTTCGTGCTGTAAATCTAAAGAAAAAAGCTGAGAAGCTCCTTCTTGGAGCCTTAGTAACATCTGCTTTGCGATCAGTCCATTGGAGTTTGCATCATCAAATTGGCTATAATTTGCTAGCAAGTAAGCCTTTCCATCTGGCGCTTCAACCCGAATAGATGAGGGTCTCAGCTGCCTATTTACAGTAGAGAGATAATGGTAATCGGAAGCGTCGAAATAGCTAATCATTGCCGAGTTTGCTGCAATTTGTTCAATATTCAACTGCAAGGGAGTGATAGCCGTTCCATCAGCTTTGAATAACTGCCCCAAAAAAAGCGACTCTATAGCTTCGTAAGAAAGTGAAATGCCAAGCATCGAAGAGAGATCCTCAAAGCTCGCATGAGAATAGACCTTATTGATCTTATCCACAATGGTTATGCCTTCCTTATCAAGCCAGACCCGCCCGGCTTCGATCAAAGGAAATGGATATGCAAGTAGGCGTATTCCCCTACCCTTCAGTAAGCTAAAATCAACCTTTAAGCGATAACTCGATCCTTTTACACTTAGTACTGCTCTGCCAGTACTGCGAATACTCTGGCAAGATAAATAGTTGGCCTCAACAGCACTTACAAGTTTAGCCTTAGACATCGAAGCGCTTAACTGACTTGTTGAGTTGTGTGGAAGCGACTTGGTAGTTCCACATGCATTGAAAAGCAAAAGGGCACTAAAGAAAAGGCCAATCAATAGGAACTTATGTGATAGAGTATTCATCGTCGATTCTACATTTAAGCCTATTCGGCAATATAAGACTTCTTAGCTATTTTCGCATCTAAGAATTTGGATCCCCCTCCACCAATCTCCTTAGCCTGCAGCCAATAGCTATAGGCTTCTTCGTGCTTGTTGAGCATATAGAGAATATCTCCATAATGCTCATAGACATCGGCATCTGGGTTGTCCTTGCTTTCATCGATCGCTTTCTCGATATACAATTTTGCTAGCGAATATTTCTTTTGTAAAAAGAAAATCCAAGCATACGTGTCGAGCAATACCGAATTCTTGGGATCATACTTCACAGCCTGGGCAGCCATACGCTCAGACTTCTCAAGATCACCTCCACTTATTGCCAAGAAATAGGCGTAATTGTTAAGAACTCCAATGTTCATCGGATTATATGTCAATGACTTATCGTAGTATTCGAAGGCCATGTCGCGATTCCCCACTTCGTACTCTAAGTCGGCTAATTGACTAAAAATATCAGACAAGCCATTCTTCTCTTCCTTATCTACTAGCTTGACTGCCTCAAGCAAAATTTCTTTGGCTGCAGACTTATCGTTTTGTTTGTATAACGAGACTGCATGATGAAGATAATAGATCGACCTCTGAGGGAATTGAGCTTCGGCTTTCCGACAAAATGAAATCAGCTCTTCGTAGTTATTGTTCTTCTCCGCTCGATTGTATGCTTGCTCTAAGAGCAGATACCAAGCCCTTTCATCCGATGGAGCAATTGAAATACACTCTTTGGCTTCTTGCTCGGCTTTTTCGAAATTTTCTTGTTTCACAAGCGTCTGCATATAGGCAATGCGTATCTCTAAATAGGAGGGGTATTGTGACTTGAGTAGCTCAAAGAGATGATTATTCTCGGTTTTAGGTAGCCCATCTTCATCGAGGTCGTCATTGTGGATAAACTGTACAATGAATGGCAGTGAACGCTGGGGCTCAATCTCCTTATCGGATGCGATCTGAGCGATTTCATTTACTGCAAGCTCGTGTTGCTTTGTGCCCAGGTAATAAGATGCCAAAGCAAAATGATACATCCCATCTGTGGCTCCAAGCTTAGCAATCTCTTTTAACTGCGTATAGGCTTCCTTGTATGAATTATTGTCTAGTAAAGCTGCCACAAGTTTCATTCTAAACTCGCTTATTTCTGGATAGCGTTTCACGAGCGAGCGATATTCTTCGATAGCTTTATTGCTCTGTCCTACCATAAAGAAAATTCGAGCACGAATGTCGCTATAGTTGGCAGCATCCATAGGAGAGCTTGCATTGTTTTTCTCTACTTCTTTGTATAGGGATATCGCCTTGTCAATCTCGCCCATTCGCACATAGAGGCTAGCTAAACTAAACTGAAGCTCGGCATCGTCGGGATAGCGCTTTACCAAGCTATTCATTATCTCAGCTGCATCCACACTTCTACTACTTCTATCCAAAAAGGTAGCTAGCTGCAAAGCGTAATTCTTATTGTCGGGCTCCAAGCGATGTGCACGCTCCATCAGCGTGATAGCATCGGCCGATCGTGCCAATCCGAAATAAATGGAACTGAGCTCGAAAAGCAATGCTGGGTCATTGGGATTAATACTATAACAATGACGATAAAGCTCAAGAGCAGCATCGTACTCCTGCTTTAGCTTTCTATTAACAGCCTCGAATAGATAAGCATCAAACTTGCTCGGGTCTCTCGATACAGCAATTGTATCACGAACACCCTGAGCTTGAGCTACGCTATTGCAAATTAAGAGAAGCAATAAAATGAATTTGTGCGGGAGTCTCATAGCTAAAGGATCAAAAAAATATTGATAGTTACTTCTTGCCTGTATGGCCAAAGCCTCCCGAAGCTCTTTCGCTTTCGCTGAGCTTCTCTACGGGCTTCCATTGTGCCTGAGAGTATGAGGAAATAACCATCTGACAGATACGATCGCCATCGCTGATTGTAAAATCTTCTTCAGAAAGGTTTACTAATATCACACCGACTTCGCCTCGATAGTCGGCATCTATCGTGCCAGGGGTGTTTAGCAAAGAAATTCCATGCTTGATGGCTAATCCGCTACGTGGCCTCAACTGAGCCTCATAGCCCGATGGCAATTCGATATACAAGCCCGTAGGAACGATACAGCGCTGCATTGGCTTGAGCAAGATTGGCTCTTGCAAGAATGCCCTTATATCCATCCCTGCCGAATCGGCTGTAGCATACTCTGGTAGAGGATGATGAGAACGGTTTATTACTTTAATCTCCATAATGGTATCTATTTCTGTATTTCATTTGCTTCGTGCCAATCACCATGCTTCCGTATCAACTCGATGAGACTGTCTACAGCTTTTTCTTGTGGAATGGCTTTCATGAGGCATTCCTTTTGTTTGTATAAATCTACACACCCAGGCGCTGAGCCAACATAGCCATAATCGGCATCGGCCATTTCTCCTGGACCATTTACAATACAGCCCATCACAGCAATCTTCAAGCCCTTAAGATGACTTGTGGCAGCTTTGATACGAGCTAAAGTTTCTTGTAAATTGTAGAGCGTACGTCCGCATCCTGGACAACTAATATACTCCGTTTTACTCATTCTAAGCCTCGTGGCCTGCAAGATAGAGTAAGACACTTCTACACAAACTGTAGCAGACACATTTTCCGCAGTGATAAACAAAGCATTGCCACGACCTTCCAGCAATAAACTTCCCATATCAATCGAAGCCTCTAAACGAAGGCTGTTGGCATCGGACGATTGATAGTGTTTGTGCAAGATAACTGGTGCTGTGATACCCAAAATTTGCATCTGCAAAAAAACAGATCTCCATTCGGCAAGCGGATTGACACCAGAAGAGCTGAGCATCAAAACTACATTGGATTTATTTCTCAGAGAGCTCAATTTTTCGACATCAAACCGGCTAGCATCCATTGCGACGAGTTCAAAATCAGAGAGCTTAGCTTCGGAATCTGAAATCACTGCATACTCATCTAAAAAGAAATCGGGCTTCAATGCCATTGCATCATCACTAAAACTATGCTTATCGGCATACCGAGCAAAGACTAATGGGACTTTATTGGCACCAATAATATCGGCAACAACTGAGCTATCAAGGCGCTGCAAATAGGATCGCTGGTATAGCTTTGCTTCGTTTGGAGCATCAACCCGACAATTCATGCGCTGCTCTACAAAAGCAACTAGAGCTCTGCAGACTGGCAATTCGGCTTCTGGCTCTTCACTTAGCGACACTCTGATCGTATCACCAAGACCATCTAGCAGCAAAGATCCAATCCCTACAGCACTCTTTACCCTTCCATCATCACCCTCGCCAGCCTCGGTTACTCCTAGGTGGAGTGGATAGTGCAGATCTTCCTGATCCATCGTACTCACCAGAAGCCTAACAGCCTCGGTCATTACCAATACGTTGGATGCCTTCATAGAAATAACAACGTCATCGAAGGCTAGCATTTTACATATGCGCAAATACTCCATAGCACTCATCACCATACCTCGAGGAGTATCGCCATAGCGAAGCATCATTCGCTCTGAAAGTGAACCATGATTTACACCTATACGAACAGCGCGGCCGAGTTTTTTTGCCTCGCTAAGAAAAGAAGAGAAAACAGCCTCCACATGAGCACTCCCCTCATCAAAAAACGTATCATCAAGAGCTTTACCTTTGCTGGATAGTTCGGCAAAATTACCTGGATTGATACGAACTTTTTCTACATGATTTAAGGCTTCGAAGGCTGCTTTTGGGTTGAAGTGAATATCGGCTACCAAAGGCGTATTCACACCCTTAAGGAGCAATGCAGCTTTGATCTTGCCCAACATTTGAGCCTCCTTCACCCCCTGAGCTGTAAAGCGAATGTACTCGGCACCAGCCTCTACCATTCTAAGCGCCTGAGAAACCGAAGCTTCTAGATCCATCGTAGAGACATTTGCCATAGACTGAATACGAATTGGCATGGACTCGCCAAGTGCCGTATTGCCTACTTGTACCAAGGATGAAGGACGTCTGGTGAATGCAAATAAGTTCATGAAAGAATATTATTAGAGAAAAGATTGGGCTCAACAGGATCTATCAAGAGACCTTATTTGAAGATTACACATTACACATTCAGTTCATTTTCATAATGATAATAAGGGCTGTCCCGAGTGTCGTATTGACCCCTCAGGCAGCCCTTATTAAAACTGAATATTAGTTTACTTTATACTCGAATTGCAGTTTCGACAACTCTTCGTTGGCCTTTATCACCTTCTCTTTGAGCGACTCTTTGTATGCCTCAAGTCGTGAATACAACTCTAGATCGCCAGTAGCTAACATTTGTACAGCGAGGATTGCAGCATTCTGAGCAGCGTTTATACCCACTGTAGCAACGGGGATACCTGGAGGCATCTGTACGATAGCTAAAAGTGCATCGATACCTTGCAGACTTGCATTGATAGGCACACCAATTACGGGGATCGATGTCATAGAAGCTATAACACCACATAGGTGTGCAGCCATTCCCGCAGCGGCAATAATAACACGAATGCCTCTCGATTTGGCTCCCTTAGCAAAAGACTCAACTTCGGCAGGTGTGCGGTGAGCAGAAAGTGCAATTAGCTCGAACGGAATCTTCATTTCGTTGAGCAGATGAGCAGCTTTTTCCATTACAGGCAGATCGGAAGTACTACCCATAATGATGCTAACCTGGGGCTGCATTATTTTGCAATCAAGCTTTCGTATTCGGCTGCTGTCAACAAAGAATCAAGATCGGCAGCGTTGTCTGCTTTCACCTTGATAATCCATCCAGCTCCATAAGGATCGGAATTTACTAACTCTGGTTGATCCTCAAGCTCAGCATTTACCTCTACTACTTCACCGGTGATGGGCATCATAAGGTCTGAAACTGTCTTTACTGCTTCGATAGAGCCAAAAACTTCGTCGGCTTCGATGGTTTCGCCCTCGGTTTCAACTTCTACATATACGATCTCTCCCAATTCGCTCTGGGCAAAATCGGTAATACCTACATAGATAAATTCGCCGTCTTGGCGAGCCCATTCGTGGTCTTTGCTGTATTTCAGCTCAGCGGGTGTCTTCATAATTTTTCTTTTTTATTTAGTTTCTTGGAATACTCCGACAAAAATAGAGATTTGCTCCGACATAAGCAAGTAAGCCATCTGCAATTAGAAGCAAGAAGTAAGTCCCCTCCATAAAGGGTCTGCCTAGAATTCTCACAGCTATTTATTGGAGCTTTATCTGAAAGGAAAACGGTGGCTAATCGACTTCGAACTGATCGAGAAACAAGTTCTCTCCATCCCACACTGCAAAAGAATTGTATTGAATCCAATCGCCCAATAGCAAGACCCTAGCTTTATTTCGCAAAGCTAAGTCTAAGATCAGATGGCGGTGTCCAAAGATATAGAAATCTACATCGGGGTGAGAAAAGCTATGATCTTTTGCAAATCGAACCAGAAGCTCATTCTCTACTTCGAAGTAATCGTTTCTAATCGCATGGGGAATCTTGCCATGATACTGGTCTTTCAATCCTTTTACTCTGCTTTTGTAGGATAGGTAGTAAGCCAAACCCACCGTCCACCTAGGATGCACAGCAGCATAAAGTCTTTGGCAAATACGATTGCGAAAAAGGTAATAGCTCAACTTATTTGCAAAATTCTGTTGCTTATACTCGGCATCGCCATGCGATAGTCTGAAGCGTTTGCCTAGCAAATCTACCGTTATACTATTGTGATAGACCCTGCCACCAATCTCTTTCTCGAAATAATCCTTCATCCACACATCATGGTTTCCGACCATGAAATGAAGCTCGACTCCAGCATCACTAAGATGAGCTAGTCTGCCCAAAAAGCGAGTAAAACCTCGTGGCACTACGTGTTTATACTCAAACCAGTAATCGAAAATGTCTCCTAGGAAATAAATAGCTGCAGCATCTTCACTGATACTATCTAGCCACCGACAGAGTCTTCGCTCAACCTCGAGCGAATCCTTATGGTGAGCAGCTCCTAAATGAGCATCGGAGGCGAAATAAATCTTGTGGCGCATTGCAGTTTTTACTTCCTTTTCTGCATTATTAGAGGAAGCCTAGCTCTAGCAGAGCCTCTTCGCTCATCATATCTTTATTCCACTCGGGCTCAAAGGTCAGATCAATCTTTACTCCAGTAACGCCTTTAACACTTTCGACCTTAATACGCACATCTTCGATAATAAAATCGGCAGCAGGGCAGTTTGGTGCCGTAAGTGTCATTGTAACCGTTACGAAACCCGCATCGTTTACATCTATATTGTAGATCAAACCTAGGTCGTAAACATTGACGGGTATTTCGGGGTCATACACAGTCTTGATCATCCTGAGTATGTCCTCTTCTATTTGCATAAATTCGTTTTGCATCAGTTATTAGCTACTGTTGGTTAATAAACAAAAAAGAGAACCTACATATCTAAACAGATTAGATTCGTAAGTTCTCTATAAATATTAGTCGAGCATCTCACGATACTTTCGATCTATCTCATTGCGAGCAGCTTCTGTGGGAGAAAAACTCTCAAGAGTCTCCATGCTAGCCACCAACTCTTTCTCGGCATCGCCTTTCTGTGAAGGAATAAAAACATTGACATTTACTAGCAGATCACCCGTACCGTATCCGTTGACACTGGGTAAACCCTTGTTTCTAAGCCTGAGCACCTTTCCGGGCTGAGTTCCTGGCTCAATCTTCAACTTTGCTCGCCCTTCTATAGTTGGCACTTCTACACTTCCTCCTTTAATAGCAGTAGGGATAGAAATAAGCAGATTATAAATCAAGTCATTGCCGTTTCTGATCAAGTTAGGATCCTCTTCTTCTGCAATCAATACAATCAAGTCACCATTGATTCCACCACGAGGTGCAGCATTTCCTTTACCGCTTACAGTCATTTGCATTCCTTCGGCAACACCTGCAGGAATATGGAACGTTACCACATCCTCACCTTTCTGTATACCCTCACCTTTACATTTAGAGCATGGCTTAGTGATAACGGTACCTTCGCCCTTACATGTGGGGCAAGTACTCTGCGTTTGCATAGCTCCGAAAATCGTTTCGCTAACCCTCGTTACCACACCACTACCTTTGCAAGTCTGGCACGTGGTCTTTCCGTCTTTATCTTCACTACCCTCACCCTTACAGAGGTCGCAGCTTACGAACTTCTTTAGCTTAAGTTTTTTGTCTACCCCTTTACTAATATCCTTGAGAGACATTTTTACTCTTACGCGTAAGTCTGATCCCCTAAGCACACGTTTCTGCCTATATCCACCAGAGGAGTCAAAACCACTGAAACCGCCAAAGCCACCAAAATGACCGCCAAAGAGGTCGCCAAAGCGGCTGAAAATATCCTCCATAGACATACCAGCACCACCAAATCCTCCAGAGGCACCATCGACACCTGCATGGCCAAACTGGTCGTAACGACTACGTTTATTTGTGTCGCTCAAGACATCGTATGCATCGGCAAGCTCTTTAAATTTCTCTTCGGCTTCTTTGTCGCCAGGATTCTTATCGGGGTGATATTGGATCGCTTTTTTGCGGTAAGCTTTTTTCAGCTCATCGGCAGTTGCATTTTTATCTACTCCCAATACTTCGTAGTAGTCACGCTTTTTTGCCATTTGTCTTTCCTCTCTTTGATTTTTTTATTTAGCTACTACTACTTGTGCATGGCGTATCACCTTCTCGTTGAGTGTATAGCCAGTTTTCACACAGTCAATTACCTTATCTACCACATCTTCTGATGGAGCAGGAACAGTAGCTACTGCATCGAACAATTCGTCGTCAAACACGCAGCCTTCTGTTTCGATAGGCTTTACTCCTTGACGGCGCAGATATTCGATAAACTTTATATAGATGAGGTCTACCCCCTCTTTAAGGGCCTGCACATCGCTGGCTTCATTCATATTTGCCAATGCTCGTTCAAAATCATCAAGCACAGGCAACAAATCTATCAAAACTTTTTCTCCGCCGCTCTTAATCAATTCAGCCTTCTCGCGGAGAGTTCGCTTACGATAGTTGTCATACTCAGCCATCAACCTCAAATGCGTATCATTTAGTGCTGCCAGCTTTTCCTCTAGCTCAACTTCAACTGACAAAGAGGCAGTTTGCTCCTCCTCTTTTCCATTTTCGCAATCTACAGACTCGTTTTCTAAATCACTATTTTGCAAGTCTTCTTGCAACTCTTCGTTCTTTTTCATTCTATTTAGTTTCATCTTTTGCGGGCTTTGCAAGCCTGTCACAAACATCTTGTCCTTTATTATCGCTTCCATAGCATCTCACAAAGCGAATAGGAAGCAAAGGTCATAGGACACACAACTTAAAAACACTACTGCAAAAACAATGCCTAGACTCAAATTCGCACACTCTGCCTCTATTGCTATGGTTCTCTGACAGGCCTGCCCAATCAAAAAAACAACTTCACTATGCACTACCTAGCCATCATTCGATCGGCTTGTACAAAGGGCTCTTATTATACACGGGCGATCGTCAATACAAAGCGTGGGTCTATCCACGCTTTGACTTCAATCTCCTGTTTAGCCCCTGAAATGGGAGTGTAGGTTAGCATAAAATCGAATAGACAATCGGCCTGAGGCATTACGGGGGGTAAATCGCAGTAAAATCGTTCGATAAAATTGGCATCTTCGGGCTCAAAGATCTTATACGCAGTCTCCTTGGCAGACCATATTATATGTGCAGCCAAGAGTTGTTCATCCAGATTGAGCTGCAAGAGACTTTCTTGTTCGTAGCGATTACAAAATCGACTATGCAAGCGTAAGGCCTTATTGCCAATCTGCTCGACATCAACCCCAAGAGTAAATCGAGGATCGGACAGATAAACGGCTACCCATGCGCTCGAATGGCTAATGCTGATAGATCTATCTGCCGAAAGTAAAAAAGGTTTGCCATTGGCATTATTAATAACCCGATTGTCTTGATCGGGTCTAGCACAGCTAAGGATCTCTTGCACGCGATCTCTATTGATAGACCTCTTTGCTGTTCGGGGTGAGGGAAGAGAGTCAAACTCGGCCAAATAAAGTCCATCTATAGGAATAGGAATAAAAAGCATCGCTACCGAAACAATTGTGTGGTAAAGAGATTATTCATCGATCGGCTGAGAACGCTCAAATGGGAAAAGCTTAACCTGAGTAATACGTCGCTTCTCCATCTGAGTTACCTGAAAACGAAACTGATCATACTTGGCAGTATCGCCCACACGAGGCAGTTCCTGTAATATCTCCAAAACCAAGCCACTAATTGTATCAACTTCCTCACCCATTTCTCCGAAGGCGTCATCAGGCAGATCGAGCCAATTCAACACATCCGAAATAGAACTTTTTCCCTCAAACAGATAAGACCCATCGGAGAGTCGAAGAAAAGGAGTTTCTTCCTCATCGTACTCATCGGTAATATCGCCAACGATTTCTTCCAAAATATCCTCCATCGTTATAAGGCCACTTGTACCACCAAACTCATCTACAACGATAGAAATATGAACCTTATTATTCCTAAACTCTCTCAGGATATCATCAATACGTTTATTCTCTGGAACAAAATAGGCATCGCGAATCAGCTTAAGCCATTCAAACGTGTCATCCTCTTGGGAATAAGGTAGCAGGTCTTTGACATAAATGACTCCAATAATATGATCTTCATTACCTTCAAATACAGGCAAGCGACTAAAGCCAGATGACAGCACATAGTCAAGCATCTTCTTAAATGGCCAAGTACTATCCACATCAGACATATCGATACGAGGAATCATTATTTCAGCAGCTGTTTTGCTATAGAACTTAATAATATCCTCAATCATCTCCTTTTCTTCTGGAGCACCTCCATGAGTGGTAAGCTTTACCGCCCTCGAGAGCTCATCGACAGAGATATCCCTTCGCTTGGCGTTGGTAGGAGAAATGCGAATTGTACTTGCCATTAGCAGCTTAGAGAAAGGTGTAAGTAAGCGGCTTACCACCTTCATAACTGTTGCTGTATTGCGCGAGTGTGCAAGCGCCCTACGCTGCGCAAAAACCTTCGGAAAGATCTCCCCAAAAAGCAACAAAACTGCAGTTAATACGATAGTTTGTATCAGAAAACTCATCCATGGCTCACGAAATTCAAACAGATTTACAATAACATAATTCGAAAGCATTACGATGGCAACATTGACTAGATTGTTGCCTATCAATATCGTTGCTAGCAATTTGTCTGAATTACCCAAGAGCGAAAGCAACTTAGCATCGGCGCTATGCTTCTGCTCTTTGATATTGCTCAAGTCTGAAGGGCTCAATGAAAAGTATGCCACCTCGCAAGACGACATGAAACCAGAACAAAAAAGGAGTACTAAATCAACTAATAAAGCAATTAAGATTGGTAGCTCTATGGGCTTAGCACTGATCCCACCAAAAAAACTACTTACAGCTTCAATGATGTTGCTTACAATCGGGATATCCAAAGCTTAGCAGATTAAATTAAAAGGGCAAATCACCCGAAAGTTGATCTTGCGGATGCTCAGCGCTCTGAGCTGGCTCATTCTGCTGCGGTTTGGGATCGTTATCGACAGACGGCAAAACTTGAGGCTGAGGAATTGCCTGCTCGTCGCCACGACGAGAGCCAAGGTTAAAGAAACTTATCTTATCGGCAATTACTTCTGTTATATAACGTTGCACATCATTCCTATCTACATAGCTACGATACCTCAACTTCCCTTCTACATACAATAAAGAACCTTTCTTTACCCACTTCTCAGCGAAAGCAGCCAAATCTCGGTGTGCAACAATATTATGCCACTCCGTACGCTCAGGCACTTCTGTACCATTGGCAAGGCGATAACCTCGCTCGGTAGTTGCTAACGAAAAATTCGCAACGGCAGAATTACTATCAAAATAGCGCAACTCGGGGTCTTTACCTACATTTCCTATTAGAATGACTTTATTTAATGACATATTAGATTTATGCTTGTTCAGCACAAAAATACGAAAATAATGCGCAAGTCAAAACATTCCGAGCATCAAAAACCAATGCCTCAAGCCAAACAGATCGGGATAAGGCAAAGGCTATTGACAATTCAGTGTTTATGCACGCTATACTGTATTAAGTGAAGTCTGCCCTTCAACTAAAATAAGACTTTGCTTCGGTCAGAAGAGAAAGTAAGACCAGTTATGGAGTATAAAGAAAAAACCACTTCAAGCTCTATCAGCATAAGGGTAATAACTGGCCTCTATGCGCAATTGCGCATAGAGATGCTTACATTATAGGTATAGCACAATAGATATTCTGCGAATATTGGATAAAAGCGTTATCGCTTAAGAGCCACAAAAAAGGTGGGTATAGCTCCAGAAAAGATTGAAATATGGGTGGGTATAAAAAACATAAGGGTAGCCTCCCGGCCACCCTGTATGGTATTTACGTCAGTTCTGAGGTAAAAAGATTGTTTAGTTCACTGGCAAAGATAGAAAGTGTTATTGAATCTACCAAACTTTAGATGTAAAAAACTGTAGAAAATCATCCAAAAGCAGATAAGATTGACGTTTTCGTATAATAAATGACCCATATTGGTAAAATAACGAACCGAATAGACAATAACGATTATCGAAAATTCTAAGTACTAAAACTAAAACTCATCAAAGAAGGAGCAAGAAAAATGGAAATACGAGTAAACTCCTCGAAAACCATTCGAGCTTTATAGAAATCACAGTCCTCAAGCGAGTGGATAATTAATTGAAACGACAAAAGCGGAATAAAGCATCAGGTGCTTAAAGAATAACGTAGAAAAAACTCTGCAAATCTAAACACCCTTAGGTGGTTTAATCATTTTAACAAGCCTAATCGAAGCTTCAAGGCAATAAGAAAAGACAGCAAAGACTTCACTTTACTCATTATGACCTAGATTCGGCATGCATGAAACGCTTACAAATTGCCCACAAAAGACAAAAGAAGTGATCAACAATGCCCCCTCTTGACTTCAACACACATCGGCCCTCATATATAAATACGGCAGATGCTTAGCACACGATTGACCACAATAGGCAGGGTTTGATGACAGAAGCAATTTGTAAAGATGAAGCTGGACCTAAGACGATAGTCGAAAATGACTGAGCAGAGATCTCAAACGATAGCACAAGGATGGAGATAAAGAGGAGCGAGCTACTCCACTCAAGCTTATGGGACGATCGTACCAACGGCACATATACTTAATCCGAGGGTCTCAAATAACGGAATGTTTTCATCGGCTTGGAAATGTATTGCCATCAGCTTGGAAATAAGTTTTCATCGGCTTGAAAATGCATTGCCAACAGTATGAAAGCAAAGCGCCGTGCTGTCGTTGAATCTGCTTGACACTTTCTGGGCAGTTCCACTCACAGATTTTGTAGACAACGCCTAGCAAGAGCAAAAGTTAAGAAGAGTCTTGAAAGCCTATTTCGCAATAGCTAAAGCATCTAATCAGCAAAAAACAAAAAAAAGAGAGCAATGAACACTGTCCACCACTCTCTATCAGATCTGTCGGGATGACTGGATTCGAACCAGCGACCACCCGCCCCCCAGACGGGTACTCTAACCGGGCTGAGCTACATCCCGCTCCAGTTTTGCGTTGCAAAGGTAATCAAAGTTTCTTAGACGCCAAAGACTTCGCGATAGAAATCCAAAGCTTCATCAAACAATTCTCTACTAATAGCAAGCAAATCAGGATTGGCACCTACGCTCGGCAAAGTAACAAGATGAACTTCGGAACTCTTATTCTTTTTATCTGCTAAAGCTAAGGAATAAATTTCATCGTAGTCTGCACAAGTAATAGAATATGGCCTGAAGTAGCTTTTCACAAGCATCGCAAGCCTATGAAGCTCCTTCGAAGGGAAGCCGCATAATCTATGCGACAGGTAGAGTTCGGCAACCAAGCCTACAGCAACAGCTTCTCCATGCAATAGCGGTGTTTGCTTAAGGCTTGGCAAGCGAAGCATAGAGAAGGCTTCTAGCGCATGCCCAATGCTATGCCCCAAATTGAGTTGGGCCCGTATGCCCTTATCGTAGGGATCGGCTTCTACTATAGATTCTTTAAAACGTATGTGTTTTTCAACGAGCTGAGGCCATTTAGCCTGGGGAAAGAGTGGATCAAACAGAAGTATTTCTAGCCAATCATCAGCCCCCATCAAGAGAGCATGCTTAATAAGCTCGGCAAAGCCCGAGATTAACTGCCGCTTAGGAAGTGTATCTAAGAAACATGTATCGGCAATTACAGCCCTTGCTGGATGAAAAGTACCGATCAAATTCTTGATCCCACGAAAGTCAATTGCAGTTTTCCCCCCTACCGACGCATCCACCATAGAAAGCAGTGTTGTGCTTAATACAATGGTATCTATACCTCGATGAAAAGTAGAAGCAGCAAAAGACCCTAAGTCACTAATACTTCCTCCTCCTACTATTATTAATACACTTAGACGATTTGCCTGCCTAGCTATGAGAAAAGACCAAATTTGCTGACAGACCTCAAGCGATTTATTAGATTCTCCACCCTCAATAATCAACCAGTCTTCTGCCTTTACTACATCGGCCAAAGGCTGTAACAAAGATTGATGTGCATGGAGCAAACTACGATCGCATAGAACAAAAATTCGCTCATGCTCTATTAATGGCAAAAGAGCATGAGCGATAATATTACGACCTACAGCGATCATAGTAATAAAAGGAGAACGAATTACTAATCGTTCATGGATGCCTCGGAGAGGATTTGCTCTATAGCAGCACGCAATCCTTCTGGCTTTTTCCCTCCGGCTGTAGCAAAGTGCGGCTGACCGCCTCCCCCACCCTGTATGTGCTTGGATGCATTGCGTACAAGTACTGCAGCACTCAATCCTTCTTCGATTAAGTCTTTCGAAAGCATCAAAGTAAGATTACACTTATTCGCTCCTTCAGATGTACCTGCCAAAAATAGGAAGCTCGAGTTAAGCTCTCCAGAAATTTGGAATGCCAAATCCTTAACCAAATCGGCACTCATCGAATCTTCAATTAAAAATAACCTCACACCACGACGCTGCACATTTTGCTTCAGCAAACGCTCTTTGACCTGAGCTATACGCTCTTGGAGCATCACTTGGATTTGCTTTTTAAGCGATGCATCCTCTTCGATCATCTTCTTAATGGCTTGCACAAAATTTGGATTGCCATCGAAGATTTCTCTAATCGAACTGATGATATCTTCTTGCTTATAAAGATAGTTTTCTGCCACTTCGGCAGTTACAGCTTCGATACGTCTTATACCGGCAGCAATAGAGCTTTCGCTAATGATACGCACCGTTCCGATCATACCTGTATTAGAGACGTGAGTCCCCCCACAGAGCTCTACACTATCGCCATACTTCAGCACGCGAACCTCGTCGCCATATTTTTCTCCAAAGAGAGCCATAGCCCCCATTTCCTTTGCTTCTGCAATTGGAATTTGACGTTTTTCTTCACGGACTATATTACTGCGAACTCGTTCCGTTACCAGAGTCTCTACTTGGCGAATCTCTTCGGGACTTACTTTGCCGAAATGTGAAAAGTCAAAGCGTAAGAGTTCGGGACTTACATAGGAACCTTTCTGCTCCACATGATCTCCTAAGACCTCGCGCAGTGCTTGGTGTATGAGATGAGTAGCCGTATGATTAGCCTCAGTCTGTCTTCGTTTTTGAATATCAATCTTAGCGTGAAACGATTGAGTAAGATCGTCGGGAAGCTTCTTGAGCAAATGAACAGCCAAGTTATTTTCACGTTTGGTATCAAAGACGGGATAGCTTGTTCCATCCTGCCCGATCAGTACACCAGTATCTCCAACCTGACCACCCATCTCGGCATAGAAAGGGCTGTGGCTAAGAACTAGCTGGTAATACTCTTTATTTTTTGCTTGAACACGACGATAACGAAGTATCTCAGTATCGAATTCGTTGTGGTCGTAACCTACAAACTGAGACTCACCAGCACGAATCTGAATCCAGTCTCCCGTATCAACAGCTGCAGCACTGCGAGCACGCTCCTTTTGCTGAAGCATTTCTACTTCAAAGCCTTTTTCATCCACCTGCATACCAGCCTCTCCCAAGATAAGAGCTGTTAGATCTAATGGGAATCCATAGGTGTCGTATAAGACAAAGGCATCGTGACCACTCAATTCATTATTGCCAGCCTCCTTGGCGTCGAGCACAAACTTCTCGAGCATTTTAATTCCAGTCTCTAAAGTATGCAGGAAGCTATTCTCTTCTTCCATGATCACCTTGGTGATAAGGCTTTGCTGAGCTATAAGTTCGGGATATGCATCGCCCATAACCTCGATAAGGGTTGGTATGAGCTCGTACATAAATGCTTGTCGTCTGCCCAAAAAGGTATAGCCATACCTGACAGCGCGACGCAAAATTCGGCGAATAACGTAACCGGCTTTTGCATTGGAAGGCAACTGACCATCTGTAATTGAAAATGCGATGGTACGAATATGGTCGGATATGACACGCAATGCAATGTCTATCTTTTCATCCTTGCCATAAGTCATACCAGTCAACTGACACAATTTCTGAATAAGGGGTTGGAAGACATCCGTATCGTAGTTTGAAGTTTTACCCTGAACAGCCATACAAAGCCTCTCGAAGCCCATACCTGTATCAATCACTTTGTGAGGTAAGGGATCGAGACTTCCATCAGCCTTACGATTGTACTGCATAAAAACCAAATTCCATATCTCGATAACCTGAGGATGATCTTTATTTACCAAGCTTAAGCCGCTAACAGCAGCCCTATCAGCATCGCTACGGAGGTCGATATGCAACTCGGAGCACGGACCACACGGACCGATGTCGCCCATCTCCCAGAAGTTATCTTTCTTATTTCCATTAATAATACGCTCGGCAGGCAAGTATTTGAGCCAAATATCCGAAGCTTCATTGTCTCGACTAAGACCCTCCTTTTCGCTCCCTTCGAATACGGTAGCATAGAAGCGATCGGCATCGAGCTTCAAGCGTTCTACTAGAAACTCCCAAGCCCAATCGATTGCTTCCTTTTTGAAGTAATCTCCAAAAGACCAATTGCCAAGCATTTCAAACATGGTATGATGATAAGTATCATGCCCAACCTCTTCGAGGTCGTTATGCTTACCACTCACGCGAAGGCACTTCTGAGAATTGGCCACACGTCTATACTTTGGCTCAACATTTCCTAAGATAATGTCTTTAAACTGGTTCATTCCAGCATTGGTAAACATAAGGCTGGGATCATCTTTGATCACCATTGGAGCTGATGCTACAATTCTATGTTCTTTTTCGGCAAAAAAGGCCTTAAATAACTCACGTATTTCTTTAGAGCTAATCATACTAATTGCAAAGTTTCTAATGATTTCAGCACATGATGCTGAATGAATGCAAAAATAGCGATTTTACTCGGCATCTCAGTAATGTACAGTAAGAAAAGAGAGATTAAAGGCAATTATAAGCCCTATGCTAGGTACAACATCAGCAAGATTGGCATTTCTCATCAGACATTTCATAGACTAAGGGGCTGTAATTCTGATCAGTATCATTGATGAGCTCTTAAGCGAATCTAATTGACGGCAATGGTCCAGCCTTAAATCAAAACATGAAACACGGCAGATTTGGAATGCTTATAGCGAATCTTCCTGTATGCTTTGCTCCATACTGGGCGAACCAAAGAGGAAGGGGTGTCTGCCATCAGGCAAACACCCCTTCCAAAGGTTTCGAAGTATTATTACTTCGTATTTACATCCGTAGATAATTAGTCAGCAGATGACATAACTACGATACGGTTCCAAGCATTCTCTTCGTAGATTTGTTCAGAAGAACCCTTCCACTCGATAGAGATGCGATCTGAAGAGATACCGTATTGTTCGAGCAACTTAGCAACAGCCTTAGCACGACGCTCAGAGAGCTGCATGTTGTATTCGGCAGTACCAGTTTGTTCATCGGCATAACCTACAATCTTGATAGGAGCATTGTTGCTCTTAGCATATTCTGCAGTGTTATAAACGTTGATTTCCTGGTTGCGATCGATTCTAGCGCTATTGAGGCGGAATAGAACCACGTTGTCAACAACTGTGCGTGTTACAGCTTCTTGAGCAGGAGCTTCTGGGCACTCTGGGCAAGATACTGGACGACGGCTTAGCTCTTCAACCTGGCTGCGGAGACCGTTGATCTGGTTGTTGAGGTCGTTAACCAATGCATAATCCATAGGTACGATTTCATTCCATTCGGTCTTACCAAGGTTGAATGTAAATCCAGCAGTAGCAAGGATTGGCCAGTCAGCCTTACGTTCTTTTGTACCGATGAAGTTCATCTTGCTAATGAAAGACTGAGCTTCGAGGTTGAAGTCAACGCGCTTGCCAAGACGGAACTTAAGCATGATACCAGCATTCACTGTAGTTGAAATATCATTCTTAGTTGCACCAGGAACTTCTACGTTGTCCTTATCTGTGCTCTTAAACTTCATACCATAACCAACACCCACCCAAGGAATGATGTGGAATACGCGGTTTGGACGATACACACCGAAGTAATTCATCAGGTCGAGCATAAAGTCGAAGTGAGCATTACCATAGATGTTGTGAAATTTGTCTGTTGTGTTGCCCTGTTGGAAACCATAGATATCCCAAGCAGAGAACTGAAGACGTGTAGCGAAATATGGCTCGTGCCATTTACCGATACCGAATGTAGGAACGATGCTTACGCGATCCATGAAGTCAGCTTCAGTATTGTAGCCCAACATGGCAATTGCACCACCACCTTGGAGGTCGATAAACCAGTGATCAGAGGCCTTATCGCGCTGGAATGTTGTCTTCATTCCACTCTTATTTTGCGTAGTATTAGCTTCTTGAGCGTTTACACTGATAGCGCAAACTAAGCCCAGAGCCAAAAATAAACTTTTTACTTTCATATCTGTATGTCTTTTATTGTTATCAAACCAATTTACTTAAAGTCTTAGCTTACTTTGAGCGTACGATTACTACGCGGTTCCAAGCCTTATTGTCAGCAAAAGGTTGTTCTGAAGAACCCTTCCATTCTACAGTGATAAGTTCTGATGGTACACCATAAGTATTGGTTAGTACATCAACAACTGCCTTTGCACGACGTTCTGAGAGACCTTCATTGTAGCTGCTGTTACCTGTTGGGTCAGCGTATCCAATAACCATGATTGGTTCGTTGGTTTCTTTCACGAACTGAGCTACATCGTAAAGGTTGATGAGCTGATCCTTGTCAACCTTAGAGCTATCAAAGCGGAAGACAACAGCCTTGTCTGTAAGAACGTTTTCGGCCTGCTGTGTTGGAGCAGTGAATTCTGGACATTCAGGACAAGATACTGGACGACGGCTTAGCTCTTCAACTTCAGAACGCAAGCGGTTAACTTGGTTGTTGAGGTCGTTGATCAAATCGTAATCCATTGGATCAATGTTTTCAAAGCCTACCTTACCGAGCTTGAAGTTAAGACCACCACTTACCTGGCCAAGAAGACCGTTGTAAGCACCATTGTCCCAACCTCTGTTCAGGTTCAAGTTTGTGTGAGCTGCTTGAGCTTCAAACACAAGGTCAACACGCTTGCCAAGACGGAAAGCGAACATCACACCTGCGTTTACTGTACCTGACTCTACAGCATTGTCCATAAACTCCTTGCTGATGAACTTGTGCTGATAGCCAAGACCTACCCAAGGAATAAGATGGAACACACGGTTTTCACGATAAGGAGCAAAATAATTTACCACGTCAAACATGAAATCGAAGTGTGCACCTACATAGTTGCTGTGGATTTCTGTTAGATTGGCAGTCTCACCAACGAAAGTGTGAGAGTGACCTCCATTAAATTGCAAACGAGTTGCAAAGAAGGGGTTATGATACTTTCCGATAGAGAAAGATGGAGCCAATGCTAAACGATCTTTAAAGAGATCAGCATTCTCATTGTCACCAACGAATTGTGCACTTACTCCACCCTGCAATGTGATAAACCAATTATGACCTGCACGATTGCGAGCAAAAGCAGCGTCTTTAGCTGGCACTTGCGAAGCTGGCGTGGTAGTCTCCTGGGCACTAACTGAGAGTGCCATAGCTCCCAGCAGTGAGAGCATTAAGTACTTTACCTTCATAGTTTTACTTTCTTTTCTAATGTATTATTATACGTTTACCAATAGCCTTTTACAATGCAAATATAACAGATTAGTCGTAACCAACAATGAAAAATGTCGATTTACAGCCCTTTTTTAAGTTTACTTATGATTTAAAACGGCTTTACGACACGTTTTCAGGCGTTTCCTGTCTGTTAATTTGGTGCTTTCACTATTAATTCTCTCAATAGTCCTTTAGCAATATGATACTGAACACCCTTACGAAGCACTTTGTTCGAAGATCCCAAGAGATAAATACTTGGTATGGATTTCAATTCATAAAGACGTTCGTTATTAATACTGTTACCTGTATCGTAGCCTACTCTTGCAAACTCGGGCATTTTATCAAGACTTCTCTGCCACAGCTCATGAGTATGTGACTCGCTATCAATCATAAGTAACAATAAACTTTTCGAAGCGACCCACTGCTCTAGTTCTTTATCAGCTTTGAGGGTTTCAATCAACTCATCGCACGACTCGCACGATGACGAGTAAAAAACTAGTAGAGTGAGGGGCGCAAAGTTACTATGCAAGCGGTGTCTGCTTGCATCAGACAATTCGTACACAAAGTCTGTAGCTATCTGACCAATACGATTCTTCTTTAGCATATCCAACCTTTCTTTAAGGCGTACCTGCGACGCATAGTCTAGCTTGGAAGATTTAAGAGCAGCATTCAGCACAGGGATATACAGCTCCTCGTTCACCATCGGAGAACGAGGGTGATACAGATACTTCTCATAAAGCTCCATAAAATATGGAAGTATTTTTTCATCGGCTCGCTGAATTGGAACAGCAATGTCGCCATCGGCAGATTCGGGCACAAACTGTACAGCAATACCAACAAAATTGGCAAAGCTATTCTCTAGGGCCTCAGGATTACTCAGACTCGACGAATCAGAAAAATCGAATTTATCCCAGAAGTGTTTTACCAAATAGGTAGCCCTTGCTTTGGGGTCTAATATATCAGCAGGGATGTCTGGCAAAGGAAAAGCCAACTGACTATCATTTACATCTGACTTTGCAGTGGTATCAGCCACAAGCAGTTGTTCTTGTTTTTTAGGACTATTGCTTGAATTGCAAGAAGCAAAAACAAAACTCGTGG
This sequence comes from uncultured Porphyromonas sp., assembly GCA_964535945.1. Classification (GTDB taxonomy): domain Bacteria; phylum Bacteroidota; class Bacteroidia; order Bacteroidales; family Porphyromonadaceae; genus Porphyromonas. The sequence continues at coordinate 25,977 of CAZHWP010000024.1, forward strand.
TCAACAGCAGACAAGGAAAAAATAGTTTCATCAATAATAATTTGTCGTGTTTATGACTGTAAAACATAGTATTTACACCAATTTCTTTGTACAATGATAGAACAAATAATTGAAAAAACCACACAAATCGGCCTTAAGCGATAGAAAAAGCTCCTTTTTCTGGCAAATTCGGATACAATCTACCCAAAATGCTTCAAGTTTATTAATAATCAGATTCTCCTCGTGAACTAGCTAAGGACATGCAAATTTTTATCACTTGAGCTCTGATAAATAATCTAAAACTATCAAGGAGCAATGCTCTCGCCCCTTTAGAGCTGCTGGCAGTTTACTCCAAACGAGCGCCTTGTAACGGGGCTCAATTACAGAATTCGACAGAAGGTCTGACTTTCAGCACCACCCCAATCAAGGGATAGGTACCCACTTCACGTAAGCAAAATCCATCGCATGAGGAAGCAATTCACTCTTAGGCCATATACGAACAGCCAAATACTTCTTCCCGCTTTCAATGAAGTCAAACGAAATAGAAAAGTATTTTTGCTTCAAGCTTGAATGCTCGGCATCTTCTGTGAAACTCAAAATCCGAGTCATACTGAGAGAGTCATTTTCTGCCTGCCGTTTTGCTAAGATCAGCTCAACTTCCAATTCACATTCAAGCATCCCCATATCAACTTGCAGGGCTATTTCTTGTTTTGAATTAGATTCGCTGTCACTGTTATCATAGGCTGTAGACTTACGATACTTTACATTAGCAACTTTCATTGTATCCCAATTTGCTGCCACTTGCGCCTTCCAGGTGCAAATATCGCGAGCCAAAGCATAAGAAGCCTCTTGGAGTCGAGCCGAGCGCTGAGACAACTTGTTGTAAAAACGCTCGAAGTAGTCATTGAGCATCCTTCTCATTGTATAGTTTGGAGCGATAAAATTCATTGAGCTACGTACAAAACGCAACCAGCCCTCTGAATAGCCCTTGTCATTACGATCAAAGTATAGGGGGATAACTTCTCGTTCGAGAAGCTCATAGATAGTTACAGCATCTAGTTTGTCCTGCAACTGTTGATTATCGTAGGATTTTTTGTCTGTCAGGGCCCAGCCAGCTCCTTCGCGATAGCCCTCGTACCACCAACCATCTAATACCGAAAGGTTCAAGACTCCATTCATTTCGGCTTTTTCGCCCGAAGTACCAGAAGCCTCAAGAGGACGTGTGGGTGTATTGAGCCAAACATCCACTCCAGCTATTAACTTCGATGCAAGATTCATGTCATAATTCTCTAGGAAGATGATCTTACCTTCAAACTGAGGCAACTTACTAATCTCTGTAATATGTTTGATAAGCCCCTGCCCTCCTCCGTCTGCTGGGTGAGCCTTACCTGCAAAAACAAACTGAACGGGATGCTTCGGATCATTGAGGATCCCTTCTAAACGATCTAAGTCTGTAAATAGCAGATGGGCACGCTTATAAGTCGCAAAACGACGTGCAAATCCTATTAACAATGCATCGGGATTGATTGCATCATACAGTTCGAAGAGTCCTCCAGACTCCACATTCGACTTCATTCTATTGCGGAAGTATGGCCCCTTAACGTAGGAAATCAGCTCCTCTTTCAATAGTTTTCTAATCTGCCAAATCTCGCTATCCGATACGGATTGGATCTTTTCCCAGGTAGCTTCCTCAGCTTGCTTCGTTAAGAAGTCGCCGCCAAATTCTGAATAAAAAAACTCTTGCCAAGCTGGGGCAGCCCATGTCGGAAGGTGCACTCCATTAGTTACGTAGCTAACGTGCAGTTCCTCGGCAAAGAAGCCTTTCCATACAGGAGCAAACATTTTCTTCGACAATTCTCCGTGAAGTTTACTCACACCATTAGCCTCTTGGCAGGTATTCAATGCAAAGACACTCATTGAGAAGCGATCATTGGAACCAGGATTTTCCAATCCCAAATCAAGCAAATCTTGCCAACTAATGCCAAGTTTCGCGGGGTATTGCCCCAAGTATTTGCTCAGCATCTCTGCATCGAAGTAATCATGACCAGCTGGGACCGGTGTATGTACGGTATAAAGCGAAGACGCCCTTACAAGTTCCAAAGCCAAATCGAAACTCAAACGCTCATGCTCTACATAATCGGCAAGTCTCTGAAGATTGATGAAAGCTGCATGCCCTTCATTCATATGATAAACATCCTTCTTTATTCCGAGCTTATCTAAGAGCATGATTCCACCCACTCCAAGCAGATACTCCTGTTTTAGCCTATTCTCCCAATCTCCACCATATAGCTTGTGTGTTATCTGCTTATCCCAATCGCTATTCATATCGAGGTCGGTATCGAGCAGATAGAGTTCGATCCGCCCTACATCTACTCGCCAGACATGGCAAAACACCGTATGATTGCGCATGGGCACTTCCAATGTCATTTCTTTGTCACCATCCATTACCTGAGTAAGAGGTAAAGAGTGAAAATTTTGGGCATCATAGCTCGCCATTTGCTGACCATCTGCTGCTATGCTCTGATCGAAATATCCATAACGATACAGGAATCCGACAGCAGTAAGTGGCACATTGCTATCACTGGCTTCCTTGAGGTAATCACCAGCCAATACACCTAAGCCTCCCGAATAGATTTTCAGTGTTGCTGTAAGGCCATATTCCATACTGAAGTAAGCAACTGAGGGATGTTGTGCCGAAGGCTTCTCGCTCATGTACGATTCGAAGTGGTCACATACGGCATCTATCTCAGCCATCAGCCCTTCATCGGCAAGTAACTCTTCTATACGTTGCCCAGAAAGAAGCTGGAGCATTTTTACAGGGTTTCCTTCACACTCCTCGAATAGGCTTGAATCGATTCGATCGAACAAAGCCTTTGCTCGAGGATTCCATGAGTACCAAATATTTTTCGACAGGACTGTAAGCCTCGATAAAGATTCAGGAAGGTGGCTAATCGAGACACACTCTTTCCACTCTGGTGTATTGTATTGCTTTTGTTTAATCATCACTATTATTCATCAAAAATAACTCTACCTACTCTAGCCTCACACTTCATTCATTGGCCCAGCAATTGTTGCTAAAGGGATCGTCTACTATAAATAGCTACACCAGACGAATCCTTGGCTGAGCTCTTACTATGCTCAGGATACGAGACAGACTAGGGCAAGGTACCTAATTGAGAAGCCAAAGGTACTACATTTTCCCGACAGATAGATTTGACTTAAAGTTAAGAGACAATGAAGCTATTGTATGCGAATGCTACATTTGCAAGCACGAAAGGGCTTCGATTAAGCACTTAGCCCTCGAAAGAAATCTTGTAAGTAAAGATCTGCCAGGATCCGTGTAAACTACTGCCAGGATCTTGGAAAAACTGTTGCCATGGCAAATACTTGTAACGACTGCCAAACATTGATTATGGCTCTGAAATGCTAGAGTTTAGAAAAAGCTCGAGCAGAAGTCCAATCTATTCATTCTTGAAACGACTTAGATTCGTATCTGACGTGCGATCTTTGAGCTGCCTAAGCTTTCTATTGCCAAATGTATAGGTGTATTGCACTTGCAGCATGATTTGGTTTAGCATGTTTTGTTGCTTGTAATGGTATTGAGCGTTGTCGAAGTAGCCATCGGACTTGTAGTTGAAGAGGTTCGATAGAGACAGATTGAGCGACGAGCCGTTTTGGAACAATTTTGCCAGAGAAAGGGATAAGAGAAGCTCCTGACTTCGACAATGCGTCACCCTAAACGGATTTCCAGAAATCGGGGTCG
>CAZHWP010000025.1:0-29212 GCA_964535945.1 uncultured Porphyromonas sp.
AATTATTCAGGCACATACAAATTTCAAGGGTGATGCGTGTCGAAGTCAGGAGGCTCAGGTAGTAAAAGCTTCCGATCAGTTGAGCCATTGCGGCTGGACGCCATTCGAAGGAAAACGCTTTTCGCATAGCATAGCTTATACCTTCGTTAATGGTAGTATTGCCTATCAGCTGGGTCGGCTTGCAGACGAACGACCACCTGTCTATCCTCTTGTATTTGATCGTTGATAGATGGAGATTTTAGGTTGCTTAGAACACGATTCTAATGCGCTGGAGTCTATAGCATTTGAAGCCACCTAGAAGCTGTAAAATAGTTCAAACAGACATAAAGTGGCAATATTATTTGAGTTATTTGCTGGTGAGTGTACACACTCCCGCAAATAACTCTTTTTTTTTTCCTGGATAAACGATGGTCTGAGACCTTGCTTTTTGCTATTTTGTGAGGGTTCCAAATCGTCGTTTCGTAAGCATCCCACACACTCCGTCTCACACTCCGTCTCACACTCCGTCTCACACTCCGTCTCACACTCCTCTCTCGCTCACATACTTCCTTTCTCACACACTTCCTTTCTCACACACTTCCTTTCTCACACACTTCCTTTGTCTCTAGGATTCTCTCTAGGACGAGTATAGAACAACAACATTAGAGCACCGAGCTCATCGGAAGCTATTTTCTGCTTCTCAAGGAAATCTTAGTACACAAAGATGGGGCACTTATGCATCGATGGGGCACTTATGCATCGATGGGGCACTTATGCATCTTCTCCGATTTTTGCTAGAATTTGTCCGTTTTTTGCTTCGTAGCTAAGAGTCGTCTCGTATTTGCCACTTTAGAGGCGATATTTGAGCATTCTATCTTTTTCCAACTCATCGGTTAAGTCTTACGACGATCGTTTAATAGTGAAGGCCATTTTTTCTCTTTTCTTAGAAGCGACTCTTTCTGTATGACAGTCTGTCATCTTCTCTTTATTTCATATCGAAGCAACTGAATTGTAAATTTACATTTACACAAAATACAATTGTGCAACCAAATGTTTCGCTCTTGATTACACATCCGTAAACTGGTGCTCAGGTAGAGTAGGGCGTTTGCTACAATTGTGGCTCGTGTATCTCCAAATGAAAACCAATCAGCGGTGTCTAAATATGCAGGATTGCATATGCTAGCTAACTAATTGTAATAGAGATTGGTGTATCAGCTTAGTTAAAGCGATTTAAGGGAAAATTTGCTTGATTATGCGAGGGGGTAGGGTAGGTATCTGGAATCTACCAATATACTGATTAGATTAAGCTAATTTCCAATCTCTTACATTTTGCTCTTTGAAATGAAGCTATAAGTAGATAGGTACATATGTGTACTGCCTTTTGAGTTGATATCACAATTGGATTGCGTGTTTCAATTGTGATTTTCACTCCTTGTGAACTTCTTGCATTTGGATTTGTGAATCCACTTTAGTAACTTTGTGTACGGAGTTCTAAACAGATGTTAAATCGGACAAAATGGCAGTTTTATGATAGATGCAGACGAAATAAAAGATCGCATTCAAGAAATGATAGACGAGCTACAGCTTCAGCCAGCGACATTTGCAGATCAAGCAGGTATAGCACGTTCTACGCTTAACCATATATTAAATGGTAGGAATCGTGTGTCGCTAGACGTAGTAGCCAAGATTACGAGCGCATTCACTGAATGGAATAGCGAATGGATTTTGATGGGAAGAGGCTCAAAATACAATCAGAACGAGCATATAGACAGCTACGAGAATGACTTATTTGGAGAAAAAATTTCGCCAGCTCCAAATAATGCTGCTCACACGCAAGAAAAAATTGAAACAAAGACCATCACGGTAGAGGTTTGTAGACATGTAGAGCGGATCATGGTTTTTTATTCCGATGGTGAATACCAAGAGTTTATACCCAAGGTGCCATCTAACAAAGGATAGCATCGTGCTAAGTTTTTCGGTACGTCATTATTCCATATCTTTGTAGCAAGAAATTATTAGTACTATAATAGTATATGAAGTACAAACTAAAACTGCGCTTGGAGCGGATCGAGAAGCTGAATGAAAGCTACTATGAGTTGCTTTTCAAGGGAGATGATCAGGTAAGAATTCCTCCGAGTAAAGCAGGGCAATTCGTCCAGTTATTAATCGAAAATGCTGGGGTTTTCCTTCGTAGACCCTTCTCGATATGCGAAAGCAGCGTTTCAGACAACAGTTTGACCCTACTTATTCAGCTACTCGGAGCTGGTACGCAAGCCATTTCGAAGCTTCAAGCTGGTATCGTAATGGATCTTATCTTACCACTCGGCAATGGTTTTACTATACCAAATAGTACCGATTTTAGACCTCTATTAATAGGAGGTGGTGTAGGAGTCGCTCCCATGCTTTATCTGGCTCGCAGTCTGAGCGAGCGAGGCTATAGACCTCAGATCTTATTGGGAGCCCGACACAAAGAACTGCTAGTAATGCAGGATCGCTTTGCACGCTATGGCGATCTGCATCTCTGCACTGAAGATGGAAGTGCAGGATGTAAAGGCTTTGTTACCGATCATCCTATACTCCAATCAGAGTCCATTAATTTCATATACAGCTGTGGTCCTTTGGCCATGATGAAGGCTGTAGCAGCCTTTGCCAAGACTAAGAATATTTCCTGCGAAGTTTCGCTCGAGAATAAAATGGCTTGTGGCTTTGGTACATGCCTTTGCTGTGTAGAAAAGACTATCGATGGCAACCTTTGTGTTTGCACTGAGGGCCCCGTATTCAATACAAACAGATTAACATGGTAAAGACAGAAGTCAATATAGGTCGTGGATTAATGATAAAGAATCCAGTAATGACCGCCAGCGGTACATACGGCTTTGGCGTTGAGTACGCCGATTTCATCGATCTTAATCGTTTGGGGGGCGTGGTAGTAAAAGGTACTACATTGCATCCCCGTCAGGGCAACGACTATCCACGTATGGCTGAGACAGCCTCGGGAATGCTCAATGCCGTGGGCCTGCAGAATAAAGGTGTACACAACTTTGTAGACAATATCTATCCAGCAATCAAAGATTATAACTGCGAAATGATTGTCAACGTGAGTGGATCGACTATCGAAGATTATTCCGAGACTGCTGCTATTATTAATGAGTTGGAGGGAATACGAGCCATTGAACTTAATATTTCATGCCCGAATGTAAAGGCAGGTGGTATGGCTTATGGGGTAACTACTGAGGGCGCTGCTTCGGTTGTAAAAGCTGTGCGAGAAGCCTACAAAAAGTGCCTGATCGTAAAACTATCGCCTAATGTTACAGACATCAGAGAGATTGCTAGAGCTGTTGAGGCCGAAGGTGCAGACTCCATCTCGATGGTTAATACTTTTTTGGGAATGGCCATTGATTCTGAAAAACGAAAACCACTGCTATCTACTGTTACAGGTGGGCTCTCTGGCCCAGCTATCAAGCCTATTGCATTGCGAATGGTGTGGCAGACTGCTCAGGTAGTGAAAGTGCCGATTATAGGTATGGGAGGCATTTGTAATACGCAAGACGCTATCGAATTTCTGCTTGCTGGCGCCAGTGCAATTCAAGTGGGTGCGTACAATTTTGTAGATCCTACGGCTACGATAGATATAATAGAAGGTATAGAAGCATATTTGCAACGTCATGGCTTCAAAGATGTGCAGCAAATTATCGGAGCTCTAGAGGTTTAATCGCTTAGTATTTTGATAGATATGTTTGGACTCTTCGAAAATCTACATAGCCCTTTACTCATCACGCTTCCTGTGGTGATCGAGCGTATAATGCTGAGCCTATTACTGGGTGGAGCTATCGGTTTTGAGAGGCAAAGCAAGTATCGCGATGCGGGTTTGCGTACCTTTACACTTATCTGTTTAGGATCGACTCTAGCCATGCTTCTAAGTATCTGGGTGCCAAGTCATAATGCTAGTGCTTCGCCAGGCGATCCTGCTCGTATTGCAGCACAGGTACTGAGCGGAATTGGTTTTTTGGGTGCCGGTGCCATCTTGCAAACTCGAGGCAGTATTTCGGGTCTTACTACTGCTGCTGGTATTTGGATTTCTGCTGTCATTGGCCTTGCCGTGGGTGCTGGTCTGTATATTCCGGCCATAATTATTACTGCTGTCGTATTAGCTGTATTAGTTTTGTTGGAAGATATTGAGCGAAAAACCTTATTGGGAGGCCGAAACAAAATCCTGGAGTTGCATTTCAACACCAGCAAGCCAGATCTAGATCCAATCAGGGAACTGCTCAAAGAGAATAGAATCAGCATTATTAGTGTTTCCATTCGCTATAGCTTCGTAAACAATCGTGCAGTCTATAACTTCCATGTACGTATTCCTTCGCGCACACTTATGGATGTTTTCTTTGGAAAGCTTCGTGAAAATGAGGCTATTACCGAAGCTAAGCTAATGGATTAACGATTTTCTGATTCCATTTATCTTGCCGATATCAGAATCTAGTTCTTATTTCTATTCATATAGGTCATAATGACGATTATGTTTAGTTGTTAGATGCATCTTTGATCTTTCAAGCATTTTTCTTGTGCTTTTCACTTAAGTCTCAAAACTTGAAACCTCAGAAATACTTGCACTTTACCCCGTTTACTATCGTTCGAAGCGTTGTCTTAGCACGATTTCCGCATTGTTATTCATCTGCATTCATAAATGCTTGCTTATCTTTGTACTTACAATTCGGATCCTATGATTACGGATCGCGAAACCTTAGATGCGAGACATTCGATTAAAGGATGGATTTCGTATTGCTACAGAGAAAGTGTAAGCTCGCCAATAAATTCATATGCGAGCTTGATTATAGTAGCCTTTTTCTTTACATCGTAAGTTGTTATAAAGGGCTCGAAAGAATGAAAAATACAAATGCAGTCCACTGCCAGAGGGCTAATAAACATCGAAATGAAGACGGAATACAAATACTATCATTTAGCGGAGCTTCCCCAACGCAAAGCGGAAGAAAATCCTAAAAGAGTTATCTTGAAGTACCTTGACCAGGAGACTTCGAAGTGGAACAAGATTACTTGGGCTGAGTGCGCTCAAGGTGTTCTGTCGGCAGCTAAGGCATTTGCTCAGATAGGTGTAATGCCAGGAGATCGTATTGGGATATACTCCCAAAACTTGGTGTTCTATCTTTATGCAGAGCTTGGAGCAATGGCTATGCGTGCTGTTTCTGTACCGCTTTATGCTACCTGTTCACCGGATCAGGTCAAGTTTGTGATCGAGGATTCAGAAATCGAAACCCTTTTCGTAGGCGAACAGTTTCAGTATAACAATGCCTATATTACACAAAAGAAGTGCCCTACCCTCAAGCGGATTGTCATCTTTGACTCGAAGGTTAAAATCAATCCTGAGGATAAAACTTCGATGTACTACGACGATTTTATTCGTATAGGAGACTCTATGCCCAATGAGACCTTGGCTAAGGTTAGAATGGCCGAGGCTTTAGACTCAGATACAGCTGTAATAATCTATACCTCAGGCACCTCTGGCCAAAGTAAAGGTGTGGTGCTTACGCATGAGAGCGTTCGACACCAGATGCTTGTGCATCGTGAGATAATGCCTATCTATGGTCCCGAGGAATGTACCATGAGCTTTCTACCTTTTAGCCATATTTTCGAGAAGGCTTGGGTCTATTTTATGTTACATACAGATACAAAGGTTGCAATTCTCACCGATCCTAAAACGGTACTCGAAGCCCTTCCAAAGCTCAGACCTACAATGATGTGTAACGTGCCCCGCTTCTGGGAGAAGGTGTACCAAGGGGTGAATGAAAAGATAGATTCCTCATCGCCTTTTATGCAGCGTGTATACAGATCGGCTATAAAGGCAGGGCGTCGCTACAAACTCGATTATTACAATCAATTCAAGAAGGCTCCTCTGGGATTGAGGATGAAATATGAGTTTTATAATCGTACAATATTTAGAGTACTCAAGACTGTATTGGGGATCAACAAAGGTAAGTTCTTCCCTACTGCTGGCGCTCCCCTATCCGACGAGGTGAATACCTTCCTTCAGTCGGTTAATATCCCGATAGTTTTTGGATACGGGCTCTCAGAAACATGTGCTACTGTTAGTTTTTACCCTTGTCGAGGATTTATTATCGGCTCTATCGGTGATGTAATACCAGGCATAGACATTCGTATTGACCCCAGTAACAATGAAATCCTTCTGCGAGGAAAGGCTGTGATGAAGGAGTATTACAAACTTCCCGAAGAGACGGCACAGGCATTTACCGAAGACGGCTTCTTCCGTACGGGCGATGCTGGCAGATTGGAGGGAAAAACCCTCTATTTCACCGAGCGAGTAAAGGATCTGTACAAGACATCGAATGGGAAATATGTAGCCCCACAGATGATAGAAGGTCTATTGATAGCTATTCATATTATTGAGCAAGTGGCAGTGATCGGAGACGAAAGAAAGTTTGTGAGTGCACTCATCTATCCCAATTGGAATGCGCTCAAAAATGAAGCTTTCCGAAGGGGGTTGCCCAAGGATACAAGCATTGAAGATCTAGCAGGCAATCATGAAGTGCTACGCTATATGATGTCTTTGATAGAAGAAGCGCAGTCGGGACTGGCAGGTTATGAAAAGGTGAAACGGATTACCTTAATTACAGAGCCATTCTCTACCGAAAACGATGAGCTTACAAACACGTTGAAACTGAAACGTAGAGTTATTGCCGAGCATTACCGCGAAGCAATCGAAGCAATGTATGTAGACCAACCAGTATTGGACTCGGTAGTGATGCCATCAATAGGAGCTGCCCTAACCGATCGAAACTAAGAGTTAACAAATAGATAAATACAAACAAAATCGCAATGATTACATTAGACCAACTGAACTACCTGTTGGAGCGCCGTGATGCGCTGAGGGGGTATCTTTGACGTCGATAGAAGGCGTATCGAACTAGAAGAAGAAGAGTTAAGAACTCAAGATCCCAATTTTTGGGACGACAATAAACGTGCCGAGGCTCAAATGCGAAAAGTGAAAGAGCTAAAGCAGTGGATCTCCTATTACGACGAAATAGATGCGGCTGCCGAAGAGTGTAAGCTCGCATACGACTTTTACAAACAAGAAATTCTGCCCGAGGAAGAACTTGATTTGGCATACGAAAAGGCCATGAAGATACTCGAAGAGGTAGAACTAAAAAATATGCTCCGTGCCGAAGAAGATCAGTTTGGGGCTGTACTGAAAGTAAATGCTGGAGCAGGAGGTACAGAAAGCCAAGACTGGGCTTCTATGCTTGTGCGCATGTACCAACGCTGGGCAGATAGGCAAGGCTATAAAGTAACGATCAGCAACTGGCAAGACGGAGATGAGGCTGGTATTAAGACAGTTACGATGCAGATAGATGGAACTCAAGCTTATGGATACCTGAAGAGCGAGAACGGAGTACATCGTCTGGTAAGGGTCTCTCCATACAATGCTCAAGGCAAACGTATGACATCATTTGCATCGGTATTTGTGGTTCCCTTGGTTGATGATAGCATCGAAATATCAATAAACCAAGGTAATATATCTTGGGATACGTTCCGATCTGGAGGAGCTGGTGGTCAGAATGTAAACAAGGTTGAAACGGGTGTTCGACTGCACTACTTTTACAACGATCCCGATACGGGCGAAAGCAAAGAGATCACGATAGAGAATACGGAGAGTCGCTCACAGCTCGACAATCGAGAGAATGCCTTACGACTCCTACGCTCACAACTCTACGAGCTCGAACTGCAACGTCGACGTGCTGCCGTAGCTAAAGTCGAAGCTGGAAAGAAAAAAATCGAATGGGGATCGCAAATCCGCAGTTATGTTTTCGATGATAGACGCGTCAAAGACCACCGTACTAACCATCAGACAAGCAATGTAAACGCTGTGATGGATGGAGAAATCGACGACTTTATCAAGGCTTATCTCATGGAGTTTGCCGGAAGCGAATTTTAAGTGCAAGAAACAATAAGAATATGAAAATAAAGAAAGGCGATCACGTACGCTTCCTTAATAGTGAAGGTGGTGGGATAGTGATGCGATTGGACAACAAGGTGGCTTGGGTAGAGACGGAAGATGGATTTGAAATTCCGAGCCCACTGCATGAGTTGATAGTGGTTGCTAGCGATGATACTTTTATCCCAGCCTACCGCTCGCCACTCGAGAAAGAGAAAAAGTCGACCCCCAAGCAGATAGATGTTGTAGAAAGCAAAGGGCAAGCAATAGCTGCAAGCAGACAGAACAGTAATAGTATGGAGGCTCTACAAGAGCTGAGTACTCTGCACACCGAGCTAGCTGGAAACGACAAGTTGAGCGTCTATCTTGCTTATCTGCCCATCGATGAAAAGTCGCTTGGCAGTACTCCTTACGAGTGCTACCTAATCAATGATAGCAATTACTGCCTCATGTACTCCTTTGCCTCTAAGTCCAACAACAGCCTCACACTATTGGCATCGGGCTTTGTAGAGCCAAATACCAAAGTGTTTGTAGAAGAGTTTACGGCCTCCGATCTTTCAGATCGGGAACGCATGCAGATACAAATGATTGCTTTCAAAGAGCAACGCTCATACAGTTATAAGGAACCTATTAGCGTAGAGCTAAAGCTTGATACAGTCAAGTTTTTCAAACTTCATTGCTTCTGTGAAAATGACTTTTTCGACGATCATGCAATTGTTTATCCTGTGGTCGAAAAAGACTATCACGAAAATTCATACAAGCTTGATCCTGAGCAGATAGCTGGAGCTCTTATGAGCAAGAGGCCCGATCGTAGAGCTGAAAAATCGAATGCTAAGAAAGAGACGATATCTTCGATCGTGGAGATCGATCTGCATGCACATGAACTGCTAGAAACTACTGCGGGAATGAGCAATAGCGAGATATTGAACTACCAACTCGACAAGTTTCACGAAACAATGGCCACTTACGAGCAGCGAAAAGGGCAGAAAATCGTATTTATACATGGCAAGGGGGAAGGAGTTTTGCGTTCTGCCCTCGAGAAGGAACTGCGAAGCCGCTACAAAAAGCACTCTTTCCAAGATGCCTCCTTCAGAGAATACGGCTTTGGGGCCACTATGGTGGTAATCCATTAATACACCAATAGAACACCAATAGAACACCATTAGTACCCCACCCTTTGAGGCTTTATTATTGCATATGAGGAATCAAGAGATCGAACGTAAGTATAAGGTGCTGGATCGTAGTTTCATTGAGTCTGCTACATCTGTGCTTCAAATTCGTCAGGGCTATCTTTCTCAAGCTGGATCGGTCAATACAATTCGGGTTCGCAGCTCCAACGACGAAGCATTTATCACCATCAAGGGGCCAAGCAGTGATGGCGGTCTTTTGCGAAGTGAATTCGAATACTCTATTCCCTCTTCTGATGCCGAAGCTATGTTTGCCCTCTGCGGAAATCGTATCGTTGAGAAGTTGCGCTATTTGGTACCATATAAAGGAAAAGTGTGGGAGGTAGATCTGTTTCTTGGTAGGCACGCGGGTCTAATCATTGCCGAGCTTGAGCTCGATAGCGTAGACGAATCGTTTGAAAGTCCTCCTTGGCTTGGTGTGGAGCTAACAGGGCTTCCTCAGTATTACAATTCGTACCTAGCCGAGTCGGATAGCCCGGTCGAATAAGGATTCACTACTTTTCACCATCATGACATTTCATCCTTATGGCTCGAAACTCACCCACTGATAACTTAGAAATCTTTTAACCTAGGTAGAAAATATGTAGGCGAAAAGCAGTGTCGAAACTTCAGTTTTCGCACGTTGCTTTTCGCCTACTTTATTTCCATGCTCCTATGGGCATGAGTTTGCACGTACTTATAGAGAGCGCTCGTGCATGCAGCTTGTCTCCTTCATTATATAGAGAGCTTAATCGCTACTCCATCTACCAACAATAGGAACTGTCCACTCATTGCTGGAGCTTCGATGCTACTTCCTTGTTTGCGATTGAGTAGCTGTCCTTTCATATCAAAAAGGACTAGCTCCCTAGCACTCGAATCAATCTGGATCATTCCATCGACAATAGACACAACAGGCTTATTTGAAAGCGTCTGGCTAAGGCCTGTTTCGCTTGTTAGGTGAATTACCAATAGCCAATTGCAGTCCATCTGAGGATAAGTAGAGGCTAAAGAGAAGAAATCTCCCGTTGCTTGCCCCGATGCGTTTGTTAGGCGAAATAGATCTCCCTTACCTTGTACGGCCGGACCTTTATCTTGACCTAGTGGATGCTTGCCCATCGATGTTTTAATGCCGATGCCAAAATAGTAGCTCTTTCCAGCTGCAAGCCGCACCGGATCTTTTAGCTTCACGGTAGTCTTCTCCATGAAATAGAGTTCGGAGTTGTTGACCAAAGTCGATGAGAGTAGCTCTTGCCCAGTGGCACCATCCCAGGCCATTAGTGTGTACTCACACTCTTCTTCGATAGGCATAAAGGATATTTTATCTACGGACCAATCTGTGTAGCTAACTAAGTCGTCGGCATTCCACAGAGCAGCCACTTGGTAGGTTGCCGAGCCGCCAAAGATATTGAAGCTATCGAAAGAGCCACACCACTGCAATGTGTTGCTGGGCCTTACTGGATCAATTGCAATAGATTGAGCCTTCGATGCCATGCTCGCTAGAGCAATAAGAGCAAAAAGTAGATGTTTTTTCATTTATTGTCTTGTTAATTGTGATTTGCTGAAACTTTTACTTGATTGTCTGGCAAATTTACAAGCATTTATTCAATGTTGCAAGTGGTAACTCAATAGCTTATATGTTCTATTCATTTGTATTTCTTTTGCTTACGATTCTGCAGCTGTTGGTATAGCTACTCTACAAAAAAGATCCCCCCACTCCAACCCTTGAAGGTCGGAGGGGAGGATCTATCTATACAAGTTTTAGAGTAGTATTGCTACCCTCTCGCTAGGCCTTTTGCTATAGAATATTGCTTGCCAATTCGCTTAGTTCGCTTCTTTCGCCTTTTATCAGATTGACGTGAGCAAAGAGGGTTTGCCCCTTCATTTTGTCGATCATGTATGCCAAGCCGTTACTTTGAGCATCGAGGTATGGAGAGTCGATCTGCTCGATGTCTCCTGTAAAAATCAATTTAGAACCCTCTCCTGCACGCGTTATGATGGTTTTTACTTCGTGTGGAGTTAAGTTTTGAGCTTCATCGACTATGAATATCGTATCAGAAAGTGATCTACCTCTAATAAATGCCAAAGCTTCTATGATTAGTTTCTCGGATTTCTGAAGTTCGTCAAGTTTTTTGGCATCCGACGATCCTGGGTTGAACAGTCCCTTTATTACGTTTAGATTGTCGAATAGGGGCTGCATATAGGGCCCTACCTTGGCTTTTTCGTCGCCTGGCAAAAATCCGATATCCTTATTGGCTAGCGATACGATTGGTCTCGCCAGCAATATCTGCTTATAGTCTTCCTCCTGGTCGAGTGCAGCTGCCAGAGCTAGGAGGGTTTTACCTGTACCCGCCTTGCCAGTAAGTCCTACTAACTTGATATCTGGGTCTGACAAAATATCGAGAGCAAAAGCCTGCTCGGCATTGCGAGCTTGTATGCCAAAGTGAGATTTTTTGTCGATCTTTTGTATGCGTTTCGTAAATGGATTGAATCGAGCCAGTACGCTATTCCTCTCACTCTTCATGATGAAGCATTCATTTGCTTCAAGTTTGCTGGATAGGTCCCACTCTTCGGCTGCAATGCCATCTTTCGAGGCGTAGATCTTGTCTATCAAGTCGGCATCTACGCCTTCATACTCAGTTTCGGAAGTTTGGAATAGGTCTACTCGAGTCACCTTATCGTTGATATAATCCTCGGCCAATAGTCCCAGAGCAAGCGCTTTCATGCGCATGTTTACGTCTTTGGTAACAAGGATTGTCTTCTCTGTAGGGTGCTCTTGCGCCAAGGTCATGGCTATAGCTATAATACGATGGTCTGCAATATTTCCGAAAAATGCATCGTGTACATGTTCATTGCGTTGGCCTTTGATAGGGATAAACAGTCTACCTCTATCTTCTCCTAAGGATACACCCTTTTCGAAAATGTCTGGGGCTGAAATCTCATCTAATTTTCTGACGAAAGCTCTAGCATTGAAGTTGATTTGTTCAGAACCTTTCTTAAACTTATCAAGCTCTTCGAGTACAACAATAGGAATATAGATGTCATTTTCTTCGAACTTGTCAATGCATTCGTAGTCGTGAAGGATAACGTTTGTATCCAGTACAAAATTCTTCTTACTCATAGTTTTGATGAAATACTAGTTATAAGTCTTAGCTTTCTTGCTAATGCATACGCAAAGTAAGTTTTTTAATCGTAATTTTGCAAACACTCAGGCCCTTTTCTTGTTATAAGGGTGAAATCACCAATAATATTAAACCAAAGTAATGAAATCAGACATTGAAATTGCAAGAAGTATCGAGCTTCAACGTATTGAGCAGGTTGCTGCAAGTATTGACGTTCCTCAAGAAAAGATTGAGCCCTACGGCAAATACATTGCAAAGCTACCACTGAGTTGTATCGACGAGGAGAAAGTAAAACAAAGCAACTTGATCCTTGTAACGGCTATTACGCCAAACTCTGCTGGTGTGGGTAAGACTACTGTTTCTATTGGCTTGGCTCTTGGATTAAACAAGATCGGAAAGAAAGCGATTGTTGCTTTGCGTGAGCCCTCGTTAGGCCCTTGCTTCGGGATGAAGGGGGGAGCTGCCGGTGGTGGATATGCGCAGGTATTGCCAATGGAGAAGATCAACTTACACTTCACAGGCGACTTCCATGCTATCACGGCTGCTCACAACATGATCACAGCCCTATTAGAAAACTACATATACCAAAACAGAAACAGCTGTGAAGGCTTATCGCAAGTGCTATGGAAGCGTGTGCTCGACGTAAACGACCGTTCGCTTCGTAATGCAATCACTGGAATCGGTAATATCACAGATGGTATTCCTCGTCAGACTGGCTTCGACATCACGCCAGCATCCGAGATTATGGCCATCCTTTGTTTGGCTACAGATTTCGACGACCTGCGTCGCCGTGTTGAGAATATCCTTCTCGGCTATACCCGCGATGGCGATCCTTTCACCGTCAAGGATCTTGGCGTAGCAGGTGCTATCACCGTATTGCTCAAAGATGCTATCAAGCCAAACTTGGTGCAGACCACAGAGCACACTCCTGCTTTTGTGCATGGAGGTCCATTCGCCAATATCGCACACGGCTGTAACTCTATCTTAGCTACAAAGATGGCGCTTACTTTTGGCGACTATGCAATTACCGAAGCTGGTTTCGGTGCCGACCTCGGTGCCGAGAAGTTCTTCGACATCAAGTGTCGTCAATCGGGCTTGCAGCCTAAGCTTACAGTACTGGTTGCTACTCTGCGTGCTCTAAAATTGCATGGTGGCGTATCGGAGTCTGAGTTTAAGGCTCCCAATGCCGAAGCTGTACGCCGTGGGCTTGCCAACTTGAGCCGCCATATCTACAACCTCAAGCGCTTTGGTCAGGAAGTAGTAGTTGCATTCAACCGCTTCGATACCGATAGCGAAGAAGAGATCGATATCGTACGTCATCACTGCGAAGCTCAGAATGTGGGCTTTGCTGTAAACAATGCTTTTGCCGAAGGTGGTGAAGGTGCTGCAGCGCTTGCCGAGTTGGTAGTAGAGACTATCGAGAAGAAGCCTTCTACCCCACTCGAGTTTGCTTATGCCGACGCCGACGAAGTGAAGACTAAGGTAGAGAAAGTAGCCAAGAATATTTATGGCGCTGCTTCGGTAGTATACAACACACTTGCCGAGAAGAAGATCAAAAAGATTCTCGAGCAAGGCATCAGCCACTTCCCAATCTGTATTGCCAAGACGCAATACTCATTCTCGTCTGATCCTAAAGCTCGTGGCGATGTAAGAGGCTTCGAACTCAAGGTGGTTGATATCGTTATTAACCGTGGTGCCCAGATGCTGATCGTAATCATGGGCGATATCATGCGTATGCCAGGCTTGCCTAAGGAGCCTCAAGCGCTACATATCGATATCGTGGACGGACACATCGAAGGCTTGAGCTAAGAGGCTCAATGTATCGGTCTATACCGATGCTCACATACCCTTCCAGATAGTTAGGGATTTTCTAATTAAGGGCTTGCTGATTGCAACGATCGGCAAGCCCTTTTTTTGCGCAGATCGATCAAATATTTTCACCTAGGTGAAAACGGATTTTCATCTAGGTGAAAACTTATTTTCAACCCGATGAAAATATATTTTCATCGGGTTGAAAATTTTACATCATCCCATGAAAAATTCATTTCATCTCATGATAGGCTGTGCAGCATCCTAAGAGCTGCTGAGTCCTGACTTAGGTTGACACTTTCTGCTCGATATTCCTGTATCGTTTTACACTTTCTCTTGATAGATCCTCAAGCTATTTACAGTATCGCTTATCTACCCTTGATTTCTCTTAAAGTGAGCGATGCCGCCCTCATTCACGATTGCTCAGATCTTAGTATCTTTGTTGTGTGCCTTGCAATTGTGTGCCTCCACTGTTAGCAAAGCTCTTTCGTAGAATACATGTTTTTAAGGGGGATATTTGTACGAATGAATTTGACAAAAGAACAACGCCAAAGGAAGATTTCTGCACTGGTAGCCGAGCATATCGTTACCAATCATAACGATCTATTGTTGCTCCTCGAAAGAGAGCGTGTTACTATCAATCAGAGCACACTCTCGCGAGACTTAAATGAGCTGGGCATAAAGAAGCAAAAACACAAAGGCATCTGGCGCTATCTTCATCTTGCCCAAAGCTCATCTAGCCATACAGCATTCACATTCTCTGCAAGCACGGGAAGTAAAGCTTTCTTGCACGCACATAGTGGAGGCGAGCAAATGATCATAAGCACGCCCAAAGGCTATGCCCAAAGCATTGCCCTCGATATCGAGCAAGCGCAAGAGCCCGAAATAATGGGTGTATTATATGGTAGCAGCACAGTGATGGTAATTGGTCAGAAAGGCATTTCGCGCAAGCGTTTGGCAGAACTAATTGTAAGGGCAGTACCAGAAATTAGCCAAGCTCGCTAAGTATCTCTACACAGCTCAAATAGCTCTCGAAAACACCATTTCCACAACGACAGATCGCCAATTTGCATTGGATCAGAAACTGCTACTATCCCATTCGATCTCTATGCAGGCAGGCCCATATCTGAGATTTTATTATCTTTGTTTGGCTTGAAGAAAATGAGGCCTTCGAAAATGGATCTATAAGGGGGGGGGAGCTCGCGAGATCTTATTTTGGTATCAGACTATTTTTCCAAAGCTTATAATGATACACTACTCGCTCTAGGCAGGGCATCGATAATAGCTATATGCCTCGGTGATTAGTGTCTACCCCAGTACAATAAGATAATACAAGAACGAATAATAATGAACGACTTCAAAAAATTTGCTGTAAAGCACTTAGGGCTAAATGCAATGGCCCTCGACGATTATACCTCTATACAGAGCAACTATATCTCGCCTACAATCATAGAGGAGCGTCAGCTCAACGTGGCGCAGATGGATGTATTCTCTCGTCTTATGATGGATAGAATTATCTTTTTAGGAACTCAGATCGATGCCTACGCTGCCAACGTTATCCAGGCTCAGCTGCTATACTTGGATAGTGCCGAGCCAGGCAAGGACATCTCTATCTACCTCAATTCTCCTGGAGGGTCGGTGTATGCTGGCTATGGCATCTACGACACCATGCAGTACATCAGTAGCGACGTCTCTACTATCTGCACAGGCATAGCGGCTTCGATGGCCTCGGTGCTATTGGTGGCAGGTACCAAAGGCAAACGCTTTGCTCTACCCCACTCGCGTGTGATGATACACCAACCGCTGGGGGGTATGCAGGGGCAGGCAAGCGACTTGGAGATTGCTGCTCGTGAAATATTGCGAGTAAAGAAAGAGCTCTATACGATTATTGCCAATCATAGTGGTAAGAGCTTCGAAGATGTAGAGAAAGATAGCGACCGCGACTACTGGATGACTGCCGAAGAGGCGCTTGCCTATGGCATGATAGACAAGGTACTTATCAGGGAGAAAAAGTAAGAAGCCAAAACAATAACAAAGGGGTCCAAGCCATTCTGCAACACTGTATGTAGTGGCTTAGACCCTTTTTGACAGCCCTATTAGCAGAGAAAACGATGAGTAAGAAAAGAGATCAAGACTACTGCAACTTCTGTGGCAAACCTCGCTCCGATGCTAAGCTATTGCTCGGAGGCATGGATGCCAATATATGTGACGAATGTGCCGAGCGAGCCAATATGCTCGTAAAAGAGACATTGGAGCAAGAGGCCGACAAGCATGCGGGCACTCTTGACAGAAAAAGCCTACCCAAGCCCAATGAGATAAAAGAGTTTCTAGACTCCTATGTAGTGGGGCAAGACGACGCCAAACGCTATCTATCGGTAGCCGTATACAATCACTACAAGCGAATTTTGCAAGAAAAACAAGGCGATAAAAACGAGGTAGAGATAGAAAAGAGCAATATCATCTTGGTAGGGCATACTGGTACGGGCAAGACTTTATTGGCTCGCACCATTGCCAAGCTACTACATGTGCCTTTTGCTATCGTAGATGCTACTGTCCTTACCGAAGCGGGTTATGTGGGTGAAGACATAGAAAGTATACTGACTCGCCTACTACAGGCAGCCGATTACAATGTAAAGAGCGCCGAGAGAGGTATCGTGTTTATTGACGAGATAGATAAAATAGCTCGCAAAAGCGATAACCCCTCTATAACACGAGACGTAAGTGGCGAGGGGGTACAGCAGGGATTGCTCAAGCTGCTCGAGGGGTCGCAGATAAACGTACCGCCCCAAGGTGGCCGCAAACACCCCGATCAGAAGATGATTGCTGTAGATACGAAACATATACTCTTTATCTGTGCTGGGGCTTTCGATGGGATAGAAAAAAAGATCGCACAACGTCTTAATACCCGCGTAGTAGGTTATAGAGCTAGCTTAGAAACTCATGGAATCGATCGAGCCAATATGCTCCAATACATTGGCCCCCAAGACTTGAAGTCTTTTGGTTTGATCCCCGAGATTGTGGGTCGTATGCCCATACTTACCTATCTAAGTCCATTAGACAAGGAGGCTCTCAGAAAGATACTTACCGAGCCCAAAAATGCTATTACCAAGCAGTATGAGCGACTTTTTGAAATGGATGGAATTAGCCTTACCTTTACAGATGATATGCTTGACTTTGTAGTAGAGAAGGCCATCGAATACAAGCTTGGTGCGCGTGGTCTGCGCTCTATTGTCGAGTCAATCATGATGGAGGCAATGTACAATATGCCCTCTGGTAAAGAAAAAAGCCTTACTGTAGATAGAAAATATGCCGAGTCTCATTTCGAACTCACTAATAGGGGAGCCTAATAAGTATCATTAGACCTCGATACCGAAGCATCATCTTGCAATAATAATAGGTTGCTACGATTTTGTTTCGTACTTTAGACAAGCTTTTACCAATCGAAGCTTCATTGAATTACTGATTATGAACAAGCAATTATTGGATGATACCCTTAGAGAGTACTTTGGGTTTGATCGTTTTAAGGAATTACAAGAAGAAATTATTACGAATGTATTGGATGGCAACGACACCTTTGTGCTGATGCCTACAGGAGGGGGCAAGTCTCTCTGCTACCAATTGCCTGCGCTGCTAATGCCAGGCATTGCAATCGTAGTTTCTCCACTGATTGCTTTGATGAAGAATCAGGTCGATGCTATGCGAAGCATAAGCGAAGAGAGTGGCGTGGCTCACTTTATCAATTCATCGCTCAATAAAGCCCAACTCGAAAATGTAAAGGCAGATATTCGTAAGGGACTCACCAAACTTCTCTATGTAGCGCCAGAATCTCTAAACAAGGAAGAGAATACGGCCTTCTTGCGTGAAATTGAAATCTCGTTTTATGCCATAGACGAAGCACACTGCATCTCGGAGTGGGGGCACGACTTTAGGCCAGAGTACCGACGTATAAGGCCTATGATCAACGAAATAGGAGATCGCCCTATCATTGCCCTAACAGCTACTGCAACGCTGAAGGTGCAACATGACATCCAGAAAAATCTACAGATGATGGATGCCAAAGTCTTCAAATCATCTTTCAATAGACCGAACCTCTACTACCAAATCAACAAGAAATATAAGACTGTCGATAGCGATATTGTCAAATTTATTTTGTCAAATCCGCATAAGAGTGGCATCGTCTATTGTATGAGTAGAAATAAAGTCACTACTTTTGCCCAAGTTTTGCAAGCTAATGGGATAAAAGCACTACCCTACCATGCTGGAATGGATGCTGCAGAGCGGTCGGCCAATCAAGATGCTTTCCTAAACGAAGAAGCAGATGTGATAGTGGCAACGATTGCTTTCGGAATGGGCATCGATAAACCAGATGTGCGCTACGTAATCCATTACGACATGCCCAAGAGTCTGGAGGGATATTACCAAGAGACTGGTAGAGCTGGCAGAGATGGCGGAGAAGGTGTATGCTTGGCCTATTACTGTCAAGAAGATTTGCAAAAACTAGAGAAATTTTTGCAAGGCAAAGCAATAGCTGAACAAGAAATTGGAAAGCAGCTATTGGCCGAGACGGCTGCCTTTGCAGAAAGTAGAGTATGCCGCCGCAAATTACTGCTCCATTACTTTGGCGAAGAGTATGGAAATGAGAATTGTGGTGCTTGTGATAATTGTTCGAGACCGGTAAAAGAAGTGGAAGCTAAAGAATTATTAGTAAACCTCCTTGAGACAGTAGTAATACTCAAGGAGAAATTTAAAGCGGAGTATGTTATCTCCGTATTGATGGGAGAGGAAAACTCAGAAATCGAATCCTTGGGGCATAACGAACTCGAGGTATTTGCAGTGGGTGCAGACGAGAGTGAAGAAACCTGGAATAATATCGTCAGGCAAGCTTTATTGGTGGGCTATATCAGTAGAGATATCGAAAACTATGGGCTGCTCAAGATTACCGCGAAGGGCAAAAAATTCCTCAAGAAGCCTGTCTCTTTTATGGTAGTGGCCGATGCCGACGAAGATGAAATAGATGGCGACGAAGAAAAACAAAGCGCTGGTGGTGCCGGTGGAGCTATGGACCCCGCCTTGTTTATCATGATGAAAGATCTTCGTAAAAAGATGGGGGCACAGCTCAAAGTGCCTCCCTACGTGATATTTCAAGACCCTTCGCTCGAGGCAATGGCTACTTTCTACCCTACAACTATCGAGGAGCTCAAAAATATTCCAGGTGTAGGTGCTGGTAAAGCCAATCGTTACGGGGAGGAGTTTATCAAACTCATCAAAAAGCACGTAGACGAAAACGAAATCGAAAGACCAGACGACCTCAGGGTAAGAACGCTTCCGAACAAATCGAAGATGAAGGTAACCATCGTGCAGCAGATAGACCGCAAGGTAGCTTTAGATGATATTGCCATCTCTAATGGACTTGACTTCTCCGAGCTACTCACAGAGATTGAAGCCATTGTGTTTTCGGGCACAAGCCTCAATATAGATTACTTCCTACACGAAGTCTTGGACGATGAGTATATCGAAGAGATATACAACTATTTTAAAACTTCGACTAGCGAATCGATAGAAAGCGCCGAAAAGAATTTAGACTATGACTATAGTGAAGAGGAAATCAGACTTGTAAGGCTGAAATTCTTCTCAGACTTAGCCAATTAATACATGAACTGAAAACGCATAAAGAATGAAGAAAAAAGCTCTATACTTAGCCATCGGGCTAATAGCCGCTAGTATTAACCAAATGGCGGTGGCACAAACAACAAATAATATTGACGAAGTAGTATGGATGGTAGGCGATGAACCTATCTATCGCTCAGATGTCGAATCCTTCAAGATGATGTTGCAAAGCGAAGGACGCACCTTAGAAGGGAAGCCCGAGTGCTATATACCAGAGCAAATGGCGGTGCAAAAGCTTTTTCTAAATCAAGCGAATGTAGATAGTGTGCATGTAGACGATGCCATGATCAATCGTTACATCGATAGCTACCTCAATAATGCAATACGTCAGCTTGGCTCGAAAGAGAAGTTGGAGGAGTATTTTGGAAAACGCTATGCCGAGATACGCGAAGACCAACGCAAGGAAGCTAAGAGCACCGAAATCGTTCGTCAGATGCAGGAAAAGATCGTCGAGCATATTAAGGTTTCGCCTTCCGAAATCAGGGCTTACTTCAATAGCTTGCCTCAAGATAGCTTACCTTTTATCCCCACCACGGTTGAGCTACAAATAGTAAGCGTGAAGCCTCAGCTCACCTTCCAAGAAACAGACCAGATCAAGAATCGCTTGAGAGAATTTAGCGAAGAGGTAAATGGCGGAAAGAGAGATTTCTCTACCATTGCACGTCTCTATTCCGAAGACAAGCGCACAGCTTTGCAGGGAGGCGAATATGGATTCGTTAGCAAGGCCTCGCTCGAATCTGAATTTGCTCGTGTTGCCTTTGCGCTCCAAGATAACAAGAAGGTATCGCCCATCGTGAAGACCGACGATGGCTATCATATCATCCAGCTAATCGAAAAACGTGGCGATTTGATCAACTTTCGTCACATACTGCTAAAGCCAAGAGTGTCAATGGCTGCCATTAGTGCTGCCACGAGCAAACTAGATAGCTTGCAAGAAAAGATACTCAGTGGTACGATGACTTTCGAAGAGGTAGTAGCCCAGTATTCCGAAGATGAAGGTACTAAGAACAACGACGGATTGATGGTAAATAACAAGGATCGAATGAGCGATTTCTATTCCTCATCGAGATTCAAACTCGAAGAACTGCCACAAGACATTAGTCGCGCACTTTCTGGTATGGAGGTCGGAGGCATCTCTAAAGCTTTTACACTTATCAACGACAGAGGCTTCGAGGAGATCTTGCTGCTGAAGTATAAAAACAAGATCGAAGGGCATCGTGCAAATATGAACAATGACTTCCAAACCATAAAGCAGATGGCTTTGGAGAAGAAGAAGAATCAGAGCATTGAAGCTTGGATCAAGAGAAAGCAAAAAGAGACCTACGTAAAAATCGACGAGAAGTATCAAGACTGCGACTTTAAGTATCCAGGTTGGGTAAGAAAAAACCATTAATATCCGATAGAGTACCCCCTTCATGACCTCGTTCAAAGCTAGACTATCGAAAAAAGCAGTGGTGGCTATGATAATTGCCTTTACCATTGCTTTTTCGTCATTTGCGGCACTAAGACCTCCTATGCTTAAGCCTACCAAACAAGAGCAAGCACCTGCGGCTGCTACCTCTCGTGTGATAGTAGAGCATGCAGACATATTTCGATACGATGCCGATGAAGACCCCGATATTCAGAAACTAGTAGGCAATGTGGTACTAAAGCACGACAACGCAATCATGTATTGCGACAGTGCCTATCTCAATCAGCGATTAAATTCTTTCGAAGCTTTTGGAAGCGTGAAGATGAATCAGGCAGATACCGTCTTTGTATATTCCAGATACCTCAATTATGATGGGAATAGCAGATTGGCAAGTCTTCGGCACGACGTAAGAATGGAAAACCGTTCTGCTACCCTATTTACGGATAGTTTGGATTACGACAGAGAAGCCGACTTGGCATATTACTTCAATGGAGGAAGCATTGTGGACTCGCTTAACACTTTAGAATCTGACTATGGCGAGTACTCACCCTCTACTAGCGAAGCATTGTTCCTATACAACGTGGAGCTAATAAACGAAGAATACACGATGAAAACTGAAGAGCTGAGGTACAATACCGAAACAAATATCAGTTTGATACTTGGTCCCACAGAGATCGTTTCGGACTCGGGACGAATAGTAAGTACTCGTGGAGTTTTCGATTCTAAAAGCGATGTTGCAATTCTACTCGATCGCTCGATCGTGTATTCAGATAGCTATGAACTCACAGGCGATTCGATATATTACGATCGAAAAACTTCTTTTGGAGAAGCCTTTGGAGACATGATTTTGACAGACACGCTCAATAAAGCGAAGCTAAATGGTCAGTATGGCTACTTCGACGAGAAGAAAGAGTACGCTTTTGCAACCGAACGAGCATTCCTTACAGACTATTCGGCTGCCGATACACTCTGGGCTGCTGCCGATACTCTCGAACTAATCAGCTCGACAGATTCTTTGGATCCTTGGCGTATTGCCAAAGGATACAAACACGTAAGATTGTTCAGGCGTGATGTGCAAGCTGTGGCAGACTCGCTAGAGTACCTATCTAAGGACTCTGTACTAACACTCTATTACGACCCGATACTCTGGAATGAAAAGTCGCAGTTGGCTGGAGATACGATAGCATTCTTTTTCAGAAACGATAGTTTGGACTATGTCGATGTGCGCAGCAACGCTTTAGCGATTCAGCAGATCGATAGTACCATGCATGATCAGCTTGGTGGAAGGCGTATCAAAGCGGTCGTCAGAGACTCTACTATAAAGCGTGTAGAAGTTTATGGCAATGCTGAACTGATAAAATACGAGCAGCAGAGCCGCTCAGAAAGGTGGTATATGATGAATCGCCTCGAATGTCCAAGTATTTTGGCCGACATTGAGAATGATCGTCTTGAAAAAGCGCTCTTGATGGGAAAAGTGAGTGGCAAAGGCTATCCTATCGAGATGTTGACTCCAGAACTACGCTATCTGAATGGATTTAGATGGGAGGATGCACTCAGACCAAAGGATAAAAATGACCTTTTTAGACAGGATTCAAGTTCCACATGGCAGTCATACAATCATCCTCCCCTATCTGATCTTCGCAAATTTAGTGGAGCAATGGCTTCACTTAGGGCCTACAATACCATAGCACAAGCCAAGAAGCGTGATGAATTGCTAAAGGCTAAAGAGGAACTGGAACAACGATTAGCTCAATCGGCTGAAAATGAGGAGATAACAGCTCAAGCAGCTCCAGTTGAGCCCGAAGAATCCGAAGTGAAGACAGAGCTATCGCCCTACATTCGTAGAGAGTCAGAGACAAATGAAAAACACTTAATTGGAGCCGATCTTTTCGAACGCTACACAAATACAAGCATCAATTACTTATGGCAATAGGATCATTTTTCAAACAACGGAAACCTAGACAGTTTGATCATAAACCGATATACTACGATCAGAAAAAAGATGAACTTCAGAAGCGTATCGACCGCATAAAGCAAGAAGTGGAAGAGTCTGAATCCAATCAAGAAGCACTAAAAGACCTTGAGAATCTGAGCGAAGAAGATATCCAGCGCCTTAAAGAGGGGATCAAAGGATCTTTCTTATCTGGTACTCATCATTTAAAAAAGCATTACGAAGGAGGTATCGGAAATTCCCAACGTGGAAGTCGCATTATCAAGTCATTACTCCTCATAGTAGGTTTATTATTCATTAGCTGGGTACTCTTTTTCTATTTCAAATGAACGACATCATACATCTTCTGCCAGACAATATTGCTAATCAGATTGCTGCTGGAGAGGTCATACAGCGTCCAGCCTCTGCCGTAAAAGAGCTTCTTGAAAATGCTATAGACGCTGGCGCCACTCAAATTAAGCTCGAAATACGTGAAGCTGGACGTGAGATGATCAGAGTCTGCGACAATGGTAAAGGCATGAGTATCTCAGATGCTCGTATGGCCT
The DNA here is from genome assembly GCA_964535945.1 of uncultured Porphyromonas sp. Lineage (GTDB taxonomy): Bacteria > Bacteroidota > Bacteroidia > Bacteroidales > Porphyromonadaceae > Porphyromonas. Next base: position 23,614 of record CAZHWP010000025.1, read on the forward strand.
TCGAAAGACATGCTACCTCTAAGATAGCAGCTGCCGATGACCTATTTAAACTCAAAACGATGGGTTTTAGGGGGGAGGCATTGGCTTCCATAGCTGCCGTATCGCAGGTGGAGCTTATTACCAAACGAGAAGAGGATGAGCATGGCATTCAGCTAATTATCTCTGGCTCCGAATTGCTTTCTACCGCTCCTATTACTGCAGCCAAGGGAAGTATCTTTAGCGTCAAAAATCTATTCTATAATGTTCCAGCTCGGCGTCGCTTTTTGAAGACGAACGACACGGAATACAGGCATATCTATAACGAATTTGAACGTGTTGCGTTAGTCAATCCAGATATTAGCTTTGTGCTTTACAATGGCGACACCTTGTTGCAAGAACTTCCTGCTGCTACCTTACGTAAAAGGATTATTGACATTCAAGGAAAGCGACTCGAAAAAGAGCTGCTACCCTTCGAGATTAAAAATCCCATTGTTAATATTCACGGATTTGTAGGCAAACCAGATACTGCTCGAAAACGAGCTGCTATGCAGTATTTCTTTGCAAATGGTAGGTATATCAAGCACCCCTACTTGCATAGAGCCGTAATGTTGGCCTACGATCAGCTGATACCTTTGGGTACAATGCCCAACTACTTTATCTATTTTGACATTGATCCTTCCCAAATAGATGTAAATATTCACCCTACAAAAACGGAGGTGAAGTTTACCGACGAACATTCGGTGTGGACGCTTCTAAAAGCTGTTGTACGAGAAGCTTTAACTTCAAGTATAGCCGCACCGAGCATCGACTTCGATCAGCAAAAGCTAATCGAAATACCTGAATACAAGCAAAACTTTAGCACCCCACTCACCGTTCCAAAGGTTGAGGTTAATAAATCCTACAATCCTTTTAAGAACGAAAGTGATCCGCTACACCCTCATTACAATAAAGACAATCAAAGAGGAACTGAGAGTTCCTTTTCTTGGGAGAGTTTGTGTAAAGACTTCGAATCGCGCAAAGATGAAGACTCTGCAGAGGATTTTCCTCCACGAACTTTGGCGACAAGTCTTGATCTTTCTTTGGATGAAACAAAGCAAGTTCCCGTTATTAATGGCAAAACAAAGGCCCATGAAGAAGCTCTCTGTTACGTTTACGGCAATAAGTATATCGTCACCAGTTTGGGCAGAGGCTTAGCCTTGATAGACATTCGTAGAGCGCATATGCGAATAATCTATGAGCGCTTTCTCAACGATGAGCGAAGCAATCGAATCGAACAGCAGAGTTTCATTTTTCCTGAGATTGTCGAATTAAAAAGCTCAGACGAACCAATCATAGAAAAAGCCATCGATCAGTTAAATCGTCTTGGTTTCGAGATAGCCTCATTAGGACAAGGTTCCTATTCGCTCTTAGCAGCCCCTAGTATTGTGATGGATGAGGCTTATGATCTTATTTCCGAACTAATAAACGGATATATTGAGAATGAGATTCCAGCTCAAGAGGAATTTCTAAAGATCGTTGCCACAAAAATTGCTGAGTTCAAGGCTATTCCCTATGGAGGAAAAATAAGCCAAGGCGAAGCAAATGACCTCTTGGCAGAACTTTTTGCTAGCAGTGAGCCGAGCTACTGTCCTCAAGGGAAGATTGTCATAAGTGTCATAGAAGAGAGCGATATCGAAAAGCGTTTTGCATAATCCAGGGGCTCTTTTTCGGCTATTCTTAGTACAAGAGAGCCCTTTGTGCTAAAAAGCCTTTGATTATCCCAATTATTCGATTAAATAATGTATTTTTGCGTTCGATGGACAAATCCGTGAACTTTATGAGTGCTTCAAAGACTGGTCTATTAGTATGCCTAGCTTGGCTTCTCTCTGCTTCGATTCTATCGGGTCAGGGCAATGCCAATCCGTATAACATAGCTCGAAACAATGGCGATGGGATTGTCTACGCTCTCCCCTACTCTCGCTTACAAATACGTGTGCAAGTAGAACGTACCGAGTTCCATCCAGGAAAGCTACATCTCTATGCTCGTAAATACTTTTCGCAAGATGCGAAAGCTGAGGCTAGTACTACTTATCGTCTAGGAGCAGCTCAGATAGAGTCGATAGGTGTTGCCGACAATGATAGCAAATACGTGGTCGAATTCAGATCGGGCAATGTGGCAGACTTCGTAACACTCAATCGACAAGGGGTGCTTTGTGCAATCAACGCCGATCAGAAAGCGATTAATGCAGCCAACTCTAAATCTAAATTTGAACTTCCTCCCAATAAAGAGGCTGCTAAACTCTTAGCGGCATTACCACAAGAGTATAGCTTGGCGAGCAGCATAGGCAAACAAGCCGAAGTGGCAGCCAATCAAGTCTTTCGCATTCGAGAAAGCCTCATGGATCTACTTACGGGTCAGGCTAGTAGTCAGACTACCGACGGCACAGCCTTGCAGCTGTTGATCGATCAACTAAAGAGCCAAGAACAAGCTATTCTACAGTTATTCTATGGCAGTGAGTCTAGCTACTGGAGCGAAGAGAAATTCTTGATGAATCCGAAAGAGAAGCTACACGACTATATCCTCTTCCGTTTTTCACCTTTACTTGGTATCTTAGAAGCCGACGATCTTGCTGGCGAACCTGTAAAACTAACCATGCAAGCTACTGATTTAGCCCCTGAGCTTGACGAAAAGGCAGCCGCTAAGTACGAAAAAAGCTTGAAAGGAATAGTCTATAACCTTCCAGGAAAGGCTCTCGTACAGCTAAGGCATGGCACAAAGAAACTATTCGATGCAGAGCTGCCAATCACACAGTTTGGTGTAAGGAAAGCCTTGGCTCCTCGCCTATTCAAGCAGAAAGAAGGACAGAGCATCAGCATTATCTTCGATGAAGAGACTGGTGCTATCAAGCATATCACAGAAACAAATCAATAATAATAAAACAATCACTAGTAAAACTATGGGACAACAAAAACACCCTACAGGGTTAATTTCCGCTTCGCTTACTAACATGGGCGAACGCTTTGGCTTCTACATTATGATGGCCATCTTGCTATTGTTTTTGCAAGCCAAATTCGGTATGTCAGATACCGACGCCAGTATTATCTACTCAATCTTCTATGCTTCGGTTTATGTGCTAGCCCTTGTGGGTGGTATTATTGCCGACAAAACTAAAAACTATCAAGGTACTATCTTGGCAGGCCTACTAGTAATGACTGGTGGTTATGTACTCTTGGGGCTACCAACTCCTACAGCTGTTGGCAATATGACTCCTTGGCTGATCCTTACCTGTGTAGCACTCGGTACCATCTCTTTCGGTAACGGCCTCTTCAAAGGTAACCTGCAAGCGCTGGTAGGTCGTATGTATGACAACGACACATATCGCCCCATGCGCGACACCGGGTTCAGCCTTTTCTACATGTTTATCAACGTAGGTGCAATCTTTGCTCCAATGATTGCTGTTGCTATTCGTAACTGGTGGCTACAATTCAACGGCTTTGGCTACAATGCTAACCTTCCTGAGCTTTGTCACGCCATTGTAAAGGGCAATATTACAGCCGACCAATTGCAAAAGTTTAGCGAATATTCTACACTCGCCAATAATGGAGTAGCAGTAACAGACAATATGGCTTTCTCGCTCGAGTATTTGGGAGTCTTCAACACAGGCTTCCATTATGCATTCTTGGCTGCTGTAATAGCTATGTTCATCTCAATGACTATCTACTTGGTAAATAAGAAGAAGTTCCCTGCAGACGAGCGTAAGAAAGGTATCCAGACCGATAAGCAAGAGGTTACAAAGCAGGAAGTTACGATGGCTGCCTCAGAGATTCGTCAGCGTCTACTTGCACTAAGTGCTGTATTTGGTGTGGTGATCTTCTTCTGGATGTCATTCCATCAAAATGGTGTTTCACTAACGCAGTTTGCCAAAGACTATGTAGACCTATCTGCAATCGAAATCAACTTGGGCTTCACTAAGATTGTTGGTGCTGAAATATTCCAGTCTATCAACCCCTTGTTTGTTGTAACGCTTACACCACTTCTACTTCTCATCTTTGGTGCACTCAAAAAGCGCAATATGGAGCCATCTACTCCAAAGAAGATTGTGATTGGTATGTTTATTGCCGCTTTAGCTTTCGTGATTATGGCTATTGGCTCTCAAACGCTGCCTAACGTTTCTCAACTTAAGGCTGACGGTGGTTTGGATGTTGCCCTTAAGGCTTCGCCATGGCTCCTCATCCTTACATACTTCACCCTTACAGTGGCCGAGCTTTTCATCTCGCCTATGGGTATCTCGTTTGTATCGAAGGTTGCTCCACCACACTTACAAGGTATCATGCAAGGTCTGTGGCTCTGTGCAACGGCTGTTGGTAACTCACTCCTTTTCTTAGGTATGATTCTTTACAACAACATCCCCATCTGGGCTACTTGGGTCGTATTTGCAGGAGCATGTGCATTCTCGATGCTCGTGATGCTATCGATGGTAAAATGGCTCGAACGTGTAGCTAAGTAAGCAATACGAAGAACAGCTAATTCTTTATTTAAGCAGCGGCACAGCTCTTGTGTCGCTGCTTTTTTGTACTTTAGTGGTCTGAAAACGAATCCGAGACCCTCACACAAGCTCTCTCGGAAAACACATATTACTTCCAAAGACCTTTCATCAGGTATCCCTTACAAATGATCGAAACTATCGAAAAAAGAATCCTCGCAGGCGAATCAATTAGCAAAGAGGAAGCTATAGCCTTGCTAGACTACCCCAAAGAAGAATTATACCAATTGGCAGCTCGTATTACCAGTAAGTTTATGGGCAACAAATTCGACACCTGCTCCATCATGAATGCCAAGAGTGGCAATTGTAGCGAAGATTGCAAATGGTGTGCTCAGAGTGCACATTACTGTACCGCATCCGAGTCGTATGCCCTCAAAGGTAGTGACAGCATCGTGGCACAAGCTCTCTATAACGCCCAGCAAGGTGTGGGACGCTTTTCGCTTGTTGCTAGTGGCAAAGCTGCAACGATGAAAGAAGTTCTCTCTATGTCTGAAGCTTACAAAGCTATTAAGAGGCAAAGCAATGTAAAGTGCTGTGCTTCGTTGGGATTACTAAACGAAGAGCAGCTTCAGATACTTTTTGATAGTGGAGTAACTACATACCACTGCAATATGGAAACTGCACCAAGCTACTTTACCAAGCTATGCAGCACACATACCCAAGCCGACAAAGAAGCCACCATTCGTGCTGCTCGTAAAGTTGGAATGCGTGTGTGCTCGGGAGGGATTATTGGCATGGGAGAAACGATGGAACAGCGTTTAGAATTTGCTTTTTACCTTCGTTCATTAGAGGTGTATTCCATCCCCATCAATATTCTTCAGCCCATCCCAGGTACCCCATTAGCAGACAGTAAGGCTCTGAGCGAAGATGAGTACCTTACTACTGTTGCCTTATTTAGGATAATCAATCCGCAGGCTTACTTACGCTTTTCGGGTGGGAGAGCTCAACTTAGCTTAGAAACGCAGGCTAAGGCAATAGAAATAGGTATCAATGCCGCCATTACTGGAGATTTACTTACTACAGTAGGAAGTAGCTGTAAGCAAGATATGAAGCTCATTGAGAAGCTAGGAAAAATCAACACAAATGACACAGATTGG